>NZ_AP014548.1:2197849-2556884 GCF_000831385.1 Nonlabens marinus S1-08 | reverse complement strand
TATTTGCAATATTTCTATGTACAAAAACTTCTCCAGGACCTAAGCCCATGATTTCTTCAGCAGTTGCCCGGCTGTCAGAGCAACCTATGTATAGGATATCAGGATCCTGACCAGAAGCTAGTTTGTCAAAGTATTTATCATCTACAGCCAGTTTGGACTGTATCCACTCTTTATTGTTTTCAAAAATTTTATCGATATTTTTCATAGGTTATTAGTTTTATTACAAAATACAATCAAATCAACTTTTTGTAAAAGGATTAAGTAAAAATTTGATAAAAAATATCAAAAATATTTAATTAAAAGCATGCTATAGAAAAAACACCCCATAAAATCGATAGATTTTAAGGGGTGTTTTTTCAATTGTCACTGTTTATTTTAAAAAGTCAATGATTGCCTTATTCAATTCTTCAGTATGAGTTAAGAATAAGCCATGAGGAGCATCCTTGAACATGTGCAATTTTGAATCTTTTACTAATTCATGTCCTTGCTTTGAAGTAGGGGCAGGAGGCACAATCTGATCTGCATCACCATGTATGAACAAAGTAGGTACATCGATCTTTTTCATCGCATCTCTAAGGTCTGTTTTACCAAACGCATCAATGCAATCTAAAGTTCCTTTAGGCGAAGCACTCACGGCAATAGAAAAACTATGGTCTAACATTCCCTGAGAAACTTTGTCCTTATGATCTTTATAATTGACAAAATCTTTACCAAATCCTTTCAAGAACCCAGCTCGATCTTTACTAACATTCGCTTTCATATCTTCAAAAACCTCTTCAGGAACTCCTTCTTTATTATCATCTGTCTTGAGCATATAAGGAGCTATAGAACTTATGAAAATCAAGTTTGAAATATGATGAGTTCCAAACATTTCCACATATTTGCCTAATTCACCGCCGCCCATTGAAAAGCCTACGAGAGTGACATTTTCAAGACTTAGCTTTTTTATCAAACTGTGCAGGTCCTCTGCCATACTTTCATAGGTATAACCATCATACGGTCTTGAAGATTTACCAAAACCTCGACGATCATAAGTAATAACACGATGTCCCGCTTCAATCAACGCAGGTACTTGATATTCCCACATATCACCACTTAAAGGCCACCCGTGAATTAAGATGATGGGTTTTCCCATTCCGTAGTCTTCATAATAGATGGATATATTGGACTCGTTATTTGCAGTTGTTTTTTCTAAGTAAGGCATTTTTTAATTTTAAGTTTTACCTAATATAGCCGTATCTCCAAGTTCAAATATGTAAAGCTTTGTGAATTTGCTTTTATTTAAACATAAAAAAGCCTCTAAAAATAGAGGCTTGCTAGTATCTTAAGACTGGGGATTAAAGTTCTGTGCTTCCTTTTCCTTCTCGTATCAATGTAGGTTCAGGAGTGGTCAAATCAATTACTGTAGATCCTATATTCCCTCCAAATCCAGCATCAATAACTATGTCTACTAATTTGTCCCATTTCTCTGCAATCAAACTAGGGTCTGTGGTATATTCCAACACTTCATCATCGTCCTTAATAGAGGTTGAAATAATAGGATTACCTAACTCTTTTACTAAACCAATGGCGATGGCATTATCTGGAACGCGTATACCTACCGTTTTTTTCTTTTTGAATATTCCAGGTAAATTGTTGTTTCCTGATAGAATGAACGTATACGGCCCAGGCAAATTACGCTTCAAAAGCTTGAAAGTTCCAGAATCGATTTGACTGGTATAATCGCTCAAATTGCTTAAGCTATCACAAATAAAGGAAAAGTTGGCTTTGTCTGATTTTACTCCTTTGATGCGAGCGATCTTTTCAATAGCTTCCTTATTTGTAATGTCGCAACCTAGTCCATAAACAGTATCTGTTGGGTAAATGACTAATGCACCTTCTTTCATAGCTTTTGCAATCCTGCGCAGCTGTTTTTGGTCGGTTTTTTCTTCGTAAAGTTTGATGATTTCTGCCATAATTAAGATCGGTTAAGTATGAAATCCAGTGGCATAAATAGCACACCGGCGATAATTATAAAAATTAAAATCTTTATCCAAAGAGGCAAAGTGGTATCAGGCTCAGCAGATACCCTTTCGTACTCGCGACTGCCATCCTTGCGCACCTTAATAGCCATACGATCTCCAGAATCTGAAAATTGTTGAAATCCATAAATCACTAATCCTACCACTGTGGATAGAATCAAGAATTCAGTCATTCCGCTATAAATTAGGGTATTGCTCATTCTCTTATTTTAGTCTACTCTTTCTACTTCACTTTCCAGCTTCAATACAGCATCGCCATCTTCTTGTTTAATATACAACGCTTTATTGCCTTCTTCACCTTCACGAGTAACCTCATTTCCTTTGATGGTTCGAGTCACTTTTTTGACAAAGGTGGATTGAACCGTTCCTTCAGCCGTCCCATTTCCCCAGCTCCATTTTACTTTGGTTCCTTCTTTGATCATGACTTTTTGTTTTAAAGATAAAGGAAGTTCGCTTTCGCGAAAGCGAAATAACATCAACTTAACCTTTTATTTGCAAGCTGGGGAACCTAGTATGAAAAGCTATTAAACCTATTTCAAATCCAGCGAAAAGCTTTTTTTACCAGCGAAAGACTTATCGTGTAAGGTGGGTATTTTAACGGAATGTCAAGCCAAGTGCCGCGGTACACAACACTTTTATAGTGGCTGAAGGTTTCAAAAGTTTTCTTGCCATGATAACTGCCTATCCCGCTGGTCCCCACACCACCGAAGGGCAATTTCTCATTCAAAAATTGAACGATACTATCGTTAACCGCTCCACCACCAAATGAAAATCTATTGATAAACCAACGGCTAAAATCTTTATCGCCAGTATACACATATGCCCCTAAGGGTTTGTCATAACTAGTGATCCATTGCTCTACCTCTGCCTTGTTTTGATAGGAAATAAGAGGAAGTAAGGGACCAAAAATCTCGTCTTGCATCACTTTACTTTCTCGGCTAGGTTCATCCAGCAAGGTAGGAGCTATGTAGAGATCAGACTTGTCATGAGTGCCACCAGTAATTACTTGTGAGTCCTCCATCATTTCCAGTAATGCCTCAAAATGTTTCTCTCTTATCAAACGTGGATAATCCGCAGATTCCTTAGGATTTTCCCCAAAAAAATCAGTGATCGTCTCTTTGAGTAAGCGTACCAAGTCATTTTTCACAGACTCATGTACTAGAATATAATCTGGCGCTATACAAGTCTGCCCACTATTGAGGAACTTTGCCCATACAATGCGTTTTGCACACACCTTCAAATTTGCACTTTCATGAACTACCGCTGGATTTTTACCGCCTAATTCTAAAGTTACAGGTGTCAAATGTTTTGCAGCAGCTTCATAAATTTTTTGACCAACGCCAGGGCTGCCGGTAAAAAAGATATAGTCCCATTTGAGCGCGGTTAACTCTTGTGCAGTCTCACCATCACCTAAAACAACAGTCACGTGATTCGCTTCAAAACTTTCTTTACATATCTCTTTTAATATATCACTGGTGGCAGTGGAAAATTCGCTGGGTTTTAAAACCACTGTATTTCCAGCCGCAATAGCTCCTATCAAGGGCGACATTGCTAATTGAAAAGGGTAATTCCATGGCGAGATGATAAGTGTATTTCCATAAGGCTCCGGGTGTCTTCTTGCCTTAGAAGGGAAGTTAAGTAGGGTGGAGCTCACCTTTTGAGGTCGGGCCCACTTGGCTGTGTTTTTTATGTATCTATCCAACTCCGCCATCACGGTTTGAAATTCAGATACGTAGGATTCGAATTCGCTTTTACGCAAATCGGCCTTCAAGGCTTCGTATACCTTTTGTTCTCTTTCTAGTAAAACTTTTTTTAACTTTTCTAAGGCCTTGATACGGTAAGAAAAATCAAAGGTGATTCTTTTCTTGAAAAAATCGAGTTGTAGCTGGTGTACTTGTTTAGGTGTCATAAATTCTTATCAATAGCATTCCAGATGGCGTCATGAACTGGAACCGGTGCCGTAAATGTTACGGGTTCCTTGCGCACTGGATGTATGAAAGATAAGGATCTTGCGTGTAAATGTATGCTCGCATCCTTGTTACTGCGTCTCGCACCATATTTCAAATCTCCTTTTATAGCAAAGCCTATTTTGCTTAGCTGTGAGCGTATTTGGTGGTGCCTGCCTGTTTCTAATTTTATTTCTAGCAGGCTGTAATTGTCCATACGTTGGAGCAATTGGTAATGCAGTGTCGCCTTTTTTGAGTTAGGAACTTCATGATCGTGGGCGTAGCTTTTATTTTGCTTAGGGTTGCGCACTAGGTAATGAGTCAAACTTTCTTTATCCTTTGTCACATGTCCTTCTACAACAGCCCAGTAGATCTTCTCTGTATCACGATCAGAGAATAGTTTATTCATGCGCGTCAATGCTTTAGAAGTACGCGCAAACACCACAGCGCCAGAGGTTGGTCGATCTAACCGATGGGTAACGCCTAGATAGACGGCTCTAGGTTTATCGTATTTCACTGCTATGTACTCTTTGATGAGATCAGGAAGAATGGAGTCACCAGTTTTATCGCCTTGAACAAGATCGCCAGAAAGTTTATTGACTGCAATCAAGTGATTGTCTTCAAACAGGATGCGAGATGGGTCTAGTTTGTCCACTTAAAGGTCTTTACGGTAGATGCGTCTGCGTTTGTGCAACGTCGGATCATAATCTTTCCATAGGGCTTGAACCGCGATGTTATCTTCTAATTCTGGATTAGTTTCACAAACTTCAATCCCGTAATTCATGAAATTCTGAGTCACATTGCGGAACATCATTGCGGTGACGCCTTTACCTTGTAATCGCGGATGAATACCTATCAAATAGAATGCTGCGCGAGTATTCTTCTTTTTGGCTTTTAATAAATGAAGAAATCCTAAAGGGAATAATTTACCATTTGCTTTTTGTAAAGCTTCAGAAAATGAAGGCATAGTAATCGCAAAGGCGACTAATTTACCATCCTTGTCCACCACACATTCTAAAAAGTCTGGATTGATGAAAGGCAAGTATTTCTCCCGGTACAAGTCAATTTGATATTGCTGTATAGGTACATAAGTGACCAGTTTTGAATAGGTTTGGTTGAGCAATTCAAACATGTCATCCACATACGGCTCTACTTCTTTGATATTTTTGAACTTGAGTTGGGTCAACTCGTACCGCTTAGCGATCAAATCGGCAAATTTGTGGAATCTTTCAGGAATCGGGTTAGGAGGAATGAATTTGAACTCTACCCATTCAGCGCTTTTTACAAAGCCTAATTGTTCCATATGCTCTTTGTAGTAGGGATGATTGTACCATGTGATCATGGTGGCTACCTCGTCAAATCCCTCCACTAATAATCCTGCTTTATCCATTTGGGTAAAACCAACAGGACCTTCCATGTACTCAAGGTTGTTTTCTTTGCCTATTTTGGCCACTTCTGCCAGCAACGCCTTTGTCACCTCAATATCATCGACCATATCCATCCACCCAAAACGCATCTTAGGCTTACCTTGATCATTTACTTCTAGATGATTAATGATAGCAGCGATACGTCCGACTATTTCGCTTTCGCGAAAAGCGAGAAACATCCAGCAATCTGCATTTTGAAAGACTTGGTTTTTTTCTGGGTCAAAATTATCCACTTCATCTTTAATGATGGAAGGGACGAAATAGGGGTTGTTTTTGTAAAGATCCATGGGGAACTTCACAAATTGTTTAATATCCTTTTTATTTGATATACGTTTTACGGTAATACTCATGAATGCTATTCTAGGGTAGGTTTATTGAGCTGGTACTGGATCTTTATGAAAATCTAGGCGGTAGCTCATGCCAAAATTCACTTGGTAAAAACTAGGTGTATCCTTAAAATTTACCGCGGCACTTGCGTCTACTTGCCAGTTGCGGTTGATCAGATAGGCACCGCCAGCGCGGGCTATATCATCGCTATAAAAATCAGAAATCAGAGTTTGAAACTCACCAAATGCGGCCCACTTTGAGTTGATACTATGGGTGAGTGTAAATATGCCTTCATAAGAAGGAAAGTCAGTCGAGACCCTGTCAGCTATTATGTTTGTGACAAATACCCAAGGTCCAAAATTGTTTTGGGTAATCAACTCAAGACGCGGAGAGATTTTAGAATCTGAGGGTGGAGTCAGTGAATTGACATCACTAAAGTCAAAATTAGCCCCTGCAAATATGGAAACCGCAGGAACTAAATCTCTTAATTTGAGTCTGCGGTTATCCTTGTAGCTGTATAAGTTGACCTTGCGTTCTCCCCATTTTTTAATAGGATCAAAAATTAAATATTTTGCGCCTATCGTACTGCGAGAAAAATTTGAAAAAGTACTTTCAATAGGTCCAAAACCTTGATTCACAGTCTCATCAACACTATTAAAGGTTCCAAAGTAAGAGAGCTCTAATTCTTCTAGTAAAAAACCATAACGTATCTGAAAAGCTAGACCTTTAATATCACGTTGGTAATTCAGCAAATCGTGCTCTTCACTGCGATATAAAGCAGATCCTTCTACCTGAATCACATTTGTACCTACTGAAAAGGCACCTTGTGATTGCCCTGGATTATTAGTGTTTATAGTTTCTGTATACTGTCCGTAAGCCGTGAGGTGCGAACCAAGTAATGCAAAACACAGCATTACGATTAGTTTATTGAGTTTCATAGGATCGAATGAAAACCAAATTTAAGATTTATTAAAGAGTATGAAACGGGTAGGACACTAATTTTATAGCAAATTATAAGTCATTGAAATTACTACAGGCCATTCTTATTATTATTGGTGTTTATCTCGCCGTTAGATTATTACTCAAATATTATGGTAAATCTATCCTATCATGGGCAGGACGCAAGGCTATGCAACGAGTACAAAAGCAGTTCCATAAACAACAAAATACGTCTAGCGACAGTCCTTTTACAAACGGAAAAACGCAAGTAAATACTCCTAATTCAAAGTCTACTTCTAGACAAAAGAATCCTAAGAAAACAGTAGGCGAGTACGTCGACTATGAAGAAATTGATTAATTTTCGATTTCAAACCATTCTGACTTTTTAATGCGCATTTCATTTAAAAAAATTGCTCCGCATATTGTGGTGCTATTGATTTTCATCATTGCTTCCTTAGCCTATTTCTTCCCAGTTCTTAGCGGTAAAAAATTGTATCAAAATGATATCGTACAGTACAAGGGTAATGCCCGGCAACTTATTGAAAATAGAGAAACTACCGGTGAAGAAATTTACTGGACTGATGCAGCATTTGGTGGAATGCCTACTTACCAATTAGGGGCACGCTATGAATATGATTTTATAGATCAACTGGATCGCACCATCCGATTCCTACCTAGACCAGCGGACTACCTATTTCTTTATTTTTTCAGTTTTTACATTCTCATGCTAGTGTTGCGTGTCAACTGGAAAATAGCTCTATTAGGTGCTTTCGCGTTTGGTTTTTCGACTTATTTAGTGATCATTTTAGGAGTGGGACATAATGCGAAAGCGCATGCCATTGCATATTTCCCATTAGTCTTAAGTGGACTTATTCTAGTATTTCAAAGAAAATACCTGTGGGGAGGTATCTTAACCGCGGTTGCAATGGCCCTGGAACTTCAAGCTAATCATCCACAAATGACGTATTACCTGCTTATTGCAGCTGTTGTGATGGGGATCGCTTACTTTATTGACGCTGTAAAACGAGGTGTCTTACCACACTATTTCAAAGCAGTAGGAATCATGATTGCTGCTGTCTTGTTAGCATTAGGAACGAATGCTGGTAATTTGTTAGCCACACAAGAATACAGCAAGGAAAGTACACGTGGACCTTCAGAACTCACTATAAACGCTCAAGGCGGAAACGTGGAATCCACAAACGGATTAGACTACGACTATATCACTCAATACAGCTATGGTATTGCAGAAAGCTGGAATCTGATCATTCCAAGATTTGCTGGCGGTGGGAGCGGAGCACGTCCAGATGAAGATTCCAATACTGTTCAATTCATCATGGACACTTATGGAGCTCCTAAATCAGAAGCCTTAGAATTTGTTCAGCAAAGTGTTCCTCTTTATTGGGGTGCTCAACCAATTGTAGAAGCACCAGCTTACATAGGTATCACTGTATTTTTCCTAGCTGTTTTGGCGCTATTTCTAATTAAAGGAAGACTCAAATGGTGGACCGTCGGTGCTACTATTGTAGCGCTTTTATTATCCTACGGTAAAAACCTTGATTTTCTTACCCAGTTCTTTGTAGACTATGTGCCGTTGTACTCCAAATTCCGTGCGATTACTTCTATTCAGGTAATTATTGAGCTGTGTATACCTATTTTGGCTATGGTTGGATTGTATCAGGTATTCAATGGAGCTAGAGATAAGGAAGATAAATTCAAAGCACTAAAATTTTCAGGAATTGGGTTAGGCGCAGTCCTACTTATTCTAGCGCTATTTGGGAATCAAATTTTTGATTTTGCTGGTCTCTATGATAATTCCTATCGGGATAGTGAGCAATTGGGTCCTCGATTCGTAGATGCTTTGCGACAAGACCGATTTGAAGTGATGCAAGCAGATGCTTTTCGCTCCTTGCTTTATGTAGGATTGATAGTCGCTGCTTTATGGCTGTATTTGAAATCTAAGTTCTCTGAAAATTTAATATTGGTAGCTTTAGGAGTATTGATACTGGTAGATCTAGTCGGATTTGATCAAAACTTTATTACCTATTCAGATACTCCACTGGAGCAAAGCAATTTTGTTTTCCCAAGAGATTATGACCAGCCTTTTTTACCTACATCAGCTGACCGAGTTATTAGCGAGGATGAAGGTTTCTATAGAGTGTATGATTTGCTAGTAGATCCATTCAACTCTGGTCGCGGTCCTTACTTTCATAGATCATTAGGCGGGTACCATGGGGCAAAACCTAAACGCATTGAAGATCTCGCAGACTTCTATCTGAGAGAGGACAATGGCGCATTCATTCCGGGAATAAATGAGCAGAATCACGAGATTCTTAACATGTTCAACGTGAAGTATATCTTGACGGCTGATGAGATGCAGGTTCAAGTCACTGAGAATCCTGAAAACTTAGGTCCAGCTTGGTTTGTTAATAAGGTAGAAACAGTACCAAACGCTGACCAAGAAATCTTAGCATTAAAAAAGCTAGATGGTAAAAATTTAGCGATCATTCAACAAGATCAGAAAGACTATATAGGTCTAGGTGAAATTGCTCAGGACAGTACTGCCGCGATAACTTTAGAGAGTTTCTCACCAGAGAAACTAGTATATACCTCAACTAGTTCTCAACCTGGGCTTACCGTTTTTTCTGAGGCTTATTATCCATATGGATGGAAAGCCACCATTGATGGTAACGAGGTTCCCATTGCTAAAGTCAACTATGCATTAAGAGGTTTGAACGTGTCTCCAGGAGAGCACGAGATTGTTTTTACTTTTGAACCTGAAGTAGTTGCCACAGGTAACGCGGTAATGCTGGCAAGTAATATACTACTAGGGTTGCTGATCTTAGGATCTGCTGTGTTTTGGTATCGTAAAAATCGATAATTGAAAAAAAACATCTTTATTGTCACTTATTATTGGCCTCCCGCTGGTGGGCCAGGAGTACAACGATGGTTGAAATTTGTAAAGTACCTGTCTAAAGATGATTTTGACATTCATGTAGTGATTCCTGAGAATCCAGATTATCCCAGTATTGACGATTCTCTAATGGGAGAAATTCCAGAGGATATCACCATGATTAAAGTACACATCCAGGAGCCTAGTCGTGCGCTCAAGAAACTTTTTGGAACTAAAACTAAAAAGCTGCAACGTGGTTTCATAGAGAAGTCTCCTGGTGCTTTAGAAAAGATATTGCTTTGGATACGTGGGAATATGTTTATCCCAGATGCACGTAAGGCATGGGCTGACAAGGTGATGCAACGACTTGAGAATGATTCCGCTTTCGCGAAAGCGGATACCCTCATCACTACGGGACCACCACATTCTGTGCACTTGACTGGATTGTGGCTTAAAAATCACCCATCCTTGTCCCACATCAAATGGCTAGCAGATTTCCGTGATCCATGGACCACTATAGGTTACCACAAGGATTTGAAACTGACCAAAGCCGCTGCAAAAAAACATTTGCAACTAGAAACACAAGTGTTGCAAACCGCTGATCAAATTATAGTAACAAGCCCTTCTACTAAAGCAGAATTCTCTAATAAAACAAAGAAGTCCATTACAGTTATTACTAATGGTTATGATATGAAAACTAATAGCAGTAAGGCTCCTGACGGCAAGTTTACCTTGAGCCACATAGGGACCTTGCTGGCAGATCGCGATCCATTGATGTTGTGGAAAACGCTAAGCGAATTAGTAACAGAGGATCCAGAGTTCAGTCAAGATTTTGAATTGCAATTAGCCGGAAACGTGAGTAAAACAGTTATTTCCTCTATTAAAGTAGCTGGATTAGGTTCGCACTTGAAATTACTGGGTTATGTGGATCATGATCACGCAGTTCAATTGATGTTTGAAAGCCAGGTGTTATTACTTATTGAAATAAACAGTTTGATGACTAAGGCGATCATACCAGGAAAACTATTTGAATACCTCGCGAGTCGTCGGCCTATTATCGGCATCGGCCCTGAAGATTCTGACATAGAGCAAATACTTAAAGAAACCGATGCAGGACATTATTTTACCTATGATGGCGCAAACCTAAAGCAACAAATCAGGCAGTTTTATCAATCCTATAAAAAAGAAAAGTTAGAGGGTAATTCTAGTGATATCTCAAAGTATCATAGAAAGCAATTGACTCAACAATTAGTTGATCTTCTAAATAGCTGATGGGAATAGTCATAAAGCATAGCAGTTGGAATCTAGTGATTACAGGCATAGGCTTTGTGCTAGGAGCGGTCAACGTTTTAGTACTGGCAACCGCGTATTTGAGTGATGATTACTATGGACTGTGGAATTATATTCTAAGTACTTCGTTTTTGCTTTTTCCATTAATGTCATTTGGACTTCACAACACCATCGTCAAATATTACAGCACTTTTGAAACGGATCGTCAACGGAATAATTTTCTAACCCAGATGCTGTTTTGGCCGTTAGTAGGAGCGATACCTATTTTTGGTCTAGTCTATTGGTTTTATGAGGATTTGAAAATGCTTATTACAACTACCAATCCTATGGTAGGGGACTATCTGTGGCCCATTCTTTTGATTGCTGTCTTTCAAGCTTATTTTGAAATATTTTATGCGTGGACAAAGGTGTATTTGAAAACCATCGAAGGCAACTTTTTAAAGGAGGTATTTTATAGAGCTGCCGCAACTGTGGCATTGTTACTTGTTGTATTTGATATAATAAGTCAGGTACAATTTATCCAAAGCCTGATTTTGATTTATTTTTTGCGCATGCTGTTGATGGGCATTCTGGCATGGCGCACTTATGCTCCTAAATTTGTTTTTTATAAATTGGAAGCTGGTCGTGAGTTGCTATGGTATTCTACACTTATGGTTGTTGCGGGTAGTGTAGGAACCGCCCTGATTGACTTAGATAAAAACATGCTCAACCAGTATATGGACATAGCAAACATAAGCTACTATGGGGTTGCTGGATTTATCGCGACAGTTATTGCCATACCAGCTAGAGGAATGGCTCAAATCATGCACCCTTTAACAGCGGGTTATTTTAATGCGGGTCACCTGGATAAAGTAGAAAATTTATACAAACGCAGCTCCCTGAATCTTACTATCGTCTCGGGACTTTTACTTGTACTAATCGTATGTAATGTTAACGAGTTTTATCAGCTGCTTCCAGCGGAATTTGCGGTGGCGATTCCTGTGGTGTTTCTAATATGCTTGGTTAAATTCACAGAGAATCTGTTGGGTAGTAATAATGCGATTCTCTACAATACTAATCTTTATCAATTCACGCTTTGGTTAGGCTTGGGACTTGCACTAGTAGCTTGGGGTTTGAACATGTGGTTGATCCCAGCTTATGGTTTGTTAGGTGCTGCAGTGGCTACTTGTATATCTTATGTGGTTTACGCTTTCGCGAAAGCGTACTACGTCCAGCTTAAACTTAAGATCCATCCTTGGACTTCGCAGACAGGAATTAGTTTACTGGTCATGGGAGTCCTTACGGTTGTATTTTATCCTTGGGATTTCCATTGGAACGTTTTGGTCAACATAGGTTTAAAAAGTTCTCTGATAACAGCAGCATTTAGTTTGATTGTATACCGACTGAAATTATCTAAGGAGATTAATGAAGCTGTACATTCATTTTTACGCAAAAGAAAACGCCTTCCTTAAAAAGAAAGACGTTCCCTGGCTTATTCAAAAATTCTACTTATCCGCGACCACGATCATTGGATCTACCTGATGATCGACTTGAAGAGGATCTGGATCTACTTGAAGATTCTGATCTTCTACTAGGAGCACTCTTCTGTGCTGCAGGTCTACTGGTGCGCTGTTGTTGCCTAGTAGACTGTTGTCTCTGTGAGCGTTGAGGCGCTGATTGCTGACTTTGTGCGCGCTGTGGCGCTGCTTGTTCTCTTTGAGATCGTTGCGGCGACGTTCGCGCTCGGCTTGTTCTATTAGAGCTTTGTTCTTTTCTAGGAGTTGCTTCCCTTTGAGAACCTACACTGCGTCCGCTATTTGAACGGGTATTTCCATAAGATCTGTTTGCATTCTCATTGCGATCAGAAGTTTGCGCTTTTCTAGATTGAGCTACTGCACCACCAGTTGATCTGGATGATCTTTGATTCGCACTGGAGTTTCTATTATTGGTAGCAATACCACGCTGGTTCGAATTTCTTCCAGAGATAGCCGAATCTGACCTACCATTGCTTCGAGAATCGTTTTGACGGCTGTTACGCATATCTGTAGATCTTCCAGCAATTCCTGAAGCATTATTCTTATTGTTAGAATATCCTCTGGACTCACTACTTCTCGTGTTAGATACTAAGCGACCATTAGATCGATTGTTGTTACTTCTAGAGATAGAGTTTCTACCAGTGGCAATCTCTTTTCTATAATTTTCCGTTCTACGACCTATAGATTCTACACGACCGCGTGAATTTCTACGTCCTCTTTCATAATCGTTATAAACTACATGGTCATAAGGTCTATAGAAGGATCTTCTTGCCCTGTTACTTGCAAAACACCCGTTATAATATGTAGGTGTATTCCAATAAGTTCTATGATAATTATAAGAGAATCGTATAGGGTTATAATAGGCACGGTAAGGAGTAGAATATACTACAACACGATCAACAAAAGGTGCTGCATAATATCTATGCCAAGGCTGATACACATAATGTCTATTGAAAACATTGATGTAACCGGTATAGTTTAATATGATTCCAGGACGGCTGTACCGTACATATAAATTACCGATGCGATTCACATAACCATTGCGGTAATTGATAAATACATCACCTGCCTGGATCACACGACCGTACGAGTCGTAATAAATAGGAGTATTCTCAATCTGAATGACGGCACCATACTGGTCGTATTGTACGTATGGGTCATAATCAAATCCTGTGTTGAAGGAGATGTTGACATTTCCTAAGTCGACATAGCCATTTAATTGAGGGCCATTGTTCAGGTAATTAAAATCAAATTGACCGTCAGGGAAGACTGCAAATTCGATCCCATCTTCTACAAAAATAAAGTTATCTGTATAACCGCGGTAGCGGTCGTCACTCTCAACTTTTTCTGCATGAGCAATCCCGAATCCAAGAAACAAAACTGCCAATAGGGTAGAAAGCTTTTTCATAATAGTAGGGTGTTAATTGCAAACATCATTGTTTGCTTACTATTAAGGAATCAACCAGCGTGCCAAAATGATAAATGGGATTATTTGGCTAAAAACTCACCCAGATAAATTATTTTTAAAAAACTGAATATCAATATGTTATAAATATTTATCAACACTATAATTTTATAATTGAGAACTATAACGTTTTCGCTACTATTGAAAATAAGCTAGTTTAAAACCTTTAGACTCTTAAAAACCAATGTATAAAATCTCAGTATCATCCTCGATCTCTATAGGCTCTGGGATACCATAACTAGTGGCTAATCTAATGCTTAAACTGTCTAAATGAACATATACACGCGCCTCAATTTCGCTGCCGTAAGCAATCGGGTTTTCATAGGTACTTTTAATATTCTCATAAGCTAGACCTGGACCAATCATATCTGCAGGTGCGCCGATGGAACTTATCACTTCAATAGTCGTGATGACATCACTTTCATAATAGAAAACCACGGAATCATAACCATCAATTGATAACATATAAGTATCAAATGTTCCATCACCAGTTTCTATTATATGTGGTCTTAAAGCATCTGATTCTCGCAGAGGCGAAGCTAAAAGTGTTTGCACGCTGCGATCCTCATTAACTTTTGAAAGCCCTAATCGCTTCATAACCTTAGATGGACTGAAGGGTAAGTAGATAAATTCGTCCTCTACCACATCGTCTTCCAAACTTTTTTCTAGATTTTGATTTGTTGCTAGATTTCCAGACAGTGAGTCGGTTTGATTAGAGTCTATTGGATTGAGGTTGTTCTCAAAGTTAGTAGTAACCTCCTTAGGATCAATTATTTTAGATTTCTGTTTACAACTAATGCTGAGAGCAAATAGTGCTAATAAAGCAACGGAAAATTTCATCAAACTGTAGTTTAGCTGCTAAGATACAGCAGCTTTATAGGTTTTCAAACAGCGCTCTCGAGCTTCTTTATGATTGACCATCATATCTGGATAATCTTTAGAATCGTGCTCAGGAACGTACTCATTGATATAAGTTCGATCTTTATCAAATTTATCTTTTTGAGTAATAGGATTAAAGATTCTAAAATAAGGAGCTGCATCTACACCGCTTCCAGCAGCCCATTGCCAATTCCCTACATTACTGGACATTTCATAATCCAATAGTTTCTCTGCAAAATAGGTTTCACCCCATCGCCAGTCAATAAGTAAGTGTTTACACAAGAAGCTCGCAACCAGCATGCGTACTCTATTGTGCATATAACCAGTGGTGTTCAACTCACGCATTCCAGCATCTACTAGCTTATACCCAGTTGTTCCCGTTTTCCACTTTTCAAATTCATCCTCATTATTACGCCATTCGATACGATCATATTTTGATCTAAAAGCATTGTCTTTGGTTTCGGGAAAATGAAATAGGATTTGCATAAAAAATTCACGCCAAATCAATTCAGACAAAAACACCTGGTTTTTAGACTGCAATCCTTTTTTTACCATTTTACGAGGGCTGACAACCCCAAATCTTAAGTAAGCCCCTAAACGAGTAGTTCCTTCTTTTGCAGGAAAATTTCTGGTGTTCTCGTATTCTTCAATAGTGGTAGGAGTAACATCATATTCGGGAACCTCAATACTGGATTTTTGGAAACCCATATCACTTAAGGTAAGATTTGGCAGGCGGGAATTTTGAATGCAATTCTCTAAAATGGAACTTGTATAGTAAATGCGCAGGCCGTCTGCATCTTTATGTTCTTCCTGGAATCGCTCCAGCCATTTATTTTTATAAGGTGTATAAACCACATAGGGATCACCATCATTTTTGACTACTTCGCTTTTTTCAAAAATGACTTGATCTTTAAAGGTGTGGAGTTTTATGTCATGCTCCCCTATGAGCTTTTCTATGGAGTCATCTCGATCTTTCGCATAGGGTTCATAATCCCTATTAGTAAAAACTGCATTTACATCGTGGTCATTTAGTACTTGTTTCCATACGTCTTCTGGTTTACCATAATACATGGCGATAGAACTGCCAACCTCGTCTTGAAGCTTTTTGCGCATGCGCTGCAACTCTTCATAAATGAAAGTTACCCTGGCATCATCCTCGGGTAATTTATCTAAAATCTCCTTATCAAAAATGAATAGAGGTAAAACAGGCAACTCTCCCGATAAGGCTTCATAAAAGCCTACATTGTCATCCAATCGCAAATCCCTTCTGAACCAAAATACATTTACCTGATCTGCCATACTATCCTAAGTCTAAAGTAGATTTACCACCATCTAATCCCAACACTTGACCAGTCATCCAGCCCGCATTTTGCTCTAATAAATATACGGCTAGACCAGCAATATCATCAGCAGTTCCAACTCGTTTTAAGGGGTGAAGATCTCCCATCTTTTCTTTTTTGGCATCGTTATTTAACAATCTTCCAGCTAGAGGTGTATCTACTAAGGAAGGAGCGATTACATTTACTCTAACTGTTGGGGCGTACTCTGCAGCTAACGCTTTTGCAAAACCTTCAATAGCGCCTTTAGCCGCTGCCACGCTGGTATGGAATGGCATTCCCGTTTGCACAGCAACCGTGGAAAAGAAAACGATACTGCTATTTTCTTTCTTAGTTAATAATGGCAATACATCACGTGTTACCTTAATTAATGAGAAAAAATTGATATTCATGTCTTCCTCAAATTGTTCTTGCTTCAACATTTTGAAGGGCTTCAGATTGATGCTTCCTGGACAATACACAAAACCATCTAGTGCCTCTGGCAATTGATCTAAGTCTATTGAATCTGTACTCGCATCAAAAGTGATGTGAGTTACGCCATCTGGTAAATTTTCATTCTCTCTTGAGGCAACATAGACATTATTTCCCTCATGCAGGTGTTGAACGATTGCATTTCCGATTCCGTGGCTTCCGCCTATGAGTAGTATATTTCTTGACATGTTAATTGAGTATATCTTGTTTTAATGTGGTTTGATTTGATGGCGCGGTATACATACCAAATTTTTTGATAAGTGCGCTTTCGCGAAAGCGGAATATCTCCTCCAGCTTAGGCTTCACTAAAAAGGGTTGAACCATTTTTCCTAGAAGACCTAAGGGTAATCTATAGTGCACAATGTCTTCCATCAATGTCCCACCTGAAATCTCGCTGATGAAGTGTTTGTGATGCCAGGTAGCATATGGCCCATACATCTGCTCGTCGACAAAATATTTTTTATCCTCGACTTGAGTGATGTGCGTCACCCAATTGGTTTTCAAGAAGGGTAGCGGCTTCACACTATATTCTATCAGCTGGCCTGGATACACCCCTCGCTCAGTTCCATAGAGCACAGTCATCTCCATCTCTGGCGGAGTCAACAGCTTTAGGTTATTGGGGTTGGTAAGAAATTCCCAAGCCTTATCAATGCTTATAGGCAATTCTTGACGTGTGTGTATTTGGTATAGTTTCAATCTAAATCCGTTTAAGGTTTAAAGATAATCTCTAAACAAAAAACAGCATACCAATCCTTTGTTAATTGTCGAGCTCGCTATCGTCTCTCAGTTCACCGTTCGTGTATTCACGACCTATAGCAAATTTGACCCCAACCGTAAACAACAAATTGCTCAAGTTTGATTCTCTTCTTGTAAGTACGAGATCTCCAGGATTTGAACTTAGTAATTCTGACGATGTATCGTAAACTAAAGGTTTTCCAATGGTTGTCTGTAATTGCGGTGAGAAATACAACTGCACACTGCGACGGAAATAATAATTAAATCGAAGTCCTAAATCAAGAGTGGCACTGGAATCTTTAGTGTCTTCATTAATTAAGTGGAATCGATCATCATTGTCACTAGCAAATCCATTGTCATTTACATCAAGAAATGATACTCCAGCTCGTGCAAACGCATCGATCTGGAATCTATTAAAAGTTTTGCTTGCTAGAAAACCAGCAGTGATTTGTGTGGAAGATTCATTCTGTGGTGATGGTCCATTGGGTTGCATGGTAAACCCTGTCTCATTATAAGTATGCCTTCCTGAAAATGATAATCCTATATTTTTGCTGAAATAGTAATCATAAGCAATCCCAACCGATAACCCTGAACGTGCAATTTTGCCATAATCACCAATCGGTTCCGCAATTCCTAAATCGATCGCAAGATTTTGTCTAGGAATTTCCCTTAGATGAAGGGTCAGATCAGTTTCTGTAGTTTGTGCGATGGTAATGCCTGGCAGGATTATGAATAGGAGCAACTTTCTCATGTAACAAATATAGAAGATGAGTTGGCAAACCTTTAATTAAGATTATGATTTTGTTTTGATCGCTTTCGCGAAAGCGTATTAACTTTAAATCATAACTTAAAAAACAACTATCATGAGCGACAAAGAGCTAGAAGGAAAAATGGATCAAGCTAAAGGAAAAGTGAAAGAAGGTTTTGGAAAACTGACCGACGATAAATCCACAGAAGCAGAAGGAAAAGCAGATCAAGCTAAAGGTAAAGCTAAGGAAGCTTACGGTGAGGCAAAACGCAATGTAAAGAACGCGCTTGACGGCGACGATAAAAAGTAACAATGGAAAAACTAACCGAAGCCCAAATTGAAAAACATTTGGAAAAAGTAGAAGGATGGGATTATTATGATGATGCGATCCACACTACATTTGAATTTGATAACTTTATGGATGCCTTTTCAGTAATGACAAGGATTGCCATGGAGGCTGAAAAAATGGAACATCATCCAGACTGGCATAATGTTTACAATACCTTAGAAATTACCCTGAATACGCATGACGTTGGAGGTTTAACGGAGAAGGATTTTAAACTAGCCGCTGCTATCGAGCACATAGTTGGCGATGAGTAACTGTATATAATTAAATAGAATCCCTTGTGGCAACACAAGGGATTTTTTATTCACTCATCTCAAATTTTAAAAAGAACTTAAGAAGTAATATCCTACATATAGTGTATCTTCAAAATAAAACCCCATGAAACGTATCCTTTTACTACTAACAATAATGACCAGCAGCGCTTTAAGTGCTCAAGACTATATTGCCCCTGAGCCTAACGACCGTCAAATGGAGGAAGCTAAAATGCTCACTCAAGTATTGAACGATGAACTGTCCTTGACTGAAAAACAAATACTACAAATCGAGAAATTGAATGGTGAATTTATAGCAAGGCGTGATATTATAGTTGGTGATCAAGGGTTAACTATAGTTGAAAAAAACGAATTCCTCGAATCTATATATGTAGAACAAGGCAACGAGATGGCTGATATTCTAGCAAGAGAACAGTTGAATTTATATAAACGCATACGAGGGGACTTACAGCCGCTGGTTGTGATAGTCGAGTAAAAAGTTAACCGCCAATTGGCGGTTTTTTTATGGTTGCAAGAGATCATTCAGAACCTTAATTTTACGCCACATTTAAATCAAACAGTAGAAATGGGAAGAGCATTTGAATTCCGCAAGGCGCGTAAAATGAAACGATGGAGTGCCATGTCTAAAGCCTTTACACGCATAGGTAAAGATATTGTCATTGCAGTTAAAGAAGGTGGACCTGACCCTGATTCTAATTCTAAACTTAGAGCGGTGATACAGAATGCTAAGGCGGTGAATATGCCTAAAGCAAATGTGGAGCGTGCAATTAAGAAAGCCAGTGATAAAGACACTAAAAATTATGAAACTGTTTTATTTGAAGGTTATGCACCACACGGTATTGCTGTACTTGTAGAAACATCTACTGATAATAATAACCGTACTGTAGCAAACGTGCGCAGTTACTTCACTAAATATGACGGTAGTTTAGGTACCAGTGGATCCGTAGAATTTATGTTTGAACATAAATGCCATTTCCGCATTCCTGCCGAAGGAAAGGACCTAGAAGAATTAGAATTGGAACTTATCGATTACGGTGCTGAAGAATTGTTCCTTGACGAGAAAGATGAAGATGATGACAATAGCGTCGATGGAATCATGATCTATGCAGAGTTCCAAAATTATGGAGCCATGCAAAATGGATTGGAGGAATTAGGTCTAGAAATATTAAGCTCAGGTTTTGAATACATTCCTACAGTTCAGAAAGAACTAACTCCAGAGCAACAAGAAGACGTGGACAAACTTCTTGAGAAGTTGGAAGAGGATGAGGATGTGAACAACGTTTACACCACAATTAAGGATGCTGACGATTAGAATTTAGCATGAAGTTACCAGTTTAACTGCTCGTATCTAATACCTTTAAGACTTAACTACAACAACTATTATTATGGTAAAAGAAAAATATCAAAGTGTATTAGACTTAGGTGAAAAACTAAACATTAAAGGTGGAGATGTCAAAGTCAACAACGGTAAATTAGAGATTTACGGCACGGCAGATAATCAATATTATAAAGACCAACTGTGGGATGAAATCAAAAAAGTAGGTGGAGAAAATCCATCAGATATCATGGCCGATATTAAGGTGGCTGATACCAGTATTTATACGCATCATGAAGTTCAAAAAGGAGAATCGTTAAGCTTGATTGCCAAGAAATATTATGGCGACCCGATGAAGTACAAAAAGATTTTTGAGGCAAACACTGATAAACTTAAAAATCCAGATATAATTCATCCGGGACAAAATTTGATCATTCCTAACAAATGAGAATTTCCATTATACATATTAAAACCTCGCAATCGCGAGGTTTTTTGTTGAGTTAAATTTTATTATTTCAATGAAAGACAATCAATCCAGATCTAATTGATGGATGATGTTTTTAGAATACGTTTGCAGCTCTTCAAAGAAGGCCGTGAATTGCTTTTGAAGGGCATCGTAATTTTCAATGAGTTCTACTCCAGCCAGTTGCATATTGCTCTTTCCTTTAGTTCTTTGGTTCATTTGATAAAGGATGTGTTTCATTCCTTGCACAGTGCGGTAGCTGTAGATCCAGTTGTGCTCTACCATAATAGGATAGAAGCGTTGAATTCTAGGAGGCAGGATCTCCCAGTACTCTTTTAAATCGGCATAAAAATCTAGGGTGTATTCTTCCAACTCTGTATCGTGATAATTAGACCAGTTGGCGGCTAGGAAATGGTCGTAGTATAAATCTACAATAACACTGCTCCACAAGCCGTAATTAGTACGTATGAGGTCTTTGCTTTCCCTTACAATAGAATGGGTGTCTGTAAATGTATCTATCATTCTATGTACCATGATGCCTTGAGCGACACGCTCAGGAAACCGCTTCAAATTTTTCCCGCGTACAGAGTCGGCAATAAAATTACCAATGCGTAATTCAGTATCGTTGCCCGAGAGCAATAAGTGAGCGAGATAATTCATGGATTGGTTTTGCGGTTGATCTCTTAGAAAACTACATTTGTTGTAAATATAATGCTTAACACTCATGACACTTATAAAATCTATTTCAGGAATACGCGGGACCATAGGAGGGCAGCCGGGTGATAATTTGACACCTCTAGATGCCGTAAAATTTGCAAGCGCGTATGGTAAATGGATCAAAGTGGCTTCCGGCAAGGAGCGACCGCTAGTAGTTATAGGTCGTGATGCCCGTATCAGTGGCTCTATGATTCAGTCTTTAGTTCAAAATACGCTAGTAGGAGTTGGATGTGATATTATTGATTTAGGGCTTAGCACTACGCCTACAGTGGAGATTGCTGTGCCACTAGAGAAAGCAGACGGTGGTATTATCTTGACTGCAAGTCATAACCCTAAAGAATGGAATGCATTAAAGTTGTTAAACAATAAAGGAGAATTTCTTGATGGAGTAGAAGGTCAAAAAATTCTAGATACAGCAGCGGCAGAGGATTTCGCTTACGCGGAAGTTGATGATCTAGGTCAAGTAAGTGCGATGACCGATTATATCGATCGTCATATTGTTGAGGTGCTTCATCTACCACTTGTTCAAGTAGATGCCATAAAAGCAGGGAACTTTAAGGTAGTAGTAGATGGAGTGAATTCTACAGGTGGTATAGCAATTCCAGCCTTGTGTGCAGCGCTGGGAGTTGAGGTTATTGAATTGTATTGCGACCCGACGGGACATTTTCCTCACAACCCAGAACCTTTAAAAGAACATTTAGGGGATTTATGTGCCGCAGTGGTGGAACATAACGCAGATTTTGGAATCACAGTAGATCCAGATGTTGATAGGCTAGCTTTTATTACAGATAAGGGTGAAATGTTCGGAGAAGAGTACACATTAGTAGCTTGTGCAGATTACGTGCTAAGCAAAAACAAAGGAGATACGGTGAGCAATTTGTCATCTTCCAGAGCTTTGCGTGATGTGACTTTGAAACATGGAGGAACTTATCATGCAGCTGCAGTAGGTGAGGTGAATGTAGTTACAAAAATGAAAGAGGTAAACGCAGTGATAGGTGGTGAGGGAAATGGCGGTATCATTTATCCTGATAGCCATTATGGTAGAGATGCACTTGTGGGCGTTGCGCTGTTCTTGTCATTGCTTACTGAGAAACAGATGAAAGTAAGTGACTTGCGTGATAGCTACCCCACCTATTTTATGGGCAAGAAAAAAGTACAATTAACTCCAGGGATGCCAGTGGATGCGATATTGAAGGATGTAGAAGAGAAGTACGCTTCAGAAGATTTAACCACAATAGATGGCGTTAAAATAGACTTTGAAAATGAATGGGTACACCTGCGTAAATCAAATACAGAACCTATCATACGTATTTATACTGAATCCGGTAGTCAAGAATCTGCAGATCGATTAGCAGATCGATTTATTGGGGAACTCGAGGCGATAGCTCAACAGCACGCCTAGCATCTTCTGGCTTGACTTTCCAGCGTTTGTGCGTCCACAAGTAATATTGAGGTTGTTTGCGTATTTGCTTTTCTAGCAGTTGAAAAAAGGTGTCGGTTACCATCCATTTAGGTTCCTGACTGGCGTCATCTGTTACCTTTTCAAAATGCGCTTTGTAATAACCACGTTTGACCTTTTCTACTTGTAGAAAAAAGACAGGCATACCATATTCTTTAGAAATGCGTTCGCCGCCCATAAAAACAGGTGTGATTTGGTCAAAGAAGGTGGTGAAAAATTGGGCAGAAGCTGCCTTAGGAGACTGATCTGCTACAAGGGCATATAACCCTACGTCAGATTTTGACTTTTGTCGCTCTTGCATGATGTGATACGCCTTTTTCATGGGGATCAAAATAGAACCAAATTTTGAACGAACTTTACGTATATAGTTATCGAAATAGGCATTTTTGATAGGCTTATACACTGCGTAGGTGGTAAAACCTATAAAATCGTCCAATGACATGGTCCACTCGTAACTTGCCTGGTGGCCTATTAAAATAACTATAGGTTGTTCCGCTTTCGCGAAAGCGTTGATCTCCTCTAAATTGTCACAAACAAACCGATCATGTAGTTCCTGAGAAGAGATTCCTGTGGACTTGACCATCTCCACAAATATATCGCAGAAGTGTCGTGTGCTTTGTTTAGAAAGTTGAATCACTTCTTTTTCAGAGAGTTCTGGAAATGCCGTCTTTATATTTTTAAAAATGACCTCCCGGCGATACCGCAGCACATGATAAACCAGTATATAAACACCGTCACTGATAAAATAGATAGCAGGAAAGGGAAGTCTCGCAATTAACCAAATAATGGGATAAGCGAGGTAAAATGCGACGGCTTGCATCGTTTGAATTTTCACAAATATACTATCTTGGCTCTTAAGATTTTTTATATGTTCTACGACATAGATATAGTGACCATTGTAATTATTGCAATCACCTGTCTTATAAGCTTTAGAGGCTTTAAAGATTACGATTTTTTTGATCAATATAAGTTCAATATAATGGGTATTCAACGAGGAGAAAGCTATCGTTTTATAACGAGCGGTTTTCTGCATCTAGATATCCAACACCTTCTATTTAACATGCTAACCTTGTATTTTTTTGCGGGTATCGTGGTGAGTTTTTTAGGAACGATTTCATTTCTCGTGATTTACATCGTGAGTCTTCTGGGGGGCAATTTCTTAAGTTATATGTTTCATAAGGAGGAATACCATTATAGCGCCATAGGAGCTAGTGGTGCTGTTGCGGGAATCATTTATAGTGGGATATTGCTTTTGCCAGAAATGATGATTTATGGAATCATTCCGGGATATATTTTTGGTATCGGTTATTTAATTTACTCCATTTATGGAATTAAAAATAAGGTAGGAAATATAGGCCACGACGCTCATTTTGGTGGGGCCATGGCGGGATACCTTGTCACGCTCATCTATGATTTCAATCTGATTTTTGAACAGACGCTTATAGTGGTCGCTCTTCTGATTCCTATTATTATTTTATTTGTGTTAATGAAACTAGGTAAAATCTAATTTAATAGGGATTTCAACTTTTCAGAAAGTTGGTTACCTCTTAGGTCTTTGGCGATAATTACTCCATTTTTATCAAGCAAGAAACTCGCTGGAATGGCAGTGACATTATATTGAGCCGCTATGGGATCGCTCCAGTAGGCTAGCCTAGAAATATGATTCCAATTCATTTGATCTTTTTCTATAGCAGCGACCCAGGCTTCTTTTGCATCGGGTTGATCTAGAGATACGCTAATGATATTGAATCCTTTGTAATGATACTTGTTGTATGCTTCAACAATATTCGGATTTTCCACACGACATGGCCCGCACCAGGAAGCCCAAAAATCAATCAAGGTTACTTCACCTAATACCTCTGGTAATTTGATAATACTTCCATCTGGACTCTTGCCTTCAAAATAAGGAGCTTTACTGCCTATGGCCGTTACCTCAAACTTTTTCAAACGCTTGTCTATGATTGCGCTTAGGTCGGTTTGCTTGATTTGGTCACCTAATTTATTGTAGAGCACTCTGGCTTGTTCACTGCTTACGTAATTACGAGTTAATAGAAAGTCCAAAATAGTAGGTGCAACTAGCCTATTTGGGTTTTCAAGCATCAATTCTTTCAATTCATTTCTAAATTCTTCTTCCTTTTCTTTCCAGTCTTCATTTATGGCTTCAACTCGTTTCGTTTCACCTTTCTCAAAAGCAGTGTTTCGTTCTTGTTGATACTCTCTTACCTTATTCCCATGTTCTATTCTCATGTTTCTGTACCGGGAGAAGACTTGATTCTCAATACCACCGTCAATAGTACTGTACATCAAACTATCCTTCAAAGTTTTAATATAAATGCCTTGATTTTCTGAGGCGAAGCTTAACATTCCTGGAGCAGTGTCCATTTCTAAGAATAGGGGAGCACTTGTTTCCCGTTTGTCTAAAAGCCCAAAATCGAACTTGTTGTCGATTATAATAGCAGTATCTATATACACCTGAGAACCGTCAGCCGTTCCTTCTTTTAGGTAAACTCTCATGCCATTATACATACCGACTGTTTCACCTGCGATAGATGGCACAGACTCCTCTTTAGAAATACAGGAACTTACTAAAATATAAATGAATAGGATATAAATGGGACTTAAAGAACTTCTCATAAATTAAAATTTGCAACAAAAATAGCAGATTAACCGATTAAATAAATTAAAAACAAACTCTGCTTCCTCCTATCAACAGTAGAATTGGTATATTTAAATTATGGCAAAGAAAGGGAAAAAAGGAACTGATTTAGGCGTTGAAGTAGTGCTACGCTTTGATAAAATCATCAATGTTTACAAAGAACGCATAGAGAACGAAGACAACAGTTTTAAAAAGCTCTATTACTCCGCATTGTTGCAGGCTTTAGCAAAGGGCGGCTTTCCTAGCGCTGAGATAAATGATGAAAATGTAAAAAAATATTCAGAGCAGATCAATCTAGTATTAGCTGAATTATTTCCAGAGTCCCTTACACATAACGAGATTAAGGCAGCCACCATCCCCTTTTCTACTAAACTATTTAATTGCACTAAGCGATTACAGAATATTCTCAAGCAGGCAGGCGATGATTTTGAATTTGATTTTCTAGAGAATTCAAAATTTGATCGATTTCTTATGGCTTGCGGTTTAATCCTCAATAAATGTTACGATAGAAAACTCGATATGAGTTCAGTCATGCACGCTGAAATTCCTGATAGTAATGGAAATATAAGGACCTATCGCATTACCTATAATGCAGACTTCATAGATGTATTTACACATAAAGATACTCATGAGTTAACAGAGGAAGAAATCAATGAATTACTCAGGTATCCAGAAAACGAAAAGCTATGGAAAGACAGTTTTCCTTTAGGGTCTTACAGATTTGAAGGTTTTGGAATCATATCCTTTACAGACATTACAGTTGACGCTGCGATATCTGATTTAAAAACGGTTTTACTCAACAATCCTGGATCTAAGCTGGCACAACAAGAAAACATAGAAGACATTTTTAAAAAGATGTTTAATATGGATAAAATCTATGCTGGTTTTACCTCATTCGATTCTTACGATAGAACCTTTGAGCAGATGAGTTTTACCGACTCTAACAGTTATTTATTAGGGTCAAGTCACAGTAAACATTGTGAAAATGCGTTGTGCAGCGAGGCATATAAACAGCTCATAGACCTTAAAAAGCCACTTATTATTCCAGATCTCGACGATTTCAACACAAGACAGGGAAATAAGTTCATGTCTGAAAACTTGAGAGAGGCTGGCTTCAAGAGTGCCATACTGTATCCAGTGACTAAGAAAAAGCGGCTGCTAGGCGTACTAGAGTTGGGTAGCGAAATACCTTATGCCCTAAACAGCTTTAATGCTTCCAAAATTGAAAATATCATTGAATACATAAAATCAGCAATCATACGAGGTGCGGAAGAGGATGAAAATAGAATTAAGGCCATCATTCAAACGGAGTGTACCTCAATTCATCCCAGCGTGCAATGGAAATTTGAGAGAGAAGCGCGACGCATTCTCAAAGCCCGCATGAATGATAGGGAAGAAACCTTTAAGGATCTTGGGTTTGAAGATGTTTATCCATTATACGGTCAAATTGATGTAGTAGGAAGTAGTGATGCTAGAAACACTGCTATTAAAGAAGATTTGTGTGGTCAATTAGATAATGTTTGTTCCATTATCGCTTCCGCGAAAGAGTTTGAACCACTTCCTATCTACGACCAGATTGCATTTCGTGTCAAAGAATACAACAGTAAATTAGAAGATGGGCCTATTGATGCAAATGCTGAAAGAGGAATTATCAAATTACTAACCGAAGAGATCAATCCAGTCATGGATCATATTAAAACCTTGTCTGAGGATCTAAAAAAACGTACTGTAGCTTATCAAGAACAGTTGGATCCTGTTAATGGGGTTATTTATAAAAAGCGAAATAACTATGACAATGCAGTGCAGACTATAAATCACGCATTATCACGATATATTGATAACAAACAAAAAGAAGCACAAGAAATTTACACTCATTTTTTTGAACGTTTTAAAACCGATGGAGTTGAGCACAACATCTATGTAGGTAAGAGTATAAGAGAAGACTTAGATTTTAATGTAGTATACCTTTACAACTTAAGGCTGTGGCAATTACAGACTATGATTGAGATGGAGGATAAGTTTTACTCCATTCAAAAAAACTTGCCATCTCAACTAGATGCGGCATCCATGATTTTAGTTTTTGATAGCACCTTAAGCATCCGCTATAGAATTGATGAAAAACGATTTGATGTAGATGGGACCTATAACGCTAGATACGAAGTGATCAAAAAGCGCATAGATAAAGCGTGTATAAAGGGTACTGAAGAACGTGTTACCCAAAAAGGGACCATATCCATTATCTATACAAATAAAGAAAATGAGCGGGAATATATGCGCTACGTCAACTACCTACAATTCAAAAAATACTTAGGTGAGGAAGTAGAGCATCTAGAGCTTGAAGATGTTCAAGGAGTCATAGGCTTAAAAGCCATAAGGGTAAACATCCTCTATGGCTTTAAGGCATCTGAAAACAGAATGACATATGATGACTTGATTAAGGAATTACATTTGCAACAACCTCATAATCATAAGTAGTAAATGCGATGATAAATGCAATAACTGAAGATATGATCCCGATCATGAAAATCGTGTAAGTCCACCGCAGCAAGCTATATTTCCTGTTTAGAACCACCCCAAGCAGCCATAAATCTTTTAGTAGGCTTTGATAAACTTCCTCCTTATCATTGAGTAAGCTCATCAAGGCTTTTTCATAACGTTCAAAGGGAACCTTATGAAAGTTACCAAAGAATAAAAGATTCACTTCACGCTTTTCGACTTGCTCATCAGTAAACTCGCCACTAGTAACATTTGGTCTTGTGGAAGCAATGGATAAAATAATACTGGCTACAGAAAAAAGTATAAGTACTAAAGTAGGGTAGAGCAAGTGTCTATTACTTACTTGATCCAATTTTGGAATGATATTAGCCAATGCAAGTGATATAATAATTGCATTAACGGATAGCAAAATGTTAGCTTTAGTGTCCGCTATATCGCTCAATTTGATGTGATTTCTCAAAGTGGTGCGGAAGAGCGTTTGAATAGCTCTTTCTGGACTTTGATTTTTTAGATCTACTTTGATCTTTTCTTTATTGTACTTTGCTTTGGTTTTTTTCTTCTTCTTGAACAACTTCATCAAATTTTCATTCTTAGAAGTATTCCAATTTTTTACAGCATAGTCACTGTAATAGCGGTGCTTTTCAGTGAAAACAGCGATATTTTCCTTGCGCCATTCCTTAGCGGTGAATTCTTTACCGCGCATTTGTAATTCCTTCTTGAGTAGTTCGCTCGTCTCAAAATAATAATCCTTTGCAAAATGTGAAGAATCAGCATCTCTTAAGATTTCTTGCAACTTTCCCTCTGGCTGATCATTGAATTTAGTGGCACGTATAAGTCGTTTGACTAATTCAATTGACTCTTCATCCTCACCTTGATCTTTAAGAAATTCTTCGGCAATTTTAGCGCTAGCTTCTTCGTGGCCTTCAGCACCATAAATGTATCCTGTGTCGTGTAGATAGGCGGCTAGTAATAAAGCCTTTTCCTCTTTAACATCTATTTCAGAGTTGTCGATGATTTCCTGAGTACTTTTAACTACTCTTTTTGTATGAGTGTAGTTGTGGTAAACATAGGATTCATCAAGCTTTTCTTTAAACAAGTGCAACACATAGTCGTCAGTTGTTTTCAGCAGTTCAGTCATAAGAGAGTTTAAGATTTAAAATTACCATGAATAACTCATAAATGAATAAAAATAACATTCTTTTATTAATAGGCTTCGTAATCCTTTCTGGATGTGCAAGCTACAATGCTCAGTATAAAGAAGGTGAAGAAGTTGATATTCCCTACCCGCCAAATTCTGATATTGAAAAAAGTTTTTACCTCATAGGCGACGTAGGTTACTCACCCATAGGTGGTAAAAGCGATGGTTTACTTTCTCTAGAAAGTTATTTGAAGACAGCTCGGGAAACCTCAGGGGATTACCTTGTATTCTTGGGAGATAACATTTACCCAACCGGAATGCCTGCTGAGGGTTCAGAGTTTCGTCCTATTGCTGAAAATCATTTGGATGCACAGATTGATGTTGCTGAACAATTTGAAGGTAAAACCATTTTTATTCCTGGAAATCACGATTACTACAATGAGAACTTAGTAAATGTAGAGCGAGAGAAAAAATACATTGAGGATGCATTAGAAGACAAAGACATTTGGGAACCTAAAGTAGGTTGTGCAGTGGAGAGCAAAGAAATCTCTGATGACATTCAACTACTTATAATCGATAGTCAATGGTATTTAGCGAAATGGGATGAAATTCCTACGGTAAATTCAGACTGTGATCAGATTAAGACACGCAAAGAGTTTTTTATAGAAATTGAAAGCCAATTCAAGAAAAATCAAGATAAAACCATCATAGTCGTGATGCATCATCCCTTGTTTACCAATGGTGTTCATGGGGGACAGTATGCAGCCATCAAACATTTATATCCTACACAAAGCAATTTCCCCATTCCGGTATTAGCATCCTTAGCCAGTTTGATTAGAACTAGTGGTGGGGTGAGCGCGCAAGACAGGCAAAATTCAAGGTATCAAGAATTGGCAGACCGTATGGCGACACTTGCCGTTGCTTCTAAGGCAGAGCGTATTTTATTCGCCAGTGGTCACGAGCATACACTTCAATACATTGTCAATGAGGGCGTTCGGCAGATTGTTTCAGGCTCAGGTTCTAAGAGTGGATACGTGACCCTCAGTAATGACGGCCTATTTTCTTATGGGGGTAACGGTTTCGCTCGTATGGATGTTATGAAAGACGGTAGTTCTTGGGTACAGTTTTATGGTTTTGAAGATGGGAAACACAAGTTACTGTATACTAAGAAAGCTATAGAAGAGTCAAAAGTTTACAATGTGGACTCATTACCTTCTGATTTTCCCGCTTTCGCGAAAGCGAACATATATACAGATGACCGTACCGACAAGTCTGACGCATTTGAAGGGTTGTGGGGGAAGAAATATCGTGATCTCTATGGAATTGAAATCAATGCCAAAGTAGCTGTACTTGATACACTTAAGGGAGGATTAAAAGTGATGCGAGCAGGCGGTGGTCATCAAACTAGATCCTTAAGACTACAAGATTCTAAAGGCAAGGAATACAATTTGCGAGCACTTAAAAAGAGTGCGGTGCAGTTTTTACAAACCACGGTTTTCAAGGATCAATCCGTTGAAGAAGGATTCAAAGGCAGCGCTGCTGAGGATTTATTGTATGACTTTTATACCGCGGCTCATCCCTATGGAGCTCTTGCTGTACCTGAATTATCTGAGTCTTTAGGAATTTATCATACGAATCCAGAAATTTATTACGTACCAAAACAAAAAGCATTGGGTAATTACAATTTTGATTATGGGGATGAATTGTACATGCTCGTGGAACGTCCTGAAGATAATTTTAAGGATCTGCAAAGTTTTGGAAAACCAGACGATATTCATAGCACTGCCGATGTTTTTGAGAAACTCGCTCAAGATGAGAAGTACAAAATTGATCAAGATTCCTATGTTAGAGCGAGGATGTTTGATATGTTATTAGGCGACTGGGACCGTCATCAGGATCAATGGCGATGGTCAGAGTTCGAATTGGATAACGGTAATCACATCTTCAAGCCTATACCTAGGGATAGAGATCAGGTATTTTCTAATTTTGATGGAGCTGTATTTGCCACACTCCGCACGCTTATAGGAATCACAAAACAATTCGCTACTTACAATGATAATTTAGATAATGTCAAGTGGTTCAACACTGCAGCCACTTATTTAGATCGCAGCCTTGCAAAAGAAGCGGATAGAGAAGTATGGCTAGAACAAGCGAGATTTATTCAAAATAATTTGACAGATGCAGAGATTGAAGCCGCATTTAGAAACCTTCCTGCAGAAATTTATGTAAATCCTACTACTCAAGATATTATAAACAGTATGAAAGACCGTCGTGCCAATCTGGTTGATATAGCAGAGCGGTATTATAAAGTACTTTCCCGACTAGCAATTGTAACTGGAACAGATAAGGATGATATTATCGATATCGAACGAATTGAAAAGGGAAAAACAAGAGTCACAGTCTATAGAAACAAGGGTGGAGAAAGAGCTGATGTAGTGTTAGATAGAATATATGACAAGACTGATACTAAAGAGATCTGGATTTATGCGTTAGACGATGAAGATATTATTCATGCTACAGACAAGGCTGGAAACCCTATAAAAGTGCGTGTGATAGGTGGTCAAGATAATGATATCTATGATCTAGAAGAGGGCAGGGCGATCACATTATTTGATCATCAATCTAAGGAAAACACCTTTACAAGTATTGCAGATGCTACAAAAAGAACAACAGACGCTTATGGCATCAACCTTTACGATCCTAGAAAGAACATAAAAGCCTACAATGTCTTGACTCCAGCAATAGGATTTAATCCGGATGATGGTATACGTTTAGGGCTTCAAAATGTATATACCGTAGATGGTTTTAATAGAAATCCACATACAAGAGTACACAAATTTACGGCGGGATATTATTTCGCAACTCAGGGATATTTGATTGAGTATCAAGGGGAGTTTGCTGGAATATTTAGAAATGCAAATTTGCTATTTTACGGTAAATATACTGGGCCAACCTTTACAGAGAATTTTTTCGGATTAGGAAATGATACTGCAAACAATGACGATGTAGTAGATTTTGACTTTAATCGGGTACGATTGAGTACTTATGCAGTCGGAGCGGGTACGGTGTATCGTGGGGAATACGGCTCTAATTTAAAGTTGACAGCTACCGTACGTGGTATTGAAGTAGAAGATAGTCAGGATCGATTCATAGCTGATTATGCCGCTACACTTTCTGATCCAGAGTTTTTTGATAGAAAGTGGTATGGGGATCTCAATGCTACTTACAACTACTCCTCATTTGATAACCCACTCAATCCTACTCGTGGGATGATTTTTGAATTCGACAATGGTATCATTGGAAACCTTCAAGAGTTTGAAGATATTTTTTACTACCTGAAACCCAAGCTAGGATTTCACAATGCAGTAACCAAAAACCGTAAACTGGTTTTGAGAACTTTAGCCCAAGCCCATGTAATATTAGGGGATGATTTTGAATTTTATCAAAGCGCTCAATTGGGACAAAACACTGGACTGCGTGGGTATCGTACCCAACGTTTTTCTGGAGAAAGCTCCTTTGCAGGAACAGCAGATTTGAGGTACAGTTTTAAAGAATTCAAATCAGGATTTTTGCCTTTACAAATTGGAATTTTTGCGGGTGGCGATGTAGGTAGAGTATGGCTGGATGGTGAAGAAAGCAAACAGTGGCACAATGATTACGGAGGTGGTTTTTGGATCAATTCTGCTGATGCCATAGGTGCGACGTTTAACCTATTCAATGGTGAGGATGGTTTAAGGTTCAGTTTTCAAGTTGGTTTTAGTTTCTAACACTTTAGAGGTTTTATATATTTGAAAGTTTACTAGTTATGAGTGTTCATTGTGTTACCATCTCTCGCCTTCATTTAAATACATTTAAATCATGTTAAATCCCAGATCAGGTATTGCCCTTATAGCAGTTGGTAGTATGATTGTAATCGCTGGGGTAGCGATGAGCTACTTCGGAATAGTAGGAGCAACGGGCATGATTATCATTGGCGTAGCTGTTGAATTATGGGGAGGAATCACTTTCTTGAAACATCTAAAAAAGAAGCCTTAAGTTCAAATTTATAAACATTCCCACCGCCTTTTTTTGATCGTTCGTCTGCTATCAAAACAACTGAATCATTGATGAAGGCCATTGCTTCCTTTTGAGAATCGTGTTTCAGTTCATAAATCTTCTTGTCAAAACTTGAAAAGCTTTCATCAAAATCATTAAGTAAAATCACCTTATTGTGAGTGAGTAACCCTACTTCTCCTTTAGGATTGATATCAGCTGCAGTTACTCGAGAGGTACTACGTTTTGAGCCTATATAAACCTTGTTTAATAATTTAGCTACAGTAGCTTCATTCTTGATGTCAAGGCTATAAATGGAAGTAAAGCCGTCAAACTTCTTATTCCGATTTTTCGTGAACAAATATATCCTTCCCTCTTTATAAACAATAGCTTCACAGTCGTGGTAAATTCCACTGCTAGGCAAGTTGTCTTGCATATCTTCATAAATAAAGGGGTAGGTTTTGGATGTTATACTGTTACTGGAGCCAATCTCGTTTGCATGTACCTGTATGATCTGAAAGCTTTTTCTGGAGTTGTTATTATTGCCCGTGTCGGCAATAAATACAAACTCGGGAGTTCCATCAGCAGTAAGGGATAAGGCTATATCTTCCCAATCTATATTTGAGACGCCCTTTACCTTTTGATCATAAATTTGATCTGATTGGATATAAGAATAGAGATGAGGCCCATTCCCAGAGTCATTTATGGATAAGAAAGAAACATCGCCACTAGGCATTGTAAACACCTGCATACCGCTTATTTCGTCTAACGAATTAGGTACAGCTGCAACTGCTTGAAGGTTGCCAAGGTCCTGACAGGCAAAGAGCAACAAAAACCAAGGTGTTATAAAGAGATATCTGTTCATAGGATGAAAAAAAGCCATCTCTAGGTGGAGATGGCTTCGTAAATTTATTAGAATTGAACTTATACAGATGTACGAGTATCGCCCTTCTTCATTCTCCAGGCATCAAGCATCCAGCTAGTTGTTTCCAGTTCACGTATGTAAGCACCTATTAAATCTATAGTACCTTCATCTTCCGCTTCTCCGGCAGTTTCTACTACTTGAGCCATTTGTTTGAGTAACAAACCATGATCAGATAATAGATTGTCTACCATCTCTGTATCCTGTAGATCAGATTTGGTTTCTTTGATACTGGACATTTTAATATAGTCACTGTAATTAGAAGTTGGTTGATACCTTAAAGTCAAAATACGCTCTGCAATTTCATCAATCTTTAAAACAGCATCATCATACATTTCTTCAAACTTTACATGCAGGTCAAAAAAGTTATGACCTACTATGTTCCAATGATAGTTGCGTAGCTTTTGATAATACATGTGATAATCAGCTAACAAAATATTGAGTTGCTTTGAGGTGTCCTTTGCTTTTTCAGTATTAAAATTCAGGTAATTCATTTATTTTTCTTTTTCTTTATTTTTCTTGTTAATGCTTTCTTTTTCAAGATCAAAATCTTTCGGCTTTGATCTATCTCCCAGCTTACCTAGTGGCTGGTCTTCCGTTTTTCTTTCAAACTTGCGTTCCATAATCATTCTTTTTCTTAAAGATAATAATCAAAGGCGATAAGGTTGAAAACATCTTGTTAAAACAGGGCGTTCAATCTCTTGTGGAAACGATAAAAAACCTCTCAAAGCTTCCGTCTTGTAGAAGCATCCACACCATTGGGGCAAAACCTCTTTGCAAGCTTGTTCTGCAATGTTCCAAGATCTTTTGATGCGTGTAAAATTGATCCAGTCGTTGCGGCTGCATCTTCCATTCTTTTTTTTCAGGCAGGAAATAAAGGTTGTCGGTATACGCTTTCGCGAAAGCGAACTCATCCATATAATATCCTACAATACATTTTTTATTGAGATAGGGGAAGTCTTGTTGCCAGGCCTCTCTAGGGATGAATACATGAGCCAAAAAACACACCTGTTGCTCTATTTTATCTAGGGAAATACCTATATGTGACAAACGTTCCTGAGTTTCTGGACGATACAGTAACTGCAGCTGTCGAGCAGCAAGGTGTTCAAACTTTTTTATGAAATAATCGCGACGATTAGGCCCCACGTAGAAGGACAATTCCTCATTTTGATTATGACTTAAAAATCGTGAGGGTTTGTGAGAGTGAGGTTCATAGATGTAAAATTTATAAACCAATTCAACATGAATAACTTTACCACTATACCGATGCTGCAAAATAAAGTCCAACTCACCTATGGTGTCCTTACCACTAAATATTTGCTCATTAGCTGCTAGTAACTGGTAATTCGAGCTTTGTTCGACACAAAACTTAAAAAAGTATTCTGCTCTTTTGCCTAAGACGGTATCTACAGGTATGGCAGGTAGTTCCAGTGACTCCTCAGCTTCTGATAAGTGTTCGAAATTAAAATTCGATAGTGGGAATTGTTGAACTCCAGCCAGCTTTCCACTCCAGAAACTGGAGGTTTGATAAAAAGCTTTGAATCGATCGTAATGGCTGGTCACTGGTTTGTCTCTATATGTTTTAAATAGTCACGGGAGCTTGGTCCAAGGTTAAATAACAAATCCAGTGCCGATAAATGTGGTGTAAAACCGTGTTTTTCTTGAAACACTTGAGCATAAGCAGGTAGGGTTTCTAGATATTCTTTTTTAGCAATAATTAAATACGTAGCCTCGGGATCTGAGGTATAGTTATTTGCTTTTGCCCAATCTGTGGGTATATGAAGTAAGTCGCACAACCACTTCATTGTTTTCACATTCCAATCCGTTAATTGCTGTGGGATATGTGCAAAAAGCTCTTTAAGATCATCTTCATAGTATTCAAAGTAAGGACTGCTGCGATAAGCGCTTCCTATACTTTTAAGGTGCGTGCTAGCCCAGGATTGACTATGGTCTATTTCAATTGTAGAATAAGCCACAGATGACCCAGACCCTTGATGGACTATAGGAATGTTTAAATTCAACGTTCCATTTGCCCCAGCTATCAAACAACGGTTTCTATAGGTTTGTTTGACGTAACTGTCATTTGTGTCCAGTAAGACTGTGGAAGCCTTGTAAAGACGTCCTAACGTCACTACATCCATAAAATAACTGGGATGTAGGATGAGCGTCATTACTGTTTTTTGGCTTTGCGTATTTTTAAAATCTTCCGAACGGCAAAATAAGCAATCAATACCACTACAAAATAAACGAAGTAGGAGATAGGCTGCCCGCTACCGTGAACGGTTGTAAACAGTCGATCCCATCGTACCATCTGGAAGAATGGTTTAGTTTGATCCAGACTCATCCAAACAAATACAGGTTTACCTACCACATGGCTTTCTGGAACATACCCCCATATACGGCTGTCCTCACTGTTATGGCGGTTATCACCCATAAGCCAATAGTAATCTTGCAAGAACGTATATTCTGTTAACGGCTTGCCATTCAAATACACTTTATTACCACTGATTTCTACTGTGTTTGAAATTTCCATTTCTGTACCTTCATAGACTTCAATGATTCTTTTGTAATAATCTATGTTTTTATAGGAAATAGGGGTGGTCATGCCTTCCGCAGGAATCAGAAAAGGGGAGAAGTTGTCATAATCATTAGCGACCATTCCATCATACGGGAAATACCGTTGCGAACCACCGTCTGAGAATACGACTTGCTCCTTGCTTACCACATTACCATCAGCTTCCAGCTGTGCAATGGCATCTTCAGTAGCTGCTTTGATGGATAGTCCTGGTTTATCTGTTTCTACCAATAGCCCTTGCTGGAACCCATCTGTGATGCCGTAGGAGCGCATTTGCTCCTCTGTATATTGTCTTCCTTTCGTTTCTATAACATAGGAATGTTGGATTTTAGCGCGGTCAGGTAGTTCTAGAGGCTTCCCGTTGATATGTACTCTGCCGCGTATAATGGATAGCGTATCTCCAGGAACTCCCACACAACGCTTCACATAATTTGACTTTTTATCAATAGGCTTGTAATGATATTCTCCATCATTATAGGGATAGGCATTAACGCTATCAATAGGCCAATTGAACACCACAATATCACTCCGCTTCACTTTGCTCAAACCAGGAAGGCGTAGGTAAGGAAGTTGTGGTCGATCGAGGTAACTCTTGATTCCCACCACAGGAATGGTATCGTGTACCATAGGTGCTACAATAGGTGTCATTGGGAATCTAGGACCATAATGAAACTTTGATACAAACAAGAAGTCACCTGTTAATAAAGTCTTTTCTAGAGAAGGTGTTGGAATAATGAAAGGCTGCATGACATAGGTATGCACAATAGTTGCTGCCACGATTGCAAATAAAATGGAGCTTGTCCATTCACCAACCGCTGTTCTAGGTTTTAGTGATCTATCTTTTTTGTGAGTAAGTGGTTGCGTGTAGTTGACATAGTAAAGATATAAACCACCAGTAAGCACCGCTAGGGTAGTGTCCACAGCTTTATTGAATCCAAAAGATCGCAGCAATTCTACCCAAATTACAATAAACATAATCAAGTTTACCACAGGTAAAAACAACAAAACCGTCCACCAGACAGGTCTATTGATGATTTTCATTAAGATCACCGCATTATAGATGGGAATAAAAGCCTGCCAAGACTTGAAGCCAGCAGCTTTATAAAACTTCCAAGTACCTACTCCGTGAAGTATTTGTAATACGATAAATAGTAAAAACCATCCTGTCCAACTCATTCCTTACAGTGCTAAAATTCTAATTCTTAATTCGGTTATTGGTTACTTTATGTCTGTATTTGTTACAGTCCCAGTACTTCTTTCATCCCGTAAACTCCTTTCTTACCTTCAATCCATTCTGCAGCGATCACAGCACCTAGAGCAAATCCATCCCGGCTGTGTGCTGTATGTGTAATTTCAATTTGATCTACTGGACTATTGTAGGTAACTATATGAGTTCCCTTGACATCATGTTCTCGTAATGCTTCAATGCCGAGAGATTCTTGTTTATTTGAGTCTCCCAAATGCCATTTGGAGTAGGTGGTATTCTCCATAATGCCTTCAGCAACCGTGATGGCTGTACCACTAGGAGCATCCTTTTTTTCAGTATGATGAATCTCTTTAAGATGAACATTGTATTCGTCAAACTGATTCATCATTGCTGCCAGTTTCTTGTTGAGCTCAAAGAAAATATTCACGCCTAAACTGAAGTTCGACGCATGAACTAAAGCGCCGTTTTTGGCTTCTAAAAGGCTATAGATTTCCTTTATACTGTCATTCCAACCAGTTGTACCACAAACTGTTGAAAGCTCATTGTTAATGCAATACTTTAGGTTTTTTATAACGCTCTCTGGAGCGCTGAACTCTATGACAACGTCTGCCTTTAACAGCTCGTTTTTGTCATCATTTCGATTAATTTTAGCTACAATTTCATGACCACGATCGGTAGCGATTCGCTCGATGACTTTGCCCATTTTACCGTAGCCTAGAAGTCCGATTTTCATTTTAAAAAGTATATGATAAGGCAAAACCATAACTGGTTCCTGATGCCGATTGATTGTAATCTAAATAGGGCTTAAAACTCAAGTCTCGATCCACATCAAATTGACTTAAATGTCCGTCCACATTTGCATCTATAATTTGAATCGCATAAAACGCAGCGGTGATCAAAAGACTCAATTCTTTATTGCGCTGTGAGGTACGTTGTGCACGCTCTAGTCCTGCGTTAGAAATTATAGGTGTGCCGTCTGGGTTTGAAAATTCATCGTCAGTCCCACCGGATAGCCTTATTTGAAAGGCAGTGCGCAGGCGATCATATTCTTTATCATTCGTGATATAGGCAAAGATAGAGCCACCTATCGCTCCATAAACTAATGGAATTTTCCAATATTTCCCATTGTAAGCTTGTCCCAGCCCAGGAATCACAGCACTATAAAATGCGGCCTTAGAAGGTCGATTAGCATCATAAAGATTAGCGATACTGTCTTGAGCTACCAGCAAACGCTTAGTTTGAGCATCCACCACAATATTATCCGTAGGATCCTGCGCCAGGGCAAGACTACCAACAAGTAGCAAAAGCATAAAACAGAAAATCTTAGCCATTGATCAATTTAGTGATACGTTCCAACTCTTCTTTGGAATTAAAAGCGATGCTTAATTTTCCCTTTCCTTTTGAATTTGCGGTTGCGGTTACTTTCGTACCCAGCGTTTCCTGTAGATTTTCAATAGACGATTCTACATATTCAGGAAGGGATTTTTTAGTAGTTCGCTTTCGCGAAAGCGAACTTTCCTTAGAATCCTTGACAAGAGCCTCAGTTTCCCGTACAGATAAATTATCCGACAAGATCTTTTGATAGATGTCGAGTTGTTCTTCCAAACTTTCAATGGTAATCAACGCGCGGCCGTGGCCCATCGAAATAAAATTATCCCGCATTCCTGTTTGAATTATCGGGTCTAATTTTAGCAATCTCAAGTAATTAGCAATCGCACTGCGGCTTTTACCTACTCGCTCGCTCATTTGTTCTTGAGTCAAGTCAATCTCTTCAATCAATCGCTGGTAGGACAAAGCGATTTCAATAGGGTCTAAATCTTGACGCTGTATGTTTTCAACCAGGGCCATTTCTAATGACTCCTGATCGTTTGCTATGCGCACATAGGCAGGAATGGTCTTCATTCCTAGTAGTTTCGACGCACGGCAGCGACGCTCTCCAGAAACCAACTCAAACTTACCGAAGCCTTTTTTGCGAACCGTAATGGGCTGGATCACACCCAGCTCCTTAATAGAGGATGCCAGCTCTCGCAAATGTTCCTCATTAAAGCTCGTTCGTGGTTGGAAGGGATTCATTTCAATATCCTCCAATGGAAGATCAATGACGTTCCCAACGATCTTATCGGCATTTTTGTCTTGTGCCGTATTGATGTCGTTGGATGGATCTTTTAGCAATGCAGATAATCCACGGCCCAATGCCTGTTTTTTAGTTGCTTTTGCCATGAGTTATGAGTTTTTCTGAATTAGTTCATTCGCTAGACTCAAGTAATTTTCAGAACCTTTACTTGCCGCGTCATAATTTATAATGCTCTCACCATAAGAGGGAGCTTCACTCAAACGCACGTTACGCTGTATGATTGTTTTAAAAGTCAATCCTTCAAAATGCTGGTTCACTTCTTCCACGACTTGGTTAGATAAGCGCAATCTGCTATCGTACATGGTGAGTAGCAAACCCTCGATATCTAATTGTGTATTGTGAATTTTCTGGACACTTTTAATGGTATTCAATAACTTTCCTAATCCTTCCAGAGCAAAATATTCACATTGGATAGGGATCAACACACTATCACTGGCAGATAATGCATTTAAAGTAAGCAATCCTAAGGACGGCGCACAGTCTATAATAATATAGTCGTAGTCTTCTTTTATAGGAGCTAAAGCTTTGCGCAGCATGTACTCGCGTTGCTCCATATCAACCAATTCGATCTCAATTGCGACTAGGTCAATATGTGCTGGAATGATATCTAGATTAGGCGATGAGGTAGATACTATCAGGTCTTTAGCGCTTGCGGTATGTTCTAGCAATTGATATGTGCCCATCTCTACATCATCCACATTGATTCCTAATCCAGACGAGGCATTGGCCTGTGGATCAGCATCAATTAATAGTACTTTTTTCTCTAGAACTCCTAGTGATGCGGCCAGGTTGACAGCTGTCGTCGTTTTACCAACACCACCTTTTTGATTTGCAATTGCAATGATTTTACCCATGTAAATACCTAAGATTTTAAGAATGCTAAAGTAAATATTTCTATCCGTAATCCCTTAACATCTCATTATTGTTATCTGTCACTTATGTACAAGATAGTGTCCTAACTTTGTAGCATGCATAACTTGTTGATCATAGGATACATTTGGCCAGAACCAAACCGCACTGCTGCTGGATATCGCATGCTACAGTTGATCGATTTATTTATAGATCAAGGGTATCAAATTACCTTCTGTAGCGCAGCAAAGATAAAATCAACCTCCAGAATCCCGCTGGAATCTAGAGGTGTGAAAATGATACCTGTACAATTGAACAGCGATTTGTTTGATGATTTACTAAATCAACAGCAACCGGAGGTAGTTTTATACGATAGGTTTTTGATAGAGGAGCAATTCGGTTGGCGGGTAAGGAAAGTACTGCCTAATGCCATCCAGATTATAGATACCGAGGATTTACACTTTTTAAGAACCGCCAGAAAGAACCATATAGAGAATGGTATATCGCTAGAGGAAGGTTTTCAAAGCGAACTTGCAGTTAGAGAAATAAGCAGTGTACAGCGGGTTGACATGAATTTGATCATTTCTTCTTTTGAAATGGAGCTATTGATTGACCAATTTCAAATACTGCCTAAAAAATTGTTTTATCTACCCTTTCTAATAAAGAAAGAGGAAATTGAATCTTTGAAATCTAATGTGGTGCCGTTTGAAAAGCGATCAGACTTTTGCACCATAGGTAATTTAAAACACGCTCCTAATCTAGATGCAGTGCGCCAGTTACATCGCTATGTTTGGCCTGAAATACGTTCGACTTTTCCTGACTCGCAACTGTTTATTTATGGATCGAACGCACCTAAAGAGATACTGGAACTACATTCTCCTGAAAACGGATTTCATATCAAGGGGCATGCTAAAAGGGTCGAGGAAGTTTTGTCAAAGCACCGCGTATTATTAGCACCACTCAGGTATGGCGCAGGTTTAAAAGGAAAGCTATACGACGCCATGAAATATGGAATCCCCTCTGTAATGACCTCAATAGGCGCTGAAGGTATGTTCAGTTCTAGGCTAGTGTCTGGAGTTGTTTGCGATGAGGTTCAACAGGTCGCTTCAACTGCTTACCAATTGTACGCTGATTTGGATTCTTGGAACTCCTATCAAGAACAAGGCTTTAAAATTTTGCAGGATGAATTTGAGGAGTCCGCTTTCGCGAAAGCGTTTTTCCTACAGCTTCAAATCACAAAAGAAGAGGCAAGGATGAATCAGAGCTTTAATGAAAGAATGCTCACGTACCACGCAAACGCTCATTTTAAATATATGAGCCACTGGATTAATGCAAAGAAATGATCTCGAAAGCGGTTATTTTCACAAATTATAAAATCGTGCATTTCGTCGATATTCAATAGTGAATAACCGACGAAATGACGTTTTGGAATAATTTTAAGGGAAAATTACACGATTAAATGTCCATTTATCGGCTAAATGCACATTAACAATTGATAATTTATCGGCTGAAATACATACTATTGGGGTATAATGATAATATTCTTTTTATTGTTAAGTTACTGTAAACAAGATTGTTATAAAAAATTCACTGATCATACGTTTCTATTTATCATTGATTTTACTGGCTAGGATATCTTGTAGGGTTAAAATTGTAGGAACCCCTTTACCAGTATAAATGCGATCAACTCTACAAAATTTACGCTTCTATTTATTTCTTTTATTTTGGTCATTATTTAGTCTCTATTGTATGGGACAGACCACGGTTTTCAATGCAGATTTTACCGATTACTCTGGAGATAGTTATTGGACATACACCACGAATAGAGGTAGCTGGTCTATTGGTAGCGATAATGGATCGTTTGGTCGTACAGGGTCTTACATTTTCATAACACAATCGAGGGCTGGACGTACGTATGAACCAAATATGGTCACATATCTCACTTCTCCAGTGATCGATTTGACTGGCTATGACAAACTCAACTTTTCTTTTGAGTATTTTTTAGACATGTACGGCAATGGATATGAAGGTTTTAAAATAGAATATACCAATGATGGAGTCAATTGGCATGTGTTAGGAAAAGAAAATGATATAGCTGTAAACTGGTATCCATCACGTGCAAATGGAGTCTTAGATGGTGTGGATGAATATGGGAACAACATTCAATTGGGTGGTTGGACTTATGATACTTCAGGATGGGAAACCTCTTCTATAGACCTTCCTTCTCAAGGGTTCGATAATCAAAGTCAAGTTCAATTTAGGGTATACTTTGCTTCAGATAATTACAATAATAATAATGCGGATGGTTTAGCAATTGACAATTTTGTAATTACGGGATCACCAATTCAAGAGAAAAATTATTCAGATTGTGGTCTTGGAATTGGACAAAATTTGGAATTGTGGCTCAATACAAGAACTCTAGCTGGTATGAGTGATGGAGATCCTGTTGATCAATGGACAAATATATCTTCCTTGAATCCAACATCAAATATTAGTACGGAATGGACTAGTGCCACTTCATCAGGAGCGGAACGACCTATTTACTATGACAATGCCACTAATAATGTCAATTTTAATCCTGTAGTATCTTTTGACGGTAGTAAAGCGATGTATGGTAAGTCTGGTTTTTACAATCAGGACATATACATAGTTATTAACCCTACAGGGACGATTTCTTCACAAAGACCTACTGAGGATGTTTTTATGGGAGATTACTATTTGGAAGATATCGGCTCAGAGGATGTAACTGGAATTTCTATTAACGACACAAGCTCAAGATATGGAACGTCTCCTGATATCGCTGCTTACAATCAAGGAGCTTCTGGAAGCTATGGGAAAGCAATAATACATCCTACTTTGGTTTATGACCGTCCTGTTATTTTTAACGCGCGTATTAATTCAGATGGTTCTGCTATGAATTTATATTTGGATGGTGTCAATCTAGGAGTAACACTAGATCCAGCATTAATGCAGGAGGAGAATTTAACTACGTTTAAAGAAATATTGAACTCCAGGTATTGGTTGGGTAGATCAGAATTCTTCGGTCCTAGTTTTACTGGGGACATCATGGAAATAATGAGTTTCTCTACCAGAAAGTCAGACCTAGACCGTGCTCGTATAGAGTCGTATCTTGCTGTAAAATATGGCATTACGTTAGGATTATTTCCGGTTCCAGAAATAGGCTTGCCTCACGTACCAGGAGCTTATTTTGACTCCGCTGGGAATGCATTGTGGAATGCGTCTATTGATGCAGGATATACTTACAATGTTACCGGTATAGGCCGTGATGATTGCTCCTTGTTACATCAGAAACAGGCTAAAAGTGTTGACCCTAATACGTTTCTTACCATTGGACTAGGTGAAATTGCTGCAACCAACGGGCTTAACGGGAATAGTTTTGAATCAGATGGAGATTTCTTGATGTGGGGAAGCACACCTTCTACATTACAAGCACTGCCAGAACCTTTAGAAGTTGGATTAGGAGCTTCTGTAATTACCACGTTTACTGATGTATCAGAACGTACCTGGAAGTTTAAAGAAATTTCACAAGCAGGTAATGACATTCCAGAAGTTAAAGTATCAGTGGAAACATCAGGCTTGACCTCTCTTCCTGCCTTGACTGGTAATGATGCTTATGTTATGATTGTCGCTGATGACGAAAACTTCTCTACTAATGTTGAAACTATATTCTTAAAAGGTAATGGATCCTTACAAGAATGTAAATATGACTTTGATGGTGTCAAATATGTAAAGTTTGGTGTTGCTCATGAGGTAATTTCTTCCAGACACATTGAATTTGATGGTGCTAATGATTTTATAGCCATGGACGATGAGTTGGATTTAGGTAACGAGTTCACTGTTTCTGCCTGGGTGTTATCTAAAGGGCCCAATTTAACCAACTCAGACCGCACCATTGTTTCTAAAAGAGCTGGTGGAGCTGATGGATATCAGTTTTTTATGACAAACGACAACCGCATCGGTATGCGTTTCAATGGATCTGAAATTATTACTTCAAATACGTTATTAAATAACAATGTCTGGACCTATGTGGCTTTTACTTATACAGGTGGGTCAGGTCGTTTATACATCGATGGCTTTTTAGATCGCAATCAGAACATGGCGGCTCCAGCAGCCAACACGAATAAATTTTCAATAGGATCTCGTTATATTGATAAAAACTCAATAAGCGATACTTTTAATGGTAAGATTGATGAGGTACGCATCTTTTCTGTAGCCTTGACTTTAGATCAGTTGAGATTTGTTATGAATCAGGAGTTGCTTCCAGATGGATCAGGGATCAAAGGTGCAGTAATTCCAACAGACGTATCTAAAAATGATCTTACAGGAATCAACTGGGACAACCTAGAAGCTTACTTTGATATGAATACCTATATAGGAACTCATTTAAATGATGCTTCAGGTAAGGGGCATAGAGGAAGTTTGAAAAGCCCTGAGAATTTTCAAATTCAAACACAAACCGCTCCGCTACCATACGTGAGTGCAACTAATGGAAGATGGGATCGTGAAGGGAGATGGGAAAATGGTGATGAAATGTTTCTTCCAGGTTATAGTCGTGTTATCAATGGGCAAACTGTAAAAATTGACTGGAATATTGTAAGAATTGAAAACAACGTAAATCTTGTAAATGAAGATGTAACCTTGTTAGGGCTTGAAATGATGAGCGGTAGTCGATTAAGGGTTAGAAATGATCATGGACTCACTGTAACCCACCGCTTGCAATTGGACGGGTTTATTGATTTACAAGATGATTCTCAACTTGTGCAGACTACAAATAGTGATCTGGTCATGGGAACAGATGGGTATATCGAGCGCGATCAAAAAGGAACTAGCGATGGCTTTAACTATAATTACTGGTCATCACCAGTAAGCAGTAGTGGAAGTGCGCCTAATACTACCTATTCGATTAGAGGAGTATTGAGGGATGGTACAGCGGCTTCAAATCCACTCGAATTATCATTTACTGGTCAAAATGTAGCTGATGGTAAACCGGCAACAGATGCTGAAGCTGCTACCATTTCAGGAAGATGGCTGTATAAGTATGGCAATCTGGCTAGTGGTTCATACTCTAACTGGCAATATTTAGGACCTGATGGAACAAATCAGGCAGGTGAAGGTTGGACCATGAAAGGAACACACTCAGATGACGGGTATCAAAATTATACGTTTGAAGGTGTACCTAATAATGGTAATATCAATTTACCGATCAATGCAGGAAACGATTATCTAGTAGGAAACCCTTATGCAAGTGCCATTGATGCAAGACAGTTTTTATTAGATAATCCAGAATTGGACGGTACTCTTTACTTCTGGGAGCACTGGGGAGGTGGTAGCCATATCTTGAAAGAATACCAAGGAGGTTATGCTACCTACAATCTTTCTGGAGGCGTGGGAAATGCTACCTACGGTACAGCTCACCCATTAGTGAATAATGGTGGTGTCCCTGTAAAACTACCTGAGCGCTATATTCCTGTGGCTCAAGGTTTCTTTGTAACAGGAATTAGCGATGGACAGATAAAATTTAGAAATTCTCAGCGTGATTTTAAAACCATAGGTGGTGGTGAGAGTGTATTCACTGCAGCGCCAGGAAGTTCCAGTCAAACCGCCAGTCGTTATTTTGATGAACCAGACAATCGAGTTAAAATCCGCTTAGGGTTTGACTCTCCTAATTTGATACATAGACAATTGTTGCTTACAGTTGATCCTAACGCTTCTCTAGATTACGATCATGGATATGACGGGCTCCAGTATGGAGAGCAGTTTGATGACATGGCATGGATGATAGGAAATGAAAATTACATCATCCAAGGTGTGGATCAAATCCAAGAAACCACCAGGCTACCTCTAGCTGTCAAAATGAGAGATAATGGAACTATAAAGATTACCATTGATGACTTAGAAAATTTACCTGAAGGTCAACAGATATTCTTGTACGATCAAACAGAAGGTACTTTTACTGATTTATTGAATGGTAATTTTGAAAGCAGTTTCTTATTCAAAGGACGTTATAAGAATAGGTTTTTTATCACTTTTGAAAAATCAGCCACACTTGGAGCAGATGATGTGGCTCAAACTAACGACGGATTACAGGTTTTCAAACCAGTTTCTCAAGATTACATTCAAGTATTGAATACTACAAACAGCGCCATTGATCAGGTTTACTTGACTAACATGTTAGGACAACAAGTGATGAAATGGGAAGCTATGGGTGACTCTAGCGACATGAAATTACAATATTCAGGAATGGCTACCGGAGCATATATTGTGACGGTGCAATCAGACCAGGGCAATACCGCTCATAAAGTAATTATAGATTGATTTTGAAAAGAGTACGCTTTCGCGAAAGCGTTACTCTCAAGAATTCATAATTGGACTGACCCATTTAAAATGACTCCTTAATTCTGTGAGCAGACACTTAGTTTTCATGCCGATTCATAATGAATAAGCCATAGGGTCAATTCTAAATGATCATACGAATATTAGGAAGATAAAATCGAGTTATCTGTAAAAATCGAAGTGATTAGGGTTTTATGAGATAATAATTTAGAAAAATAGTTTCTATTACTGCTTTTAGGTCGATTTTTAAAATTTGAAGTAAACATCAAAGCCTTAATACACAAGTTGTCTTCTGTGTTTTCTGAAGGTTTTAAATCTTAAGCCGTGATTATTCACGGATCATCCATTCACAGAATTATGAATGAAGTTTTTTGGAAATGTCTTATTGAATGGAAACCAAGTTTTCTTAAATAAAAAAATGGGGAAACAATTCTAAAAATCGTTTCCCCATTATCATAAATATGTTTTAGCTCTCTATTTCAAAAGAAATTTTAGCATTTACCGCGAAAGACACGATATTGTTATCGGTTACATTAGCGTGCATTTCTTTAACATAGATTGATTTTATATTTTTTACGCTTTTAGAAGCTTCCTTCACTGCGTTTCTGGTTGCTTCATCAAAACTTTTATCGGAAGTGGCTAGCACTTCAATCACTTTTACAATACTCATAATAGATAGTTTTAAGATTACCTTTCTAATTTAAGGAAATAGTGATTTTAAATAAACTTTTTAACAAACGATAACACAATAGTTCTTAATAACGATGTTACTGTCTTAATTAAATTTAAAATTTTATAATTCTATTAAGTAATGTCAGTTTGTAATCACAAAATCGCATCTTATCAATTCTTCTCATTTTTATTTCATGGTTGAGCAACTTCAGACATCAGACATCTGAGAGTGGTGCATTTTGATTAAAATAGGATACTTATTCTCCTACTTTATTTAGTAATTACTTTATGCCTAAAATTCAGTAGGTTCTCAAAATAGGTACTATTTCAAGAATCAATTTCAGCGTTTTTTTCATCGTTTTGTTCTCATTTTACTCATAAAGAACAGCTTTTTCTACTTTAGGTTTTACCCACTAAAAAGTAAGGATTTATATTTTATTAAGAATATTCCTATAGATAATATTTATTTTTGATCTAATAAGTAATTATAAACTATAATTTTATGAATACAGATCAACTAGAAGGTAGATGGAAAGAAGTAAAAGGAAAGGTAAGGAAAGGTAAAGAGTAAGTATGCTCAACTTACCGATGATGACCTGAATTATTCAGAAGGAAAGTTTGAAGAAATATTAGGTGGCTTACAGAAAAAAATTGGAAAGACTAAGGAAGAACTTAAAAAGGAGTTTGAAAACTTATAGTATAAGTCAATCAAATCCTTAATCATAACTACTAACTATTTTTAAAAAACAAAATTATGGACAATGATAAAAAATTACCCCAATTCGGCTCTTTACCGAAAAAAGCCATCTCATGGCGCGCTATAGCAGGTGGTCTGACCACTGTGTTTGCAATCTTATTATTATTAAACCTCATCGGTATAGCCGTAGGGTTCAGCACCATTGAACCTACAGAAGAAGGAAATGCTTTAAGCGGTGTCGGAACGGGAGCCATCATATGGTGGATTCTTTCTAACCTGATTGCCATCTTTATAGGTGCAAGGGTAGCTGCAAGAGTTGGTGTTTCTTTTTCAAACAAAGGTGGCGTTATGCAGGGCTTTCTAACATGGGCGCTGTATTGTATTCTTTCTTATTTAGTTGTTTTTTCAGCAGTTGGAAATGTAATTTCTGGAGTTGGAAGTATTATTACTAAAACAGCTGTGGAAGTAGGAAACAGTCTAGTTTCTCAAAATACTTCAACTGATAATCAGGATGTTGAAGTGGGTGATGTCAATTGGCAAGAGGCTAAATCTGAGTTTTATGCTTTATTAAGAGATACGGAGAAGGAGGCTTTAGACCCACAACGTTTGGAATCCCAAGCCGAGGATCTTGCTAACGCAACTGAAGATCAGGCTGTACAAGCCGTTAAAGATCCAACGACGCTTGATGAAGAGGTGGATAAAGTTTTTCAAAAAGCAGAAAATGAGTTTGCTAATTCTTTAGATGCCTTAGATAAAGAAGCACTTACAAACGTAATTGTAAATCGTTCTAACCTTTCTAAGGAAGAAGCTTCAAATATGGTAGATAACTATGTAGAAAGCTATGAGGAAGTTGTAGATGATGCGCAGGTTTATTTAAAAAAGACAAAGGAAGAGGTCGTTGACCAGACAGAAGATGCAGCGCAAGGAATAGCAAAAGCAGCTTTATACGTGTCGATTGCCTTAATTCTAGGAGTCATTGTTGCGGTACTAGGAGGACTTAATGGAGTAAGTTCTCTTCGCAAAGAGTATAAAGATCAGCTAGGTAACGATTACTAGAATTACTTACTCTACAAGGAACTCCGTTTTCAAATATTTGTTTGGAAACGGAGTTTTTTTATTACTAAACAAATTTATCGGAAGTAATTATTACTCCTTTCTATCCAGCAATTTTTGTGAAACTTTGAATGTGGCTCTATACAACATGCCCTTCTGAGCGCGTTTAAACTTTCCAAAGGCAGATTTGTACCATTGTGGATGGGTTGCTTTTTTACGGTACACCTCATGATTATCCGTACCGTATAATTTCAATTCATGGTAGGCTTCCATGTTAGAAAGGGCGATGCCATAATGTTCTGCACGCAGTAAGATGGAAGCAAAATCATTCTCGCTGAAGTAGTTTTTGTCCGCCTCAAGACCTTCATTCTTATTTTCTAAATCGTAAAATACGTGTTTCACTAGAAATTCTTGCTGCCGCAAATCATCGTTTGCTGGGGTAGGAGGTGTGGTTTCACTCATAATATTATAGTTCTAAAAGGCTGATTCTTAGTTTACGTTTTTTAATTCGGCTGTTGTTGAGTGTGTTGATCAATTCAAAAGCCTTGTTATAAGGTACCGCTACAAAAGAGCAATCCTGCTTTAATTCGATAATACCTAACTCTTCCTTTTGAAGGTTTCCTTGTTTTAAGAAAAGGCCAGCGATATCACCTTTAGATATTTTGTCCTTTCTACCACCTGAAATATATAGGGTTTCCCATTGTTGCTCTTGAGGCATTTTTTTGACATGGGGAATTTGAATCACCTCAGCATTTTCAATGAACTCAGGAAGTTCTTGTTGCTGGTGCCTCAGGATAAATGCAGTGCCGGTAGCATGCATTCTTGCGGTTCTTCCATTCCTATGAATGAATTCCTCGCGCTTATAAGGCAATTGGTAGTGAATAATAAAATCTAGGTCTGGAACATCGATTCCACGCGCTGCAAGGTCTGTTGCTAACAAGACACGATGCGTCCCATTGCGAAATTTTATCAGGGCCCGCTCGCGATCTATTTGCTCCAGTCCACCATAGAAAACAGAATGCGGAAATTCTCTATCGTATAGGTAATCGCTCACATCTGCAATAGTATCTTTTAGGTTACAGAATATGATACCACGTCCTGTTCCTGTTGCTGCTAATAAGTTGTGTAGAGTGGGTAACTTGTCCTCAGTTGGTGCAACTACTATTTTTAATTTGAGCTTAGTTTCTTCCACATCTGACAAAAAATTCAAACGTTTCGGGTGGTGCATTTGCATAAAAGGAGGAATCCCCACTTTTTGCGTTGCAGAGGTTAAGATTTTATGAGTGAGATGTCGCAAGTTTTCTGCTATTTCTCTCATCTCAGCTTCAAAACCTGTTTCAAGTGATTTGTCAAATTCATCCAAGACTAAAGTTTTGAGCGCTGTGGTTTTAAAGTTTCCGCGTCTCAAATGGTCCGCTACACGACCAGGAGTACCTATCAAGATAGCCGGTGGAGTTGCTAGTAACACTTTATCTCCCGCTCCAGATCTACCACCATACACTGCATTGACTTTAAAGCCGGTTCCCATTTCTCTCAACACTTGTTCAATTTGAATGGCTAGTTCTCTGGATGGAACTAGGATTAGAGCTTGAACTTGATCAACTTCCGGATTCAGTGATGCTACTAGAGGCAGTAAAAAAGCCAGCGTTTTACCAGTTCCAGTGGGCGATAGAAGTACTATCTCTTTATTCTGTTGGATAGCAACAGCGCTAGCTTGTTGCATATCGTTCAACTGTTCAATACCCAGTTTGTCTAGAATTTCTTGTTGGTTTTTAATTGGGTCGCTCATGCTGCAAAGGTAATGTTATGGTGCATTGTTATGTATACAATAAAATCAATAATAGAAGAGGTGTTGGTTTGTTTCGCTTTCGCGAAAGCGAACTCGTGAAAAACCGAATTAACTTAATGACATCATCGATGAATAGTTCAACTTCTCATTTGAATTGCTTAATTTTGAGTAGTGCCCGTTCCCCCTCAAGGTACTTGCTTATTACAACCCCATATGAATACTGCACTTGAGGCACATAAAAAAGTATTGCGCAATCGTGAAGGAGAACCTGACGAAAGTCTGGAGGAATTTATCGAGCGATTTCAGGAGATTACTAAAGGCCCTATGTACAGCAACTCTCTATGCTACGCCTTGAATTTAAGCGAGTTAAAATATGTGCATGTTGGGGTAAATTGTCATCAATTTACAGGTAAACAAGTGAAAGACTTCAAACAATCTGGGGTTGATATTCTACCAAAAATTATGATTGAGGAAGATTTTAAGGCACTGTCCTTACATGTTTTTCCACAAATGCAGGAGTGTTATCAAGGTCTAGGTATTCAAGAACGCAAAGAAGCTATTTTTGAAATTTATTATAAGCTCAAGCACAGCGGCACCGGTAAAATTACTTCAGTAGTAGAATACAGTAGTTATGCGAGGTATAATGAAAAAGGTGAACCTACAGTATCCACGGGCATCGTTTATGCATCCCCATTAGCTATAGATGGTGTTCGAGGTATCGTGAGGTGCGCAAAAAGTCAAGTACAAGAAACGATCTTTGATCAAACTTATTTGCACAGGTTAGAGACCTTAACTGATACTGAAAACAAGATCACCAGTTTATTCTCAAAAGGTCATAGCCGTCAAGAAATTGCTGATACTCTCAACATATCCATCCACACCGTTAAAACTCATTTTAGAAATATTTATAAGAAATTAGAAATCAATAAAGAATCGGAATTGATGAATTATTTGAATTCTAAATAAAGAATTTCTAGAAAAATTATTTAACTAATTATCAGTCGATAAACGAAGTATGATTGACTAGTCGATTGGGGGTGAACTGCATTACTTCAAGATTGCTTGTAAGCTTCCCTTAAAACCGAACCTTTTAATTTACTACTCTAAAATTCTTTAGGCTATACCCGCTATAAATAAGGCCTTCCAGCAGCTTTTTTCAAAATTTCATGTCATCATACAATCTATTGCATCTGTAATCATGTGAAAAAGTAAACCGATACCTATGATTCGTAATGTTTTGTTCAAAAACAAGAAAGCAACGTAAACGATCATTGCCCAGTAGGTATGAAGCGGGTGAAAATTGATACTGCATCGATCAGCCTCAAAAATCGGCGTGGCTAGTAAATGATCTAGATCGACCAGCATCGTGGCTAGCAGAATCAAATACGCTTTTTTCCAATCGTTCTTGAAAAACAGATAGGCGATAAAAAATGGCGCGCCAAAGTGCAAGAAGTAGTGGAGGGTGGTTTGCATAAACTCTAAAATTACAAAATTGAAATTGCTCCTAAATACATTATAGGGTGCAGCTCGTTAATATTACTTTAGCAAATGAAAAAACTATTTTAAAACTGATAATACAAAAAAAGACCCTGAAACAAATCAGAGTCTTTCTTACTTTATAGAGATCCCAAATCTGCGCTAGGGCTTGTTTGGGATAAGTTCGATTACGCAACGGCTGCGCCGTTACTATCTCACTTACTTCACTTCCTCAAAATCTACATCTTCCACATCGCTAGTATCAGCATCGCTGGAAGCCTCAGCGCCTGCGTCTGGCCCAGGTTGTCCACCTTGAGCATCTGCTTGTGCTTTGTACATCTCTTCACTAGCTGCTGTCCAAACGGTGTTCAGTTTTTCTAGTGCTGGATCGATCTTTTCAACTTCCTTAGTTTCATAAGCTGCTTTCAATTCATTCAGCGCTTCTTGAATAGGAGCTTTCTTATCTTCTGGAAGCTTATCGCCAAATTCTTCTAACTGCTGCTCAGTCTGGAAGATCATTTGATCTGCACTGTTCAGTTTATCAGCTGTTTCTTTAGCTTTCTTATCTGCATCTGCGTTAGCAGCTGCATCTTGCTTCATTCTCTCGATTTCTTCCTCGCTTAGTCCTGAAGATGCCTCGATACGAATATCTTGCTTCTTACCAGTCGCCTTATCTTCAGCACTTACTTTGATGATACCGTTAGCATCAATGTCAAAGGTTACCTCGATTTGTGGTGTTCCACGACGTGCTGGTGGAATATCTGACAAGTGGAATCTTCCAATCGTCTTGTTATCTGGCGCCATGGCGCGTTCTCCTTGCAGTACGTGGATCTCAACACTTGGCTGGTTATCAGCTGCGGTAGAGAATACTTGTGACTTCTTAGTTGGGATCGTTGTGTTAGCCTCAATCAATTTGGTCATCACATTACCCATAGTCTCGATACCTAAAGAAAGCGGAGTTACATCTAGTAACAATACATCCTTCACATCTCCAGTCAATACACCACCTTGGATCGCTGCACCTACGGCAACTACCTCATCAGGGTTTACACCTTTAGAAGGCTTCTTACCGAAGAAGTTCTCCACAGCCTCTTGTACAGCTGGGATACGAGTAGATCCACCTACTAGGATGATCTCATCGATATCGCTCTTAGACAATCCCGCAGCTTTCAATGCTTTCTCACATGGCTCAATCGTTCTTTTTACTAAGTCAGAAATCAATTGATCAAATTTAGATTTGGTCAAAGTCTTAACCAAGTGCTTAGGTCCGCTAGCGGTTGCCGTTACATATGGTAAGTTGATCTCAGTTTGTGCGCTGGATGAGAGCTCAATTTTTGCTTTTTCAGCAGCTTCTTTCAAACGTTGCAACGCCATTGGGTCTTTACGCAGGTCGATGTCTTCAGCCGACTTAAATTCATCAGCCAACCAGTCGATGATCTTTTCATCTACATCATCACCACCTAAGTGCGTGTCACCATCAGTAGCTAGTACTTCAAATACACCGTCACCCAATTCTAAGATAGAAACGTCATGCGTTCCACCACCAAAGTCAAATACAACGATCTTCTGATCTGTATCTTTTTTATCCATTCCATAAGCTAGTGCCGCAGCAGTAGGCTCATTGATAATACGCTCTACTTTCAATCCTGCGATCTCACCAGCTTCCTTAGTGGCTTGACGTTGAGAATCGTTAAAGTAAGCTGGTACTGTAATTACTGCTCCAGTTACTTCTTGTCCTAGGTAATCTTCTGCCGTTTTCTTCATTTTCTGAAGAATCATAGCACTTAATTCTTGTGGTGTATACAAACGACCATCAATATCTACACGTGGCGTATTGTTATCACCTTTTACTACTTTATAAGGAACACGGTCAGCCTCATTAGAAACCTCGCTGAATTTGTTACCCATAAATCTTTTGATAGACGCAACCGTTTTAGTCGGGTTCGTCACTGCTTGTCTTTTTGCAGGGTCACCCACTTTAATCTCACCACCTTCAACGAAAGCGATAACAGATGGAGTCGTGCGTTTCCCTTCTGCATTAGGTATTACCACTGGCTCGCTTCCTTCCATTACGGAAACACAGCTGTTGGTCGTACCTAAGTCAATTCCAATTATTTTACTCATTATACTATATTTTAGTTAGCAATTTTATTTTCTATTACGCTTACCTAAAGTCAATGTTTGTGCCACCACAATCCAAATGACAAGCTGTCAGAATCCTAGAAAAGTTGTCATTTAGTAGTCTATAAACAGTGCTTCTTTTAAACCAATCTGTCACTAGTAGTCATCCATTGGTTTTATAATAGGTGTAAATTCTATTCCGCTTTCGCGAAAGCGAACTTCTTCCAGATTCTGCAATAGAGAAATTAGCAGATTAATAGTTCAAAATATTGCAAGCTAGAATTGGAACATCTACAGAAAGATTCAATACCATAACCCGCTCATTCTGTACTGCCGCACGAACCGGCTTTCATTTTGATTTTATTGAGACCTTTTCCTCAGTATCTAGATAAATACAATTTTTATCAACCAATATCGAGCGAGAGCGTCGCCCTGTGTTTATCAAAGTGTCGAGATAAAGTTCTTTCACAAAACCTATATTTGTCACCGCAAAATTGACAACCTTTCTATGTCGGAACCTAAAAAGAAAATAGAAGCCATCAGCGTGTTTGACATGCTCAAAATTGGAGTAGGGCCATCCAGTTCCCATACGCTTGGACCCTGGCGTGCCGCAAGAGCATTTCTAGGAAAACTGCGAGATAAAAATTGGTTAGAACATGTACAGTCCATTGAAGTGGATCTATACGGCTCACTGTCCTTAACAGGTAAAGGCCACGCTACGGATATAGCGGTAATTATGGGATTGACTAATGCAGATCCTCAAACCTGTGACATCGCAGAAATTCCGGAAGTATGCGAATATATTACCAATCAAAAACTATTACAGTTGGATGGTGTTCACCTGATCTCCTTTGATCCAGCTACCCAGATCAAGTTTCATAAAAACTTTTTACCGTTTCACCCTAACGGCATGCGCTTTAAAGCGGTTTTAAATGATGGGAAGACTCTATTTGAAACCTATTTCAGCATTGGCGGCGGATTCTTTGTTCAAAAGGAGCGTAAACGTGCGGCTAAGCAACGCGCTATTTTTGAATGTTTCCCAAGACCTGTAAACAATGCTAAAGAATTGCAGGCATATTGCGATCGGGAAAATAAAGCGGTTTCTGAAATTGTACTGGAAAACGAGGAATATCTCAATTCGCCAGAAGCCATTGACGCTGGACTCAAAGATATTTGGGACGTGATGCTCGACTCCATGTACATAGGCTGCCATACTGAAGGAATTCTACCTGGCGGACTCAATGTAAGACGTAGAGCTTTTGATACACACCAGCGTCTCAAAAAAGGTGCTGAGTATTCCAATAAGGAAGAATGGATTGACGCTATACGTGGTACGGAAGTTAAATTCAGAGAAATACTTAAATGGGTTTCTTGCTATGCACTGGCGGTTAACGAGGTCAACGCATCTTTAGGAAGAGTAGTAACAGCGCCAACTAATGGAAGTGCTGGAGTTATTCCTGCCGTTTTGATGTATTATCTAACTATTGAAAATCACGATGCTGACTTCCAGGATATCAAAAAATTCTTACTTGTGGCTGGTGAGATAGGGGCACTATTCAAAAAAGGAGCTACTATCAGCGCCGCAATGGGTGGTTGCCAGGCAGAAATAGGAGTGAGCAGTGCCATGGCAGCAGGAGCACTTACTGAACTTATGGGCGGTACACCTGCACAGGTGCTAATGGCTAGTGAAATTGCTATGGAGCATCATCTAGGATTGACCTGTGATCCCATAGGTGGTTTGGTTCAGGTGCCATGTATTGAAAGAAATGCGATGGGTGCTATTAAAGCTATCAATGCATGCGAGATGGCACTAGATACGGATGCCAAAAACGCTAAAGTTCCTCTGGATAAAGTCATAGAAACCATGTGGCAAACTGCACAAGACATGAATTCTAAATACAAAGAAACGAGCACTGGAGGATTGGCCGTGAATGTGGCGCTGTCTGATTGCTAACTTTACTACCGTTTCCAAAAACTCCAATGTCTGATCGGGCGCAGTCGAGACCTCTTTACAAGTGCTGATGAGTGCAACTTTTAAATAACTCTCGATTGTTCCCGAGCATGCTTGAATACAAGCTTTAGGAGCAAATGTTAAAGCTGTTCCAAATTAAAAAAGCCCATTGCTAATTATGCAATGGGCTTTCTATATCAGATTGATCTGTAGTTTTCTAAATAGTTTTCACTACTTCACTTCTGGCATTAGGATCGCTAAGATGTAGTCATCATTAAGATACTTATTTGCCACAGCCTGAATATCATTTGCAGTCATTTTTGCAACTTTTGCTTCAAAGTTCATCATGTTGTTAGGATCACGTTGCTCACGACTAGCGCTTACAAGATTATTCAACCAGTAACGGTTAGACTTCAAATCTTCTTTGTATTCCAATAAGTATCCTTCTTTAACTTTATTAAGAATGATATCGCTGGGTCCGTTCTCCTTTAATGCTGCAATTTCTTTTTGAGTAGCAGCGATTAATTTCTCTACATTATCTGGTCCACAAGGGAACGAAATACTAAAGTTAAAACCTGGCTCTGGTATCTTGCTCATGCTACCACGAGCTCCACCACCATAAATTCCGCCTTCTTGCTCACGTAATACTTCGATGATTCTGATCGTCAGAGCTTCTCCTAATGCATCTACAGCAAGATCTTCTTCAGCATTATATGTAGCAATGTCATAGTCCCAGCGCATTTGCACTAGACTTTTCTCTTCGGTTCCTTTGTTCACGGTAATCTCGCGAGTTCCTTGCTTTTCTTTCCAGTCAAAAGTCTTGTACATTTCTTTCTCACCAGTAGACGGGAGGTTTGCGAGATACTTTTTAGAAAGATCCATGATGACTTGATCATCCACATTTCCAACTAGGAAGAAATTGAAATCTCCAGCATTGGCAAAACGTTCTTTGTACAACTCATAAGCTTTGTTGTAATCTGCAGCATCGTAGGCTGCTTCATCTGGGAATCCTGCATATCTTGGGTTACCTTTAAATCGCATTTCATTCACCTCATTACTGAAGTACGTTTGCGGGTTTGACATCATACGACCCACAAAGGACTTTTGTTTAGAGATAAAACTACTGTAAGCCTCTTCATCCTTGTTCAAGTCTGTAAAATATAAGTGAACCAATTGGAACATGGTTTCAAGATCTTGAGGTGTTGCGGAACCGCTCAAGTTTTCAGTTGTAGAACCTATAGATGGACGCACATTCACAAGTTTCCCTGTCATATACTTATCCATATCAGTCTGGGAAAGACCAGCAACTCCAGCTTCTGTCAATCCACCATTAGCAAATACTGTAGCCATATAATCTTCATCTGAATACAAACTGCTACCACCATAACTATAAGCAGACATTAGGATCTCATCATTTTTGAAATCGGTCTTTTTTGTTGTTACTGTTATACCATTGCTTAAGGTATAAGTAGTAGTTCCTAATTTCTCGTTCGTTTCAGTTTTGGTGATTGATCCAGCTGCGGGTAATGTTTCAATCAAGTTTTCACGTACCACTGCATCTTCATATGGAGCAACTTCCGCGGAAGCGACTTCATTTACCACTTTCAAAATTTCAGCTTCAGTAGGCTTGTTTTCAGTCGTTGGTCCAGTAAAAACAATGGTTCTATTATCGTCGTGTATGTACTTTTGAATTTTAGCATTTACCTCTGAAACTTCGATTCCTGGCAATAAGTCCATGGTAGTTTCGTAACGCCATTCTGGGCTAGGAGTGACCCCACCGTTCAAGTAATCATTTACATATTGACCTACTAAACGACCACTTTCTGTCTTGTCACGATTTGCGTAGAAGGATTCAAAACTTGATTTATACGCCGCTTTAGCACGCTCTAATTCTGCTTCTCCAAAACCATATAATTTCACACGTTGATTTTCCTCCAAGACTGCTTTCAGAGCACCTAATTGACCATCAGGAGCAGATCCAGCAAATGAAGAATAGGCATTTTTATTTTTAGCGACGGTTCCACCATAGCTACTGCTAGCAAAAATAAATGGAGGGTTAGGCTTCTGCGTCAATTCCTGCAAACGATTGTTAATCATGAAAGAAAACAACCCATTCACAAGGTCATCACGGTAATCCCCAACAGTGCTTGTTGGCTCTGATTCAAAAGTGTCCTTATAACTTACATTGATAGAGGCAAAAGTAGCCTCCGGATCTTGAGCTACGGCAACCTTAGTATCTTGGTGGTTTGGTAAATTGAACTCAGGACGTTCTCTTGGGTTTTTATTAGGTTCTATTCCAGAAAAATGATCTTTAATTTTCTGTTCTAGAACAGCAGGATCTAAATCACCTACTGCAACTACAGCCATTAAATCTGGACGGTACCAGTCGTTATAAAACCTCTTCAAAACTTCTGGTTCAAAGTTTTTGAGAATTTCATCCTTTCCTATAGGCAGTCGCTCTGCATACTTGGAGCCATAAAACTGAACAGGTATCGTCACTTTATTCATGCGATCACCTGCTCCTTTACCATTTCTAGATTCCTCTAGAACCACGCCGCGCTCATCATTGATCGCATCAGTTTTTAGTAATGCACCATGTGCCCAGTCTTCAAGAATCGTAAATCCTTTTTCTAGCTTTTCTGGATCATCACTAGGGATAGGTAAGATGTAAACTGTCTCGTCAAAGCTTGTATACGCATTCAAGTCAGCACCGAATTTTACACCAATTCCCTGCAGGTAATCTACCAACTCATTTTTCTCAAAATTAGTTGTTCCATTAAAATTCATGTGTTCCATAAAGTGAGCTAGACCTTGCTGATCGTCATCTTCTAAAACTGAACCAGCGTTTACTGCTAGACGCAGCTCCACCTTATCTTCAGGTTTTCCGTTGTTTTTGACATAATAAGTCAAGCCGTTGTCTAAAACTCCCATACGGACATCAGGATCCATTGGGATTTTTTTATCCATGCCTGGCATGGTGTTCATGCTGGTCTCTTCAGCAGTACTAGTTTGTTGCTCTTGATTAGAAGCTGGCTTATCTACCATTTTTGGAGAACATGCCAGCGCTAGAGCACCGAGAAATACGTAGTAAATCTTATTGATTTTCATAATTAATGGATGTTGTTTAAATAATGAATTTCTAAAGTTAAATGCTAATGTCTTTAAAACTTGTATTTGCGGTAAGTAATTTCGCTTTCGCGAAAGCGAACTATAAAAAAAGGAAGCTACGTCACTCAATCTTTCACTTACAGGAGATGAAAAATCTTTTAAAGTCTATTTTTTGCCTAATGACTGACGCTTTTAGTTGATGTTATGTTAAACACTTCGGCTACTCTTGGGACTCGGTTAGATTTGCCACAATCCATCGTTTATGAAAAAGAGTTCTTATAAATCCATTTTACTGTTATCCCTCGTGGCACTTGTTTATTCTTGTGCTAATCGGGCCATTCAAATTAGCAAGCCTTTAGAACTATCTAGTAATGACGAAGACTATCGCAGCTTTTTCCTACTAGGAAATTTAGGGTCTAATCAAGCGGAGGATCCAGCCGTTTTTCAGGCAATAATTCAGGACATTAAAAGCAAGGCAACAGACAAAGACTACACACTTATTCTGGGTGATAACGTGAAGGCCGACAAATTGAATACGGATGACGAAGGCCAGAAGGATACCAAACAGTTCAAAAGCCAACTTAGACAAATTGCTGAACTATCCTCGAAAATTCTTGTCATTCCTGGGGACGAGGATTGGAATGATAAAGGCATTGATGGATTAAAAAAAATTGAAGAGTATACCGAGAAGATACTTGATAACGACGAGGTCTTTCAACCAGAAAACGCGTGTCCTATTGAAGAAATTGATATCTCTGACAGTATGCACCTCATTGCAGTAGATTCCCAGTGGTACATAGAAAATTGGGATCAGAACCCAAAGTTCAATGACGACTGCGAGATACATACTAGAGAAAAATTCATTAAAGTACTCAAGGATGCCGTGCGCAAAGCGAGACATAAGACTGTTATCCTTGCCATGCACCACCCATTATACACTAATGGTGTTCATGGTGGGGAGTTAGGCTTACGTATGCTAACTACTCCAAAACAAGAAAACGCCTATTTGCCGGTGGCTGGATTTCCATACAGCGTTGTTCGTTCTCAAGCGGGTTTATTCCCACAAGACCGTTACAATCCATTGATGAACGAGTTGATGGAAGAAATTGAAAAAATGGGGAACGGTGTTGATCGATTACTGATTGTATCAGCTCACGAGGAAAGTCTACAATTTATCGATTATGATAACATCAAACAAATTATTTCTGGATCTACAACAGCCACCAACATTGCATCCTTAGGTAAGAAAGGGAAGTTCAGTGCAGGGCAATTAGGATATGCAGAGGTGCGTATTTTTCAAGATCAAAGTTCGCAGGTGTTCTTCCATACAATTAATAAAAGCAACCAGATTCAACAGGTTTATGCCAATAATCTTTTCGGTAAAAAGGAATCTTATGATATATCAAGTATTCCAGCGGTTACAGAAAAATACAAAATGGCAAGTGTCTACCCTAAAGAGGAAACTGAGGTAGATCAAAAACATGAAGAGTTTTATGGAACGCATTATCGCAAGTTGTATGGTATTGATGTGAAAGCTCCCATAGTGATGCTGGACACTTTATATGGTGGTCTTAAAGTAGAACGTGCGGGTGGCGGTAATCAAACTCAAGGTTTGAGATTAGTAGACAGTCTCGACCGGGAGTACAACATGAGGGCTCTAGAAAAAGATGCAGTACAATTTCTGAAAAGTGCCGGTTATGATGATCTGGATGCCGATAAATATTTTGCTGAAACTCTTCCTAAAGAATTAATACGAGATTTTTACACTGCAGCTCATCCTTATGGGGCTTTTGCCATACCCAGACTGGCTGGAGCTATTAATCTAAGTCATACACATCCTAAGTTGTTTTATGTTCCTAAACAGCCTGTTTTAGGACACTTTAATAAAGACCATGGTGATCGATTGTATATGATCGTAGAAAAGCCAGACGACAGTTTCAACAATGCCCACATGTTTGGGTACAATGAAGATGTGGAAAGCACAGATGATCTTTTTGAGAAAATAAGATCTGATGAAGAATATATAATAGACGAACAATTATATATACGCGCTCGAGTTTTTGATATGTTGCTAGGAGATTGGGACCGCCATGAGGATCAATGGCGCTGGGCAGAGATTAAGGATAGCGAGGATAAAAGCCGTTTTGTAGCGATACCTAGAGATCGTGACCAGGTGTTTGCAAGGTTCGATGGAAAGCTCTTAGACATTATGAATGATGTGATAGGGAGCACTAAGCAATTTGGGAATTATGGTCCAGACATTCCATTTATCAAAGAATTCAGTCAGAGTGCCATTAATTTAGATCGGGCCGTTTTGCAACGAACTGATTTGACCGATTGGTTAAAAGAAGTTCAACATATTCAAGACAATATTACACTTGAGGTAGTTGAGAAGGCCTTTAATGAAATGCCAGACGAGGTGAAGGATGAACAATGGCAAGAAACTCAAAAGGATCTACTTTCGCGAAAGCGAAATCTCAACAGTATCGTGCAACGGTATTATGATCATTTCATCTCTTTCCAAACTTTGAAAGGAACAGATAAAGATGACCGATTTGAAATCATCAGGGAAGATGGTAAAACGACTATTACCGCACACCGCATTAAAGACGGAGAAAGTAAAAACGAATTATTCTCACGTACTTTTCACGATAAAAGTTCTGAAGAAATATGGATTTATGGACTGGACGATGATGATGAGTTCTTTGTAAGTGGAACAGGAAATAGTAAAATTCAAATAGTCATTGCCGGCGGGAAAGGAAAGGATCTTTATGATATCAGTAAAGGAAAGAATATTTCTGTTTATGATTATAAAAGCGAAGACAATAGGATAAAGTCCACTTCTCGAGCAAAAGTTATTTTAAGAGATGACTATGATATCAATCATTATGATACAGAAAAAGAAGTCTCTGAAAAAAGCACCTTTCGCCTGAAGATGGAATACAATCCTGACGATGGCTTCAAACCTAGTATAGGAATTGAAAAATCCACCATAGGATATGAGCGCAACCCTTATTCCTTAAAGTATGGAATTGATGTGGATTATAGATCTTTGACCCAAGCGGCGGTTTTTGAGGGTTACGTGGCTAAGGCGAATATTTTGGGGCATTGGAACCTGCAACTGGAAGCTGGTATCACCACTAATAATTACACGGAAAACTTCTTTGGTTATGGGAATGATTCGCAGTATGTAGAAGGTACCAGTTTTGATCTCAATAGGGTTTTACTACAAAAACAATGGGCAGGACTTTCTATCTATAAAATAGGAGATTATGGAAGCAATTTTGAACTTGGAGCTCGATATCGAGGGGTAGAGGTAGATGATAATGTCTCTGTAGACACAGGAATTGAAAATAAACGAGATGATTACGCAGATTTCTTTTTCAATTACGAATTTAAAAGTGTGGATGATACGAGATTCTCCACTCGCGGAATGTGGCTGGAAAATCAGATCGTATTTACTGATAATTTGGCAAATGGAGAACATTTTGTTCAAATCGATCCTTCTTTGACTTTTTGGAACGCTATTGATGATAATCGTCGTTTAGTTCTGAAATCAATGATTGCTGGCCAATTGCGTATAGGTGACGATCCTTTATTTTATCAAGCAGCTCGACTAGGTGCAGACCGTGGATTGCGAGGGTTTAGACAAGATCGATTTGCAGGAAATTATGCTTTAAATGCCCAATTTGATTTAAAATATGATGCGAAACCGATAAAAACCAGGCTTTTACCCTTAAGAATGGTTCCTTACATAGGTATTGATACAGGACGGGTTTGGGTGTCACGAGACACTGTCAGCACGTTCCATACCAGTTATGGTGGTGGGTTAGAGCTTGTTTTTCCAGGTTTGATTAAGGGTTCTATTTCTTATTTTACAGGAGAAGAAGGCGGTAGGTTAGCTTTCGGTATCTACATTTCTAAATAATTAGAAGCTAATTACTTTGTGCTGAATGATAAAAATAGCGGGACGTTTATGAATATCTATCGCACTATTTTTCCATTGGGATATTGGTTGTGTTTTGATAAATTCAGTCGGCAGGGAGATATCACAAGCAATGCAGAGTAAGGTGTCTGGATGTAAGTTTGCCACCAGCGTTTCTATCATCTTATTGTTGCGATAAGGCGTCTCAATAAAGGATTGTGCTTGTTGTTCTTGTCTAGAACGCTGTTCTAGCTCTATCAGCTTGCGTTTGCGATCTTTTCCGTCAATAGGTAGGTAGCCATTAAAAGCAAAATTTTGACCATTCAAACCGCTGGCCATCATAGCCATTAAAATACTACTAGGTCCTACGAGCGGTATCACTTTTATTCCCTTTTCATGTGCAATAGCTACCACATCAGCACCAGGATCTGCCACTCCAGGAACTCCAGCCTCACTCATTAATCCCATGGGATGACCTGCGAGGCAAGGTGCTAGAAAGGAAGGTATTTCTGAAGGCTCTGTGTATTTATTAATTAACGAAAATTCGAGAATGGCTTGCTCTTTTTCAGGTACCATGCTCTTAATAGATCTACGTGCCGTTTTTTCATTTTCCACCACGTAGTGATTCACATTCTCTATGACCCTTTTAATAGAAATAGGCATGACCTCAAGGGGATCGACATCTCCTAGTGTTACTGGTATCAGGTATAAGTTTCCTTTTTCGTTGGTCATGAGATCTGTTTTGATGTATTCATTAAATCGATGAGAAGGTGGACTTGTTAGAAGTTCGCTTTCGCGAAAGCTAACTAATCTTCACCATCAAGCTATAATTAGAATTTAATGATCCTATGGATTTTGCGATGCCTCAAATAACTTTGAACGATGTGGCGGTAATCGGGATCCTCCGGAATTTCAGTAATGATATTACGCAAAATTTTAGGGTCTGTAAATTGAATTTGAAGATCAACATATCCATAACCTTTGACCGTGCCGTTTTCTATAAGTACCACACTGCGCTCTGAAACCTCACGTCCACGATCAATGAGGATGCGATTTGCATTTTGAAAATTATGGTCTTCAATTAATTTCTGTGCACGTTCATTATAGGCGGTAGCTGACTCTTCATTAATACAAGCTCCTTTACATTCTTGCTTTACATAGAGATAACAACTATCCCCACCTTCCGTTTCTTGTCCTGATTTTTTTTGACACAACTCATATTCTTTGAGCATGCTGTCTAGAAAAGAGCGTCCAGAACGTGAGCTGCTGAAGGAGGTGACATAACCACTGTCCTTACGGGCAGATTTAATTTGAAAATTCAGGTATCCTTTTTCATCTTCATAAACGTACAGTCCATGAGAAAAAATAGATTTTTTAGATTTTTTATTGAATTTAGGGCGGTGCTTTTTGATCTCGACATTCTCTTTAAGCATCGCAATTAAATCACTTCCTGTCTTTTCAAACTTCACATCGTGAACTAGTGCAGTTAGCTCTACAGATCTGCGACGTTCACTGGTAAATTGCTGTGTGAGATTCTTTTTGATATTGCGACTGCGACCTATGAATATCAAATCATCACCCTCATTATACAAATAATACAATCCGGTTGAGGTTGGAACTTTTTCTAAAAAGGTTTTTAGATTAGGCGCCACCTTCGGCTTAGGGAAACTCTTTAAACTCTTGTTTAAAATGTCCTTGCTGGTGTCTTTGTTAAGTAGTAGTTTGAACAATTTAACGGTCGCCAGTGCATCGCCCGTTGCCCTGTGTCTATCTGTAATGGGTATTCCTAGAGATCGTACCAGCTTTCCTAGACTATAACTTTCCTGTTCTGGCATCAATTGCTGTGCAAGCTCTACTGTACATAAAGTTTGCATATCAAATTCATAACCTAATCGCTCGAACTCCAATCGTAGCATTCGGTGGTCAAAGTTGGCATTGTGAGCCACCAAGATGGTTCCATCTAAAATTTCAATAATGCGCTTTGCAACTTCATAAAATTTAGGGGCGCGCTCCAGCATGGCATTGCTGATACCTGTCAATTTTATGACAAATGGTTGTATGGGCTGTTCTGGATTGATAAGGCTTGCAAATTGATCGACAACTTCATGTCCATCAAATCTATAAATGGCAACCTCAGTTATTCCTTCTTCATTAAACTTACCACCGGTAGTTTCTACATCAACAATTGCGTACAAATACTTTCTTTTAAAATCTTCACACCAGCATCATGCTGGAACGAATCAAAGGTAATGTATATATTAGATAATCAAACTAGGCTGGGGCGTCTTTGGCGCTCATACTCACGTGCATATATTAGTTTTTGATGAAGCAAAAAGTTAATATATAAAACGTTTTAAGCTTGATTCTATGGTAGATTGTAATGGTATGTTTAAAGAGGAAACCACTCACTGAAAATCATAGTTTATAAATCAAAAAGCCTGCGATATCGCAGGCTTTTGATGAGAAATAAAAGTCACATTAAATCTTATTAGTATAGATCCTATTATACAGATCAATATATTTTTCTTTAATATTTCTACGTTTTAATTTCATAGTAGGAGTGAGAAGTTCATCTTCAATGGTCCAAACTTCTGGAGTCAATTCAAAAACTTTAACCCGTTCCCATTTGCCAAATTTTTCGTTATGAGTTTCAACTTCTCTCTGGTAACGTTCTTTGACTTGATCCTTGCTGATCAAATCTTTATGATCTGTATAGGAGATTCCCTTGCGCTTTGCCCAGTCTTCTAGAAACTCAAAGTTAGGCTGTATAAATGCGGCTGGCATCTTTTCCCCTTCGCCTATCACCATAATTTGATCGATAAATCGGCTTTGTTTCATCGTGTTTTCAATTAACTGTGGCGCCACATATTTACCGCCAGAAGTTTTGAACATTTCCTTTTTACGGTCAGTAATTTTAAGGAAACCATCAGCGTCAATTTCACCTATATCGCTGGTATGAAAGTAACCTTCACTGTTTATGACTTCGTCTGTTTTTTCTTTGTCTTTATAGTACCCTATCATGCGTTGAGGACCATTGATTAGGATCTCACCGTCTTCAGCAATCTTTACGTCTGTGTCAGGTAAGGGTTTACCGACAGTTCCTATTTTAAAACCTCCAGCTCTCATATCATTTACAGATATTACAGGGCTGGTTTCAGTCAATCCGTACCCTTCCATTACAGGAACTCCAGCTGCGTTAAATACACGCGCAAGTCGTGGCTGTAATGCTGCGCTACCACTAGCTATGGCTCGTAAATTACCGCCTAAAGCTTCTTGCCATTTAGAGAAAATGAGTTTTTTAGCAACCTTAAGCTTTGTTTCATACCACCAGCCGTTTTGACCATATGGCTCCCATTCCAATCCCAATTCTACAGCCCAGAAGAATAATTTCTTCTTGACACCTTCAAGATCAGCACCCTTAGCAATAATCTTGTCGTATACCTTTTCAAGTAGGCGAGGTACAGCGCTCATCACTTCAGGTTGGACTTCCTTGAGATTTTCTGAAATGGTTTCTAAAGACTCTGCAAAGTAGATACCGCTACCAGTGTAGATGTACAAATACTGTAGCATTCGCTCATAAATGTGACATACTGGTAAGAAGCTTAAAGCTTTCGACTGTCCTAATTCAATAGGCAAGCGAGTCTCAGAATTTATTGCATTGCTAGCAATATTTTTGTGCGACAGCATTACACCTTTAGGTTTTCCAGTGGTTCCTGATGTGTAAATAAGTGTAGCCAAGTCATCCTCATGAATCGACTTCATGATCTCATCTAGTTCAGCATCGTTATCTTTTGAGGCACCGGCAGCTTTTACCTCTTCCCAATTACGACAACCATCAATGGTATCAAAACTGTAAACTTCCATCAAGGAAGGCACTTGATCCTTAATCATCATTACTTTATCGTAAACTTCCCGATCAGAAACAAACACATATTTAGACTCACTATGATTGAGAACATAAGCGTACTCCTCTTCAGAAATAGTGGGGTACACAGGCACATCTTGAGCACCAGTTTGCATTATACCGATGTCCATAATGTTCCACTCCGTTCTATTATTGGTGGAAATGATAGCTATTTTATCGTTTTTTTGGACACCCATGTGCAGCAGTCCCCTAGATATAGCTCTGGATTGATCTACAAATGATTGAGTAGAAGTTTTCTCCCATGTTCCATTTTTCTTCGTGACTAAAGCGTCTGCTCTAGAATACTTCTCCAGTTGGTAGTATGGAAAGTCAAAAAGTCTTTTGATTTGCATATTAGATAATTGTATACTGCAAAGTAAGGAAAGATCTTGATTTTGCAAATGGCTTATTATGAATATCACAAGTGATAACAAGTTCGCTTTCGCGAAAGCGTAAATCCGCCACATGACAGCAATTTGAAAAGAACATCGAAAAGATGATTTTTAAAGTGTTGAAAAACAGATAACTAAAAAATATCTTCTTCTTTGTGAAAACTGAATCTAGTCAAATTACGTACCGCTATTTTTCTCACAAATATTTCATAAAACTTTAAAATACAGAGGTTTACAAAGTTGAATTGTGAAAAACTAAACTAGATTTAAGCGAGATTAGAAGTATTTCTAATCACTAATGTAAACCTAAATCATTATGAAAAACTTTACTCTACCCGCGTTGGTAGCGTTATTCTTAGGACTAGGTATCAATTGTGTCAATGCACAACTTGTTACAAAGACGGTAGACGACGGCACTGACGGCACACTTAGAAAAGAAATTGCAGATACCGGCAGCGGTGGAACAATTACTTTTGACCCCAGCATTCAAGGGCAAACGATCAATGTCACAATGGGTGAGATCGCCATTAACTCCTTCATTAATTTTACCATCAATGGGGACAATGCCGGCACTCGTACGAGGATTTCAGGTACTAACAGCAGTCGCATTTTCAATATAAGTGCTAATGTCGCTAGCTCTATAAACTTGAACGATTTAATTCTACAAGATGGTACTGCTACAAATGGCGGCGCCATTGCGGTTTCAGGTACGACCACAGTATTGAACTTGTCTGATGTAAATTTTATTAACAATACGGCTACTGGAGTAGCTGCTAGCAATGGGGGTGGTGCTCTTTGGAACAGTGGTTCTACAGTAATTATTGCAGGAAATTCAGAGTTTACTGGGAATTCAGCGACAGGAACTTCAGGTAGTGGTGGTGCTATTCTTAATGGCAATGGCGGTATTCTTGACATTGACAGTGCCGCATTTACAAATAACACGGCAAATCGAGCTGGAGGGGCAATTGAAGACCTAGCAAATGCAGCAGTGGCCATAACCATTGATAATGCAACTTTTACTGCAAACAACGCAGGTAGTAACCCAGGTAATGGAGGGGCTTTACACGTTTCAGGTTCCAGTTCTTACACGTTCACAAATGTTTTATTTCAAGAAAATATAGCAGGTAAAGAAGGTGGTGCTCTCTGGAATAATCAGGGCGTTCTCACTATTAATGGAGGTATTATCAGGAATAATGATGCCAGAGGCTCTTTCGTCGCAGGCACACCGCCAGAAATCGTAGGAGGAGGCGGTATTTTTGCTGAAGATGGTTCAGGTTCAGTAGTAATAAATTCAGGCACTTTGATTGATGGCAACATCGCTACGGGAGTTCAAGGATCAGGTGGTGGTATATTAATGGCTACAGGAACTAGGCTCACCATCAATGGAACCGTTGCAGAACCTGTCATAATTTCTAATAATAGAGCAAGCCGCGCAGGTGGAGGTTTAGAAGACTGGTCTTTGAATACATCAACTAATTCATTGACCAATGTTCAATTTACGGGTAATTCCGCCGGAGTTTCTGTGGGAAGTTTTTCAACAAATGGTGGCCCAGGCAATGGTGGAGCAATCCATGTAACAGGGCCAGGAAGTAACACTATTACAGGAGGTAGCGCAACTAATAATACAGCAGCAAATGAAGGCGGTGGACTGTGGAACGGATCAGGAACCATGACTGTTTCTGGTGTTACTATCAACACAAACACAGCAGCCGGATCTGATACAGCAGTAGCTGGTGCTTCAGGTGGTGGTGGAATCTATAATGAAGGTGGAACGCTAGTTTTAGAGCAGAATACCTTAGTGACTAACAATCTAGCAACAGGAGCACAGTCCACTGGTGGTGGAATCCTTAATGCAGCCGGTACCTTTACCGCTACAGATTCTGAGATCTCAGGAAATGAATCCAATAGAGCCGGTGGTGGTATTGAAACTAATGGTACGAGTTCTGTAACATTGACTAACGTAACGCTGAATGAAAATAGCACAGGAGTAATTACAGGAGCAGGCGCGCCAGGAAATGGAGGTGGACTTCACGTGAGTGGATCTGGGTCTGTTGATGTCAATGGTGGTACTGTAAACACAAATACAGCAGCAAATGAAGGCGGTGGATTGTGGAATGGATCCGGAACCATGACCGTTTCTGGTGTTACTATCAACTCAAACACAGCAGCCGGATCTGACACAGCGGTAGCTGGTGCTTCTGGTGGTGGTGGAATCTACAATGAAGGTGGAACGCTAGTTTTAGAGCAGAATACTGCAGTAACTAACAATCTAGCAACAGGAGCCCAATCTACAGGTGGTGGTGTTCTAAATGCAGCCGGTACATTTACAGCTACAGATTCTGAGATTTCAGGAAACGAGTCCAATAGAGCCGGTGGTGGTATTGAAACTAATGGTGATTCCAGTGTGACTTTGTCAAATGTGACCCTAGACGGTAATATTACAGGAGTTGTAGTAGGAGCAGGCGCACCTGGTAATGGCGGTGGACTTCACGTGAGTGGAGCTGCACCGGTTACAATTACAGGTGGTACGGTTAGCGGAAATATCGCAGCGAAAGAAGGAGGAGGACTTTGGAACAACCAAGGAGTGCTAACCATTAACGGAACCATGATAGCAAATAATGATGCTCAGGGAGATTTCGTTGCTGGAATGCCTCCAGAAATAGTTGGAGGTGGAGGAATCTTTGCTGAAGATGGTGCTGGATCTGTCATTATTAATGAAGGAACTACCATTGACGCTAACTTAGCCTCAGGAGCACAAGGATCTGGTGGAGGAATTCTTATGGCTACTGGAACGACACTGACTATTAATGGTACAGCTGGCTCTCCAGTAGTGATCTCTAATAACCGTGCGAGTCGTGCTGGTGGTGGTCTAGAAGATTGGTCGTTAGCCACAAATTCTAATTCTATTACGAATACAAATTTTACGGGCAATACAGCTGGTTTATCGGTGGGAACTTTTACAGCAAATGGTGGCCCAGGGAATGGTGGCGCTATCCATGTCACTGGACCTGGAAATAATGCCATAGTTGGTGGTGAATTCTCTTCTAACGATGCCGCAAATGAAGGCGGTGGTTTGTGGAATGGATCCGGAACCATGACTGTTTCAGGTGCTACTATCAATGCAAATACAGCAGCCGGATCTGACACAGCGGTAGCTGGTGCTTCTGGTGGTGGTGGAATCTACAATGAAGGTGGAACTCTAGTTTTAGAACAAAGTACTGTAGTGACTAACAATCAAGCTACTGGAGCCCAATCTACAGGTGGTGGTGTTCTAAATGCAGCCGGTACATTTACCGCTACAGATTCTGAGATTTCAGGAAACGAGTCCAATAGAGCCGGTGGTGGAATTGAAACTAATGGTGATTCTAGTGTGACGTTAACAAATGTGACCCTAGACGGTAATACTACAGGAGTTGTAGTAGGAGCAGGGGCACCTGGTAATGGAGGTGGACTTCACGTGAGTGGAGCTGCACCGGTTACAATTACTGGCGGGACCGTTAGCGGAAATATCGCAGCGAAAGAAGGAGGAGGACTTTGGAATAATCAAGGAGTGCTTACCATCAATGGAACCATGATAACAAATAATGATGCTCAAGGAGATTTCGTTTCTGGAATGCCTCCAGAAATAGTTGGAGGTGGAGGAATCTTTGCTGAAGATGGTACTGGATCTGTCATTATTAATGAGGGAACTACCATCGACGCTAATTTAGCATCTGGAGTTCAAGGATCTGGTGGAGGAATTCTTATGGCTACAGGAACGACACTGACTATAAATGGTACGGCTGGTTCTCCAGTAGTGGTATCTAATAACCGTGCGAGTCGTGCCGGTGGTGGTTTGGAAGATTGGTCCTTAGGAGCAACAACTTCCACACTCACTAATGTCAACTTTACTAGCAACACAGCAGGATTAGATATGGGTGGGTTCACTGCTAATGGCGGTCCTGGTAATGGTGGAGCAATCCATGTCACTGGCCCTGGTATCGTTAATGTAACAGGCGGAACTTCAACTTCAAATAGCGCAGCGCTTGAAGGTGGTGGGTTCTGGAATAACGTAGGAACCATGAGTTTATCTAATGTAGCTTTATCCAACAATACAGCAATTGGAGCAGGAGCTGATGATGGTGGCGGAGCATTATTTAATAATGGTGGTACTTTAAATATAGATGCATTAACTATAACTGACAATTTAGCAACTGGAGCTTCTGGTTCTGGTGGGGCATTGTTAAGTACGGACGGTGCAGTATCCATTTTGAATTCTACCATCACTGGAAATGCAGCTAATAGAGCTGGTGGTGCCATTGAAATTATCAATGGAACCTTAGATGTGAACAACTCAGATATTTCTGGCAATGATGTGAATGGAACGGCAGGAACTGCCGCGCCAGGTAATGGAGGTGCGTTGCACATTTCAGGTGTGACTGTGGTGAATATCAATACGAGTACCATAAATAATAACGCAGCTGCTGCAGAAGGTGGCGCATTATGGAATCAGACAGGGAGCCAGATGATTGTTTCAAATTCTACCATTGACGGTAACTCGGCAAATGGTACTGCAGTTGACAATGGTGGTGGAGGAATATTCATAAATGGTGGAGATACTCAGGTATATGATACGACCATTTCTAACAATTCAGCCAACGGGTCCAATGGTGGAGGTATCTCAAATCAAGGCGGTACATTAATTGTTGAAACGTCAACGATTTCCTCTAATTCATCCACAGTAAATGGTGGTGGAGTATTTAATGCTGGTACGAGTGCAACTTTTGATATTGTAACTGTAGCTCGCAATAATGCCACCAGTACAGGTGGAGGTCTATCTTCTATTGCAGGAACATTTACAATCAAAAACACGCTGGTTGCAGAAAATACAGCAGCATCAAGTGTGAACGTTAGTGGTATTGCCTCAGACGGTTACAACTTGATCGAGATTGATGATGCTAATTCTTTTGATGCAATGGCTACTGATATTGAAGGTTCAACTGCTTCCCCTGCATTTGCCTCTTTAGGCCCATTGCAGGATAATGGCGGTAATACATTCACACACGCCTTGATGAACGGAACCAGAGCTCAGGATGCAGGAGAGCCAGGAAACAACTTGACAGATCAAAGGGGAGAGCCCGTGTTTGGTCCTTCTCGTGATATAGGTTCTTATGAAGCTCAGGCTACATTGTCTACAGATTATGTAAATCAGGCACTTGCTGGGTTGAGATTATATCCTAACCCTAGTAGAAATGGAGGTGTAAACTTAGATCTTCCTAATTCACTAGTAGTTAAAGCTTCTTATAAAGTGATGGATATGACCGGGAAAATGGTGGCACAAGCCCCTTTACAAACTGGGTCAAATCAATTGCAATTAGAAAACCTTTCTACTGGTATATATATAGTACGAGTTAACGCAGGAAATCAATCTCATAGCTTGAAATTGATTCGCGAGTAGCGTTTGTTTATTAGCCAAGATAAAGCCCATCCTACTAGTTTAAGATGGGCTTTTTTTTATGCTGTGAAGAGTTCGCTTTCGCGAAAGCGAACTACTTTACAAAATCAGTATTTAATCTAGATCCACTACAGTGCTTTCATTTCTAAAAACAATCTGGTCTTCAAACGCATCGATCAAGATCACGTCTTCTGAAGAAACCTCTGCCATTAAGATTTTCTTTGATAACTCATTCAAAATCTGCTTCTGTATCACTCGCTTCACCGGTCGTGCTCCATACTGTGGATCGAAACCTAAAGTAGCTAGAAGTTCAACAGCCTGGCTCGTAGTATCTACAATGATTCCTTGTTGAGCCAGCATTTTAGTCACACCTTTAAGTTGTAGTTCAACTACTTTAAATATGTCCTGCTGTGTCAGTGGAGTGAACATGACGATGTCATCGATACGGTTTATGAATTCTGGTCTAACTCGTTGTTTGAGCGCACCTAAAACCTCAATTTTTGCTGCTTCCATCGTGCTTTCCAGGTCACCTGTAGCCTTTTCAAATAGTTCTTGAATCACATCTGCTCCCATGTTTGAGGTCATGATGATGATGGCATTTTTAAAGTCGGCGACACGGCCTTTATTATCTGTCAGTCGTCCTTCATCGAGCACTTGCAATAAGATATTAAACGTATCAGGATGTGCTTTCTCAATCTCGTCCAGTAATATCACCGAATAAGGTTTGCGACGCACCGCTTCAGTCAACTGTCCACCTTCATCATATCCCACATATCCTGGAGGAGCACCAACTAGGCGGCTTACACTGTGACGTTCCTGGTATTCACTCATATCGATGCGCGTCATGGCACTGTCATCGTTAAACAGATATTCAGCTAACGCTTTGGCAAGTTCCGTTTTACCTACACCGGTTGTTCCTAGAAATAAGAAGGATCCTACAGGTTTTTTCTGATCCTGCAGACCAGCACGGCTTCTACGTACCGCATCACTTACAGCGACAATAGCTTCTTCTTGTCCCACCACTCGCTTGTGCAACTCATTTTCCAGTCGCAACAGCTTCTCACGCTCGCTTTGCAGCATTTTTGTTACAGGTATCCCAGTCCATTTAGCTACTACTTCAGCAATGTCATCATAAGTCACTTCTTCCTGAATTAGAGAATTGCCTTTATCAAGACTTCCTACTTCTTGTTGAAGCTTTTCAAGCTGCTCTTGGCTTTCCTTTATTTTACCGTACCGTAATTCGGCTACTTTACCGTAGTCTCCATCACGTTCTGCCCTTTCTGCTTCCAGTTTATAGTTTTCGATATCAGTTTTGATATTTTGAATACCGTCCACCAACTCTTTTTCATTTTCCCATTGCGCATTAAGATCGTTGCGCTCTTCTTTTAAGTTTGCAAGATCATTGCGCAGGGATTTAAGTTTTACCTCGTCCTTCTCTCTCTTTATGGCCTCTATTTCAATTTCTATTTGCATGATTTTACGATCAAGCACGTCTAATTCTTCTGGCTTGGAGTTGATCTCCATGCGCAGTTTTGAGGCTGCCTCATCCATTAAATCAATGGCTTTATCTGGTAGGAACCTGCTGGTAATATAGCGTTGGGATAATTCTACAGCTCCTATGATGGCATCGTCCTTAATGCGCACCTTATGATGGTGCTCGTACTTATCCTTGATACCGCGTAAAATAGAAATGGCACTTTCTGTGTCAGGTTCATTCACTTGGACTTTTTGAAAACGACGTTCTAGAGCTTTGTCTTTTTCAAAATACTTTTGATATTCATCTAATGTGGTCGCTCCTATGGCTCTCAATTCACCGCGGGCCAACGCTGGTTTCAAAATATTCGCCGCATCCATGGCGCCCTGACCACCTCCAGCACCTACAAGAGTGTGGATCTCATCAATAAATAGAACAATATCGCCATCACTAGAAGTCACCTCTTTGATAACTGCTTTTAAACGCTCTTCAAATTCGCCTTTATATTTAGCACCTGCAATGAGTGCTCCCATATCTAGGGAATATATTTGTTTGTTTTTTAAGTTCTCAGGAATATCTCCTGCTATGATACGGTGCGCTAAACCTTCTACAATAGCAGTTTTACCTACTCCAGGTTCACCGACGAGCATGGGGTTATTTTTAGTTCGTCTAGAAAGAATCTGTAGAATCCTGCGGATTTCTTCATCACGACCTATCACAGGGTCCAACTTGCCTTTGTCCGCCAGTTCGTTTAGGTTTTTGGCATATTTACTCAAGCTATTATAAGTTTCTTCTGCGCTTTGAGAAGTCACTCGATCTCCTTGACGCAACTCTGAAATGGCTGCCTGAAGATCCTTCTTTTTCATTCCTTGATCTTTAAGAATCTGAGCCGTTCTGGAAGAACCATCAAAAATACTCAAAAGTAGATGCTCCATGGAAACGTATTCATCATCCATTTTTGTCGCAATCGATATGGCGTTATTCAAGACCCTAGAGGTTTCTCTAGAGAATTGTACATCGCCACCTTCTACTTTGGGGAAGGAATCAATTTGACTGTCAATTAGTTGATTTACTAAATTCAAGTTGATATTCAGCTTTTTAAATATGAATGGCATCACATTTTCATCAATCATCATCATCGCTTTGAAAAGGTGCGCATTCTCAATCATCTGTTGACCAGATTCTTGTGCAAGTTGCTGTGCTTGTTGCAACGCCTCTTGCGATTTTATGGTGAGTTTATTTAAGTTCATTATTTTAATTTTATGAAAAGTAGACAAACAACGTACCAGTCACTATTTTGCCATTTAGTCAGCAAAAAAAAGCTTTTAAACCGACATAATGACATATTATTATAGTATTAGCACTTTTAACTCTAGCATAGAATTATATTTGAATTGTTTAAAAAGAAACTTATATGGGCTTAATGGACAAATTATTTAAATCTCAACGTGATGTTGCCAAAGAAGAGATTCAAGGCATCGCTTGGGAGAATCTAGAATCCATTGACCAACTGCACAGTTTGATCAAAAATTCTAAAATTAAAACTAAGGTCATATTTAAACACAGTACCAGATGTGGTATTTCAAGAATGGCGTTAAACAGTTTTGAACGTAACTATGAGAAGAAAGATCAAGAGGTAACGTATTATTTACTGGATCTTATTCAATATAGAGATGTCAGCAACGCGATTGCTAGTGAATTAAATGTCACACATCAGTCACCACAAGTCATTGTTCTTAAGGATGGACTCGTTATTCATACCGAAAGTCATCACGGAATCGACATTAAAAAAATTCAACAATTAATTAAATGAAAATGAAAATCACTCGCTTATCATTACTTGCAGCTTCTTTAGTGGTGCTGTCTTGTGCAACTAACGTGTTCACAGGAGAACGTACATTAAAACCAGTTGCAAACGATCAGGTTTTCCCTGCTGCATTTGCACAGTACAATCAGGTACTAGAAGAAAGTAAGGTGGTAACTGGTACGGCTGAATCAAGAATGATTACTAATGTAGGTCAAAATATCAAAAATGCCTCTCAAAAATGGTTGAACGCTTTAGGACACCCAGAATATTTAAATGGATATGAATGGGAGTACAGTCTGATCAATGACGATCAAGTAAATGCTTGGGCAATGCCAGGTGGTAAAATCGCTTTCTACACCGGGATTCTACCAATTACTCAAACAGAAACAGGAGTAGCTGTTGTGATGGGCCATGAAGTAGCTCATGCATTAGCAAATCACGGTGGACAACGCATGCGCGCTGGACAATTGCAGGCATTAGGTCAAGTAGGTCTCGCAGTAGGCGGAGTCGTAAGCGGCGCAAGCCAAGAAACCCAGCAAATTTTGAATCAAGCTTATGGTTTAGGAAGTACAACTTTAGGAATTTTACCTTTTTCTAGAGCACACGAGAATGAAGCTGATAAAATTGGTTTGATTCTAACTGCTATCGCTGGATATAATCCAGACGAAGGAGCGGAATTGTGGAAAAGAATGGCTGCTCGTGGCGGTCAAGCACCACCAGAATTTTTGAGTACGCACCCGTCCAACCAGACGCGTATTGCCAATCTCGAAAGGTTAGCTCCAATTGCTAAAGCTGAAGCAAAAAAATACGGAGTGACTTCATTTAAATAGTCATTTCAAAAAGTATACTTTTAAAGGGTTCTAGTAGAACCCTTTTTTATGCAAAAAACTTACCCCAAAGGCCACAAAAAATTATTGAATGCATGGGCGTTCTATGATTGGGCAAACTCCGTTTATTCATTAGTAATAGCTAGTGCTGTTTTCCCTATATATTACAGCGCCATTAGTAAAAACGCCTTTGAAACTGGTAATGTGCCTGATGCCATTCAAGGAATGAATAATGAGACAATTATCATTATTACAACAGCAATTGCCTTTTTGATTGTAAGCATTATATCACCCATACTTTCTGGGGTAGCCGATTATTCTGGTAAGAAGAAGCGTTTTCTACAGTTCTTTTGTTATTTAGGGGGGACTTGTAGCATAGGATTAGCATTTTTCAGCTTTGACTATTTGTGGATCAGTCTTGCGGTGTATCTATTAGCCCTAGTGGGGTTTTGGGGTTCCTTAGTTTTTTACAACTCTTATTTGCCTGATGTCGCATTTCCTGAGCAGCAAGATAAAGTCAGTGCTCACGGTTTTACGATGGGTTATATAGGCAGCGTGATATTATTAATTATTTGTCTTATTTTAATTCAAGGTGGTTTTTTTGAAAGCGAGAAACTACCCACTCAAATTTCTTTTGTTTTGGTTGGTGTTTGGTGGATAGGCTTTGCCCAGTATACGTATTCGTACTTACCTATGGGAACCCGAAAAGACCGTAGTGATGTCAAAAACATATTTACGAATGGTTTTCTGGAACTTCAAAAAATATGGAAACAACTAGGTGAGAATAGGCAGATGAAACGCTACCTCGCAGCATTTTTCATTTACAGCATGGCCGTACAAACCGTCATGCTGGTCGCAACCTATTTCGGAACTGAAGAAGTGGAATGGGGAGAAGGTGGTGCAACCACAGGTTTGATCATTTCTATTCTATTGATTCAATTGGTAGCCATAGTAGGTGCATATGTCGCTAGTTCGCTTTCGCGAAAGCATGGAAACATCAATGTGCTGATAGGTATTAACATCATCTGGGCAACGGTATGTGTGTATGGTTACTTTGTGACCACTCCTATGCAATTTTATATTACGGCAGGTTTTGTAGGCTTTGTAATGGGTTCCATCCAATCGCTTTCCAGAAGTACGTATTCTAAAATGATTCCAGAAGGCAGTTTAGACACTGCTTCTTTCTTCAGTTTTTTTGATGTGGCAGAGAAAATTGGGATTGTAATAGGTATGTTTCTGTTTGCCGTGGTAGGCGAGATTACAGGCTCCATGCGTGGTAGCATCCTATTTCTGGTGGTATTCTTTGTAATTGGAATACTATTGCTCCTAAGAGTTCCCAAGCTCAAGACTTTGGCTGTCAGCTCCAGCACTGATTGATTACTTGAACGTTATTTCAATAACATCTTACGTATTGTTATAAATACTGCAATTAAAGCAGTCATTGCTATGATCACAGGTATAATCAATTCAGGAAGATCGAGCAGAAGCAACAAAGCGATGATGAGCAGTTGAAACCCTAGACCGTAGATGGAAAGTAATGTCATGAACCAGCCAGGGAATGGTTTTGAATCACTTGCATTTTTATCCAATTGATAGATTATAAAATCAAAGCCCCCATAAAGTGCAGAGTACAAACGAAAGAAAAAGTTAACCGCCGCTTGACTTTCTCCTGGTAAGGCTAGCGGCATTGTGTTCTCTCTTACACGACTGGTGATATCGCCATCTACATTAGTTCGTAAAATCACATAATAATAATTGTACAAAGTTCCTTGCAACTGTAAGCCTATAAAAGCAAGTAGCGTCCATAAAAAACTTTCATTAGTTACTTGCATAACGACCAGCAACAACAGTAAATTCAGCAATAAGTCAGATATGGAATCCAGATAACGACCCACATAAGAGGGTGTCTTTTTAAGCCGCGCTAATTCACCGTCAGCAGCATCAATAATCGATTTTAAAATTAAAAAAAATGCGGCTTGAACATAATACCCGTGCCAGATACAATAGATAGCAATCAATCCACTGACTACAAAAAGCAAGGTTACGTGAATAGGAGTGAAGCGGGTTTCCTGTAAACTCCTAGCGATCCATTGTCCACCACTGCGTCCATAGTCTGATAAATCAAGAAATTTGTGCTGGGGAGGTAATTTGGACATGGGTGGGTACTCAGTAAAAGGCTGCGAAATTAGGTTAAATATCTAACTTCAATTGGTTCCTCGACTTTCTAGGTTCATTACGACTTAGTCGTACTTTTTTAAAACAATAACTCCCAAAAGAGATATTCCTCTTTTGGGAGTTATGGGTTATAGAGAATTCGCTTTCGCGAAAGCGAACTATTCTACATCTTAGTAATATCTCCGCTACCCATTACTGTTTTCTTAATGTTGCTGGTTTCACCTTTGTAGCGTAAGTCACCAGAACCCACAATACTTGCTGTCATCGTACCTCCATTACAGAATACTGCCACATCGCCGCTTCCAGCGATACTCGCTTTTACATTATTAGCCTTTAAATCGTAGGCGCTGATGTCACCGCTTCCAGCCACACTTGCTTCTAAGTTTTCTGTACGTCCGGACATTTTCAAATCACCGCTGCCTGCCACATTCAATTTCAGTCGTTTTGATTCTGATTTTAACTTGATGTCGCCACTACCAGCTACTGAGATAGTCATACGTTCAGATTTTAAAGTTAAATTACTATAGATGTCACCGCTTCCTGCCAGGCTAACTTCATCGATTTGTTCAACAGGTACATATATTTTGATGCCTTTACGAGTGTTGAAATTGATGTCATTCTTAAGACCTATTTCAAGTCTATTTCCTTTTACCTCAATTTCTAAGTATTCCATCACGTTAGATTCTGCCTCGACAAGTATGTCCCCTTCTTTACCACTGATCAACTCAACATCCATGGAACCAGCGACTTTAACACCTTCATAATCTGAGGTTTTAAAATTTTGCGTAACCACGTTGCCGTTACCAGTTACTTTTTTACCACCGAACCATTGTGCGTTAGTCATTTGAAAAGCAAAGACCGCTAAAACTGTAAAGAATAGATTTTTCATAATTATTTGTTTTTAGTTGTTTGATTTTAAAGTCACGCTGCCGAAGCTGCTGTTAATTTCCACACGGCTTCCAGAATTACCTGTAACGTTATAACCTTGTTTATAGGACTCTGTGGACTCTTTTCGGGAATCAACGGTGTTCAATCCGCTACCTAATTTGAGGGATCCGAATTCTGTACTTATTTCGTAATCATAAGGAACATTGCCAGTATATTTTACCTGAACCGTGGTGTAGTCTGATTTAATAGTTAACGATTTGAAACCACTAGCCAAATCATTAACTGTCATTTTACCAAAACTGGCCTTTAAGTCAGCACTGTTTTCAAATTTCTCGATGGTAACGGTAGAATAATCTCCACGACCATCAATGGTACCTGCATTCTCAATTTTTATAGTAGAGAAGTCTGAGTTATATTTCAATTGCTTTGCTGGACCGAATCTTGCGGTCGTGTAATCTCCACTAAAATTTACCTGATCTGCACCATAGAGGTGGAACTTGCTGAAGTCTGCCTTAATAGTTCCTGCTTTCATGTAGTCGATGTTGGAGTTCTCCGTATAGTCAAATGACAACTCATTTTCTCTATTCAATAATTGTCCTATTTGCAAGCGTCCAAAATCACAGCTTAAGGTCAATGGACCATTCATCTTTTTAATGATCACAGCACCATAATCGTTCTCCACATCTACCGCTGAATTCATAGGCATTTTAACCACATAATCCACATGAGTATTTGTTTTACTACCACTACCGAATAGGCCAAAAAAAGAAGTGTTCTCATTAGGTATCTCACTTTCTGCAGAAACCTTAGACGAGGAAGCACTAAACTGCACATCAATCATGCGTAAACGATCGTTTACACTTTCTTCATTATTTCCACTTACTTCAACCACAACCTCAATGCTTACAGAATTCTGATTCCATAATTCAAAAGTTACATCGCCGAAGCTGTTCTCGATATCTACTAATACATCACTATTGACGTTGTAGGTTTTATTGATGCGTTTGGTCTTTTTGTATTTATCCGCTGGACCAGCCGTGGCGATCCAACTGCTGCACAAGAGCAGCGCTATGATTAAATTAAAGTATTTCATGTTGTTGTTTTTTAAGTTGATCTTGTTGGGCATTGATTTGCGCTCGAGCGTCCTCTAGCAATAGAATTCTAGTTTTAAAATTTTGAATCATGGCGTCGATCACAGCAGGGTTATCCCCATTAGTCTTGAAGTCTGCCTTGATTTTTGAATAATCAGTTTCAAGTTTCAGCAGTTTAGCTTTAGCATCAGCGATGATTCGCTCTGTGGCTGGCGATTGCAGCTGGTTCAGTGCCGCTAACTGTTGATCGATCACTTCTACATAATTGCTCTGTGCTTTGGCCATCGCTGGAGAAACAGATTTGAGTTCGTAGGATTGTGATTGTCCTATGTAAAAACTAGCAGATCCTATAAGTATCGCTATCACAGCAGCCGCAGACCATTTGAGGATAGACGGCATGGTGATCACACGACCGTTAGACTTCCTATTTGGAATCCTGTTCTCTTGCTTTTGTTCTTCACAGGCAGTTTCCAGCCTTGCTAGAAAACGCTCTTCATGACCTTCAGGCAATTGTTCTCTATCAAACTCTTGCTGGTCAAACCATTCTTTCATTGCATCTTTCATAACGTCTGTAGTTTGCTTCTTAAACTTGATTTTGCACGAGAAATCGTTGTGCGGCACATGCCATGAGATATCCCCATAATTTCTGCGATCTCTTCATTATCCATACCTTCTACTAGAGAAAGCGTCAACACTTGTCTGTAATTTTCTTTTAATTCTTTCATGGCTTTCAAGACTCGTTGAGCCGTCCATCCTGCATCTTCCATAAAAACTTCACCCGTTTCTTCTACTGGCTCAAAATGCTCTTCAAATGAGGTAAGGGGCATTTTGCTGCATTTGCGCAGGTGCGTCAAGCTGTTGTTGACCACAATGCGTTTGAGCCAGCTGCCAAAAGTAGCTTCCCGATTCCATTGTCTGATTTTTGAAAATGCCGTAATCATACTTTCTTGCATGATATCTTCTGCCTGTGCGGTATCATCAACAATTCTTAATGCTACGTGATACATTCCCTTTGCATAATCGTTATAGACTCGCATTTGGGCCCTCCGGTCGCCTTTCTCACATAGGTCAAAGACATCGTTATCTGTGTTGGTTAGGTTCACTTGGTTAGTGTTTCTGTGCTAAAGATGCAATATTCAAAAGGATGTTACAGTCACTGGCATTGAATTTGAAAAATAATAAGGAGTATCAAGCTTAAAGGGTTCATAGAATCCAGTTTTGCAATCTGATTTATAGTAGTAAATATCTGGAAAATAGGATATTGATGTTGGGTCAGTTCGCTTTCGCGAAAGCGAATTCCCTCAAAACTCCATAAAAAGCTTGTAATTAATTACATAAATAAGCCGCAATGCACTGCCATTGTGGCGACTTGAAAAGATATGTTCAAACCAAAGAAGTTTCAAATAGACATTATGTCACAACAGGAATTTGATCAGGATGCGGAATTTATACCGCTTTTAAGCTCTAAGGACGAGGAGGAAATGAATGCGGAAGCCGTTCCAGAAACCCTGGCCATCTTGCCATTGCGCAATATGGTACTTTTTCCAGGAGTAGTAATTCCTATCACAGCTGGAAGGGATCAATCTATCAAATTACTTCAAGAAGCCAATAAAAACAATGAGGCAATAGGTGTTGTTGCACAGAAAGACGAATCAGTTGAAGATCCTGGTCAAGAAGATCTTCATACCACTGGTGTGGTAGCCCGTATTTTAAAAGTGTTCAAGATGCCTGATGGGAATACCACTGTCATCATTCAAGGTAAAAAGCGCTTTGAAATCGATAATATCGTGGAGACGGAGCCTTATTTGAAGGCTACTACAAAATCTGTAGTAGAGGCGAGACCTGCAGCTGAAAACGAAGAATTTAATGCGATCATTGAAAAGATTAAGGAGCTTTCTCTTGAGATAATTAAGGAAAGCCCGAACATCCCTAGTGAGGCTAGCTTTGCAATCAAGAATATTGAGTCGAATAGTTTCTTAGTAAATTTTGTGTCTTCTAACATGAATTTGAAAGTAGAAGACAAGCAGAATTTGCTAGAGATTAATGATTTGAAAGATAGGGCGTTAGAGACCTTGAAGTTCATGAATGTGGAACGTCAAAAACTGGAGTTGAAAAACGATATTCAATCCAGAGTACAAACGGATATTAACAAGCAACAACGCGAATATTTCTTACACCAACAAATGAAAACCATTCAAGAAGAATTGGGTGGAGGGGTAAGCTCGCATCAAGAAATTGATGAAATGCGCCAGCGTGCGAAAACCAAAAAATGGGACGATAAAGTCAAGGAACACTTTGAAAAGGAGCTCGCTAAAATGCAGCGTATGAATCCGCAAGTAGCGGAATTCTCGATTCAGCGTAATTACCTTGATTTGATATTGGACTTGCCATGGAACGAGTATTCTAAAGATAATTTTGACTTGAAGCGAGCCATGAAGATTTTGGATCGCGATCACTATGGTCTGGATGATGTTAAAAAGCGCATCATTGAATACCTCGCAGTTTTAAAACTACGTAACGATATGAAATCACCAATTCTTTGTCTGTATGGACCTCCGGGAGTTGGTAAAACTTCCTTAGGAAAATCGATTGCAGAAGCTTTGGGTCGTGAATATGTTCGAATTTCGTTAGGTGGATTGCGCGATGAAGCTGAAATACGCGGTCACCGTAAAACATATATAGGTGCGATGCCAGGTAGGATTATTCAAAGTATAAAAAAAGCTAAAACCTCAAACCCAGTCTTTGTATTAGACGAGATTGATAAGTTAAGTAGTTCTAACAATGGTGATCCCTCCAGTGCAATGCTGGAAGTGTTAGACCCCGAGCAAAACAATAGTTTCTACGACAACTTTCTAGAAATGGGCTTTGACTTGAGCAAGGTAATGTTTGTAGCCACTTCAAATAGCTTGCAAACTATACAGCCAGCCTTACGTGACCGCATGGAGATTATCAATGTCACCGGTTATACCATTGAAGAGAAAGTGGAAATAGGAAAACGACACTTGCTTCCTAAGCAGTTGAAAGAGCATGGTATGCAAAAAGACCAATTTAAACTTGCTAAACCTCAAATCGAAAAAATTGTAGAAGGCTACACCAGAGAAAGTGGGGTACGTTCACTGGATAAGCAGATTGCCAAAATGGTGCGCTACGCTGCTAAAAGCATTGCGATGGAAGATCCGTACGATCTTAAGGTCACTAACGAGACGGTAATTGAGGTTCTAGGCGCACCGCGCATGAGGGATAAATATGAGAATAATGATGTGGCGGGTGTCGTTACAGGATTAGCCTGGACTCGTGTAGGTGGTGATATTTTGTTTATAGAATCTATTCTAAGTAAAGGTAAAGGTCAATTAAATATTACCGGTAACTTAGGAAAGGTGATGAAAGAAAGTGCCACCATTGCCATGGAATACATCAAGGCACACGCAGAGGAATTAGGAATAAACCCTGAAACCTTTGATAAATACAACGTACACATTCACGTACCAGAAGGAGCAACACCTAAAGATGGTCCAAGTGCGGGAATCACGATGTTAACCTCTTTAGTGTCCTTATTCACACAACGCAAAGTGAAAAAGAGCATTGCCATGACAGGTGAAATAACCTTGCGTGGTAAAGTACTTCCTGTAGGCGGAATCAAAGAAAAGATACTTGCAGCAAAAAGAGCTCGGATTAAAGAGATCTTGCTTTGTGAGCAAAACCGCAGAGATATTGAAGAAATCAAAGCCGATTACCTTAAAGGCTTGACCTTTCATTATGTGAGTGATATGAGCAATGTTTTGGAACTGGCACTTACAAAGCAGAAGGTTAAAAATGCTAAAGTGTTGTAAACCCTCAAGCCTATTGAAATAAAAATCCCGTCCGGTTATTAACTGGACGGGATTTTTTATGAGGTTAATATAAAAGCATCTGGTAATTCTTAGAATCCAAAATATTGAAGATTTACTGTTCTACTTTTCGCTTTCGCGAAAGCGAAATAAAAAAAGCAAAATTGGATTAAATTTTAACCTTATGTTCCTGCCGGTTCAAATAAATCCCAGCGGAGGCTAAAGATGAAAAGAATAACACGATAAAAACTTCCAGTTCTAAAGACAATAATACCCGCAAATCTCCTGCATCACCCATTACTGTTTCCCTCATTTTGATCATTCCACCGTCAGAATAGAAATATATCAAAAACAGCATGATCAACGGATAAAGGAATACGCAAGTAAAAACACTGGTGCGCATAGCATAGAAAAGTAATTTTTTGAACTTAAATTCCTTTACCGAGTTATAAACGATATCCCGAGTAAAAGAAATGATTCCAAAGAACAGAATGGGGATGTATAAAATCTTTATATAAAGTTCACGACGCAAGCCTAATTGAAATGCAATTATGGATAGTATCAATATGGCTGCTACCATGATCAGTGCATACATCCAACTGTATTTGCGTTTGCTAAATCCTTTTCTTTTAAGCATGATTATTAAAATCTATTCTCCTTTTAGGATAAGGTAATTAAGTTTTCATCTTCCCATTTAAAATTTAAGCTTTATTTAGTAGGTACAAAAGCAAAAAAAAATATTTTCATTCTTTAGCTGGATTATGGATATAGAAATCATTTTAGTGTTTGTGGTCTTGGGCATGACCATCTTGCTTTTTTTAACGGAGTGGTTTCCTATTGATAAGATCGCTTTTCTAATTATTGTTAGCCTGGTACTTCTAGGGCTTACAAAGCCAGAAGAAGCGATCAGTGGTTTTGCTGATCCTGCTACTATAACGGTGCTCTCCTTAATGATTATAGCGATAAGCCTTGAGGACAATGGGGTTATTGAATGGCTTACTCAAGGTATTAAAAAAGTAAGCATTTTACCCTTGATTTTGATCACACCTGCTTTCATGTTCATAAGTGCGTCTATCTCAGCATTTATTAGTACTACTGCTGTCGTCATCATCTTCATAAAGATTGTCTCCCAGCTCGCAGCACGATTTCATTTTTCTTCCAGTAAGTTGTTGATGCCTATTTCTTTTGCAGGAATTCTGGGTGGTAGCTGTACGTTGATGGGAACCTCTACAAACCTTATTGTGAGTTCTGTATCGCAAAATCTAGGAGCAGAGAAACTAGGATTTTTCGAGTTTACTCTTTTTGGATTGGTTTTTTTAGCTATTGGAATTGTCTTCATGACAGTCGCTTCTAGATTCTTACCTAAAGAAAAAAAACTAGACCTAGAAGGAACTTATAGGGTACAGGAATACCTTTTCACCGTCACGCTATCTGATCAGAGTAGCTTGATAGGCAAGAGATTGTCTGACAGTATTCTTAAGGATAACCCTGATGTAAGCATCATCAAACTGATTCGGGATGCGAAAGTTGTGAATGCCCCTGGGAAATATATTGAATTAATGGCAGCTGATGAACTAGTTATCATGGGACAGGTAGATGTCATTGCGAATTTTATCAATAAAGACGATCTGATTCTACATCGAGCAAGGCAATCTGCAAAAGACAATTCTAATCAATCCACTGATGAAATGGATGAGGACCTCGCAGAGGAATCTCCTATGAAATATATCGAATTGCTCATTTTACCTGGATCTAATTTGATAGGGGAAACCTTACGCCAGATTCGAAAATCATCCTTAGAGGGTGCGTATCCTCTAGCTGTTCAAAAACGTAAAAACATCAGGAATACTAAGGAACGATTGATAAGGAAAGATATTAACGAGATACGTATCAAACCTGGCGATAGACTACTATTGGAACTTCAAGACGGATCAATTAATGATCTAGAGCGCATTGAGAATGTGGCTATATTGAACGAACATGAGATGAAAAAATCTGTTCCGTTACTTAAAAAGTATACCACTCTTGTCACACTATTAATAGTAATTGGTTTAGCCAGTAGTGGCGTACTCTCCATTCTTGCAAGCTCACTTACGGGAATCGGTATTTTACTGCTTACGAAGTGCATCTCTCTAGAGAAAATATACCATCGAGTGAATTGGCAGATCATTTTTTTGCTTGCTGGTATGATACCGCTAGGTATAGCAATGAACAATACAGGAACAGATCAATGGATTTCTAACCAGTTCCTTACGATATTAGATGGCCAGACTCCTATGATGGTTTTAGGGTTGACTTTTCTATTCACAATGTTGATGAGTGGTACAATATCAAACAATGCCACAGCCATTATTATGACACCTATTGCCATGTCAGTCGCTGTAGGGTTCGAGCTTCCCTTAAAGCCATTTATACTTGCAGTCATGTTTGCAGCAAACTTTAGCTTTTTTACTCCTGTGGGCTATCAAACTAACGCATTAATTTATGGAACAGGTATTTATAAATTCCGGCACTTTTTGATAATAGGAGGTGGCTTAAGTTTGATCTTGTTAGTAGTTGCCACCTTATTACTTTCCACTTTATTGTAAATTAAAACCAACTTATTATGAATATGATGTTTTTAGCCATACAAGAATCGGATAGCATGTGGTCACAACTGATCTTGAAAATGGAAACCTGGTGGGATGCCATCATTCTACGAATGCCCAATCTTGCGGTTGCCATTCTTGTGATGGTAGTCTTTTATTTTATTGCTAAAGGGACATCCAGTTTACTACGTCGCGTATTCCGCAAGTATTTGGGAAATCAGTCTGTACGTCGCATCATCATCAAGGTGGTATTTGCATGTATTTTGTTTATAGGCTTCTTTGTGGCTTTAAGTGTTATGGACCTTGATAAAGCTCTAACATCCTTACTTGCTGGGGCTGGGGTGGTGGCGCTAGCCATAGGTCTAGCCTTACAAGGAACTTTAAGCAACACTTTTTCAGGAATTATGCTATCCTTTCTTCCTAAAATTAAAATAGGAGATTATATAGAAACGGACAGTCACGGCGGTTTTGTACACGAGATAAGCTTGCGCAATCTAGTGCTGCGCAGACCGGACAATCATTATGTCATCATGCCTAATTCTAAGTTTGTTGAAGAACCATTTGTCAATTTTTCCCTAGCGCCCAGATCGAGGATTACAGTAAGTTGTGGGATTGCTTATGGGTCTGACTTGCGCAAGGTAGAAGAACTGGTTAGAGAGGCTATAAGCGGTAAATTTGAACAAAGACCTGGCGAGCGCGTTGAGTTTTACTTCTTAGAATTTTCAGATTTTTCTATCAATTTCATGGTTCGGTTTTGGGTGGATTTTGTCAAGAAAAGTCAAATGTATCAAGCACAACATGAAGCGATTCTATTGATTAATGATATCTTCAATGACAACAATATCAGGATACCATTTCCCATTCGTACGCTGGACGTTTCTGACAGGATGGAACGCTTGTTTGATAATAAATCAGGTGACCCTCAAACTAAGGATTCTGTAGAATAGTTCGCTTTCGCGAAAGCGAACATCATTTAAGAATTGCTGATTCGATAGGCCCAGTAAATCAACAAGGGGTGAATTACAACCAATCGCACCCAGCCAATCCATGGATCCAAGCAGACGTCAGCGGCACAATGACCCAACTGGATAAAATAGATATGAGAAATCGTGAAAGCGAGCAACATAGCGATAGCCAAATATCCGGCTTGCTTTCTGGTATCTGGAATGATCACTAGTGTAGCAATAATAATTTCGGCCATTCCAGCGAGAATGTTTATCATTTTAGGATCACCCAACCAGTCTGGAATGACCGGTAAATAGGTTTCAGGACTTATGAAATGATAAACTCCAGCAAAACCATAAAAGACTACGAATAACCCGATAGAAATCTTCTTCCAGATGTGTTTTAGAAACTTATTGTCTTGCATACATGATTTTATAACTACGGTCTAATGGTGCTATTTCTTAGGTGTCTCTGTTCACCTTGATAAATTCACAAGCTTCATAGAAGGGAGTCATTTTAATAAACTCCTTGGATTCTAACTCAACATGAGCTTCATCAGCATACCTGCAATTCATAGAAAGTTCAAAATCTATAAAGCTAGGCTCTTCAGCCATTCCTTCTGATATGAGTTTTTCTGTACTTTCTTGAATGACTAATGTGCTGAAAGGATAATCCACTCGTTTCCAGGTTCCTTGAAGTTCTGCAAGGAACATGCTGGCATCTACCGTACCCTCAAATTCTTCTGTACTGTCTAATTCAAACGTGCCCGATTCATGAGATACAGAATCGGGATCTTGTTTTTTACAGGAAGCAAAAAGAAATACAGCTATTGAAAAGGCAAACAGTTTCTTAGTACAAATCATAATTGATGTAATAAAAATTATGGGGTGGTATTCGCTTTCGCGAAAGCGATGTTCATACGTTTTTAATGATTAATAGGTTTTGAAGGATCAAAATAGTTGGTCAATATAGAATCCATTTTCTGATCTCCTGAAACGATAGCATTCACTTTGTTCCAGAGTTTAGGTTCTATTAAATGTCTTAAGGGTTGTTCGAGTTTAGGTATTTTATCAAAAACTTTTTCGATCTGATCATCCCAGATGGCATGAAAATTTACAAGGTCATCAGGGTAAACTACTGTTCTATTGGTGCCTTCCTCCACTGCCTCAAAAGGTTCAGAAATATTCAAGTAGCCATAATCATCTGTTAGTTGTTCTCCAGGTAGAATATCCCTGACGGCAATTTCAAAATCATAAGCCGTAGTCAAGCAGTTTGATTTAAAACTGTGATTTACAAACCTGCCTATATCCCAACACAGGATCATGTTCCCTTTATTATTTCGAAAAGTATAGGTTTCTAAGATTTCCTGATAATGTGGTGCCATGGCTTCAAACTGTTCAGGCGTAAATTCCCGGTCCAGTTCATCTAGTACCCAGGTAATAGTGCCTGCTGGTATCAGTTGAGTAGCAACGACGCCATAGCCTATTTCTTTACTAATAAATTTCACTTCTGTATGTGGGTGTATCATTTGATGTTTAATGGTTCTAATAAGTTCTTAAAGTCCTATCTAAAGGTATCATAATTCTCGAAACGTCCTAATACAGCATGAAGTTTTTCTAATTGATTGTTAGGGGATTACCAGATAATTTTTAACTTATTTTATTGCAAATAAAGTGCTGAATCTCAAGCTTGAATACCTACTTTTGCGCCGCCTTAGAAAAAAGGAATTTATGAAGCGTATCAATCAGTATAAAAAAATGTTCAGTGTTGAGAAGGAAATCGATCTCAAGGAGCTGAAAAAGTCCTACCGTAATCTAGTTAAAGAGTGGCATCCTGATAAATTTCAGGATGGAGATGAGAAAAAAGAAGAAGCGGAAGTGATGAGTCGTCAAATCATTGATGGTTACCATTTCCTAGTGAGTATTGCTCCAGAAACTAAGGAAGCGAACAAGGACGCTTACACAGAAACTACTACAAATACAGGTATAGAAGACTTTGATCTTAAAGGTCAAGTGTTGGAAATCACTTTTACAGATGGAAGTACTTATGAATACTTCGGTGTTCAAAAGCCTATTTTCCAAAAGTTGATCAATGCGCCTAACCGATACCGATTTGCTAAACGTAACATCTTTAATAATTACTTGTACAGAAAAAGTAAGAAAGATCAGGAGATGGCGTAAGTCATTCCTTGTTTAAATGAAAAGCCTCTCCACTTGAGAGGCTTTTTTTATGCACGATTTTTTAATGCGATTCATATGATAAAGTCACCTTAACTAATATTTTGAAAGTATGTAAAGGTGCTCGCTAGATAGTTCAACCCGTTTTATAGAGAAAAGTTAATAAATGATACCAAATACACCCTATTAACAGTCTAAAAGCATTAAATAGAAAAACAAGTATCATTTAAACGATGAAAAATACTATTTGACGATATTTATTTCGGATTCTTATTACTTTTCGATCAACTAAAAACCCTAGATCATGAGAATACTATCTACACTTTTATTATGCGCAGTATTGTTTACCGCGTGTTCTGTTGAAGAAAATAGTGAACCTATCCCACAACAAATTGACTTTAATATTAATTCCTCTGCTTTTGGTGCAAAGTCGACTTCGCCTACCGCAGTACTCTGTCAATCTACTGACCTTATCGCAGGACAAACTGAAGTAGTAGGAACGGTAGAGGTTTATGTAGATGGGACTGTTGTTTCCATCGTTTACACTACCATCCCGGGATGGAACCTAGATGAAACCCACATGTCTGTAGGTAATTGTACCGGTGATATTCCTACAACTGGCTCAGGAAACCCTAAAGTTGGTCATTTTGAATACAGTGCAAATCACAGCGACGGAACCACTGTAGTGACTTATACAGCTGACAGCACTAATCTTCCAGCAGAAACTTGTGTAGCTGCACATGCAGTGGTATCGAGCACTGCAGGAGCGAATGAAACTGCCTGGGGGCATGGACCAGGTTTCCCAGGACGCAGTTGGGCTACTTTCATGCAGATAGATATGACGGCTTGTGGTGGTAGCACTCCACCGCCGCCAGTAGATGAAAGATAGGAGCAGATCATTGCCCTATATTTAAGTAAAATTGTTCTAACAGTTTAATGATAAAGTAAAAGCCTCTCCGTTATGGAGAGGTTTTTTTTAATTTTCGCTTTCGCGAAAGCGAGAAAAATAAAGATTGTAGTTAACGGCTCCTCGCCTTAGAAAAGGGGGAGGACAGATTGACTTCGCCGTGCACGGCGACGCAATCAAGAGTGGTTGAAAAATGCTAATCGATTCCACAATGTTTTTTAATGACATTTAGTATATGTGGTGACTTCTCAAATACATATTCATTCTCGTATCTCAAAATGCTAATTCCCAGCGCTGCTACATCTGAATCCCGATTGTTGTCTTTCTCTTTTTGCACAGGTTCATTATGACGATTACCGTCCAATTCAATTACAAGTTTATGTTTGGCGCAGTAAAAATCTACAATGTAATTCTTGATAGAATGCTGGCGTCTGAATTTTAAACCGTTCAGTTTTCCAGTTTGCAAATAAGTCCACAAATAAGCCTCCGCTGGCGTTAAGTTCTTTCTCAACTGTTTGCGGAACGGTTCAAGATGCTTGAGATCATGGATTTGAGGACGACGTTTCATTACTAAAAGATAAGAGATAAATGAGTTGCACTTTTACACCTTCAACCTATCCGTCTTACGAATGGCTATCGCCATTTCGTAATCCACCTTTCCTCTTCTGAGGAAAGGAGCTTACAATATTTTAAAACATTTATTTTTATAGTAAACTGAAAGCGAGGTTTTACTTTTAAATATGGCTTCATTAATTTTTGCCATTCAACAAACTTTTCAATTAAATTGTGGTAAAGAGTGCAAGTAAGTATTGTGTATAGTTGAAACAGATAGTTGGTAGTTTTTTAAACTCCTTACTACTAATCCCAATATTCAATATCTCTTCTCCAAGTGTAGAGATGTTTTCCATTAACGATCTTTTTCTGCTCAATCCAATTATCTCTATCATCGTAGGTTATTTCAAAATCAACAATTATGACCTCAGGACCGCTTTTACCGAAGCCATTATCATAATAGTTTAATTTTGTTACTTGATCACTTTCGTCGTATTGATATTGATTTAAATGTATTGGAACATCTCGATCATTAAATGTGCGAATTTCCTCAGTAAGTCGGTTCTTATCATCGTATTTGAAAGTGTTGATATAATCAGCATCGTTATCATCAATGCGAACTACCTTGATAAGCTTCCCATTTTCATAAGTATATAGGCTTGTTTGTTCGGGCGTTACTGCGTTGTCATAATTTCGTTCGGAATAACTGATACGCTTAACAACATTTTCGTTTTCATTTAGTGAATCTACGAATTGAATAAATTTCATTCCTTCTGGATACTCCTCTAAAGTATGGGATCTTTCTCCAGATGAAATCCAACGATCTTCTGCGTAAGCGAAAGTCTTACGAACATTTTTTAAGGAATCGTATTCTATTAGACTGGAAGACATTTCACCTTTACTATTGATATGATCACGTCTAATGATCCGGTCTTGAATATCATATTTTAAACGTTCTAAGGAGATGCGTTGATAATCGTTGTAAATATGTGTTTTCAACACTACAGCCAACTTACCATTTGCTTTATATCCGTAATTTAATATGTCTACTTCTTCTGGATTATAATCAGAATATTCCAATTCTGAAATCATGCGATCTTTATCATCGTAAACGTATTTGTATCGATTTACAAGAGATCCATTTTTATAGAACCAACTTTCATCAATTAACTGACCATTTTCATTGAAAGATTTTTTTAAGTTAATATAGTGTACGAAGTAAGTGTTGTACCACCAACTTCTCCATCTACTTAATGCAAACTCTTTTGAGTAAAATCCGTAATGTCCGTAGTCTCCTTCTGTCGAGAACAGCTTTGTATTCTGAATACTGCTGTCTTGAAATGTTACGTAGGAACTTAATTCTTTGACTTTTCCGTATAAAGTATCCTTCACCTGACCGTAGCCACTTTGTAAAAAGAACAATAAGCAAATAATTATTAATCTATTCATATTTATATTTCTTTTCCAACCACACCCTAGCATTCACAAACGCTTCCAACCACGGTGTTACCACATCATCTTTACGGTCCTTAGGGTAATAACCCCAGTTCCATGGGAAGGTGGAACGCTCTAGGTGAGGCATCATCACAAGATGACGACCGTCTTCTGAATTTAACATGGCAGCATTATAGTCAGAGCTGTTGGGATTTGCCGGATACTTGTCATATGCAAAAGTGGCCGGAATTTGATACTCGCTGCGATCTTTTGGTAATTGGAATTTTCCTTCACCGTGCGCTGCCCAGATGCCTAGTTTACTTCCTGCTAATGATTGTAGCATGATGGAATTGTTCTCGACTATCTCAACACTGGTAAAATTACATTCAAACTTGCCGCTGTCATTGTGTAGCATTTTTGGCTTTTCATCATGATCTGGATTGATCAATCCTAGCTCTACAAAAAGTTGGCAACCATTACAAACCCCTATACTCATGGTGTCTGGTCTCGCAAAAAAGTTCTTCAATGCAGCATTTGCCTTCTCGTTATATAGAAAAGCTCCAGCCCATCCTTTAGCGCTTCCTAAAACGTCACTATTAGAGAACCCGCCTACGGCAGCAATAAATTGAACGTCTTCCAGATTTTCACGGCCTGCGATCAAATCAGTCATATGAACATCGAGCACTTCAAAACCTGCAAGGTGCATCGCTCTCGCCATTTCTCGCTCGCTGTTGCTTCCTTTTTCTCTAATCACTGCCGCTTTAATACGCTTGGCAGGAATGACAGGTAGTTTTCCATCAAACTGTGAAGGAAACTCAAATCGTAAAGGCTGATTTTTATAATTGGCAAAACGCTCGTCTGCTTTACCGTTCATGGACTGCTGTCGATCGAGCAGGTGAGAAGTCTCGTACCATTGATCTCTAGCGGCATTGATGTCCATACGATAGCCATCAATTTCTAGAACAGATTCGGCTGTTGCAGTTCCAATTTTATAAAAAGGAATACCACTAGCTTTCAATTCCATTTCTACACTCTCATCAGTAGCTTGAAGAACGATCCCTGCATTCTCTGCAAATAAGGTTTTGATAAGATCATCACCCAGTTGATTGATAGATAGTTGCATACCTACATTTTGAGATGGGAAACACATTTCTAGTAATGTAGTTATAAGACCACCACTTGCAATATCATGACCGGCAAGCACTTTGCCTGATTTTATTAGTTTTTGTACGGCGGTAAACGCTTTCGCGAAAGCGGAAACATCCACCACATCTGGACAATCTCTACCTACAGCATTTAATGTTTGAGCAAAACTGGAACCTCCTAATTTTGCCTGGTCACCACTCATGTTGATATAATAGATAGGCGCGTTGTAATCCCGTTGTAAAACAGGTTCAATAACATTAGTAATGTCATCACAGGAACTAACGGTACTTATGATCACCGTTCCTGGAGCAAGAACATCCATATCAGGATACTTTTGCTTCATGGAAAGACTGTCTTTACCGGTAGGTATGTTGATTCCCAAAGTAATAGCAAAATCGCTAACGGCCTCTACTGCGGCGTACAATCTCGCATCTTCTCCTGGATTATTACAAGGCCACATCCAGTTAGCACTCAAACTCACACCAGCAAGTCCTTTTTCTAGCGGAGCGAAAACAAGGTTGGTCAACGCTTCTGCAATCGCATTGCGGGAACCAGCTGCCGGATCGATCAGAGCTGCTATGGGAGCATGTCCTATCGTGGTTGCAACACCATATTTACCGTTATAATCCATTGCCATGACGCCCACATTATTGAGCGGTAATTGCAATTCCCCACAAGTTTGTTGTTTAGCCACACGACCAGTAACGCAACGGTCAACCTTATTGGTAAGCCAGTCTTTACAAGCTACCGCTTCTAGTTGAAGTACATTATTTATGTACTGATCTAGCTTGTTTTTTTCATAGGAAAGATCGGCATAGTTGCGATTGATGGTTTTATCATCCATGATCGTTTTAGGACTGGAACCGAACATATCTTCCAGCGCAAGATCCATAGGACTACGACCATCCTTCTCGCTGAAGGTGAATTTATTATCACCAGTAACCTTACCTACTTTGTATAAAGGAGCACGTTCTCTAGCTGCAATTTTTTCTAAAATAGGAGTATCCTTAGCGTCCATGACAAGCCCCATACGTTCTTGTGATTCATTACCTATCAATTCCTTACGAGATAGAGTAGGATCTCCCACGGGTAATGCATCCACATCGATCGTACCTCCAGTTTCCTCAACTAATTCTGATAGACAGTTCAAGTGACCACCGGCGCCATGATCATGTATAGATTTGATGGGGTTATTGTCGCTTTCGACCAAACCTCGTATGGCATTAGCAGCGCGTTTTTGCATTTCAGGATTGGATCGTTGTACGGCGTTCAATTCAAGGCCGGAATCCAATGCACCTGTGTCTGCACTACTTACTGCAGCACCACCCATTCCTATCCTATAGTTGTCACCACCCATGACGATGATATCATCGCCAGCTTCTGGTGTTTTTTTGAGTGCTTGATCTAGTTTGCCGTACCCTATACCACCGGCTTGCATGATTACCTTATCATAACCTAATTTTCTAGGTGCAGACCCTTCGTCTACGTTCACGGCTCCATCGTTTTGCTCGTCGTGTTCAAAAGTTAGTACAGAACCTACTATTAATGGCTGCCCAAACTTATTTCCAAAATCACTAGCCCCATTGGAAGCTTTGATCAAAATATCCATAGGTGTTTGATACAACCATTTTCTGGCTTCAAAGCCTTTTTCCCATGGTCGCTGCTCGTTTAACCTTGAGTAGCTTGTCATGTAAACAGCAGTTCCTGCAAGTGGCAAGGAACCTTGACCACCAGCCAGTCGATCACGTATTTCACCGCCTGAGCCTGTAGCGGCACCATTAAAAGGCTCTACGGTCGTAGGGAAATTGTGTGTTTCTGCTTTTAGGGAAATCACGCTATCAAACATACTAAGCTGGTAGGTGTCTGGTTTGTCAGCTGTCGCTGGAGCAAACTGTTCAGATTCTGGTCCGTGAACGAAAGCCACATTATCAGAATAAGCACTTACAATCTCGTTAGGGTTTTCCTTACTTGTTTTTTTAATCAGCTTAAAAAGAGAGGAGGGTTTTTCTACACCATCTATAATAAACGTACCATTGAAGATCTTGTGACGACAATGCTCTGAATTAACTTGAGAAAATCCAAAAACCTCACTGTCTGTTAATTTGCGTTCTAATTTTTCAGAAAGAGCGATTAAATAATCGATCTCGTCATCGCTTAATGAAAGTCCCTCTTGCATATTGTAAGCAGGAATATCATCGATTTCTAAAACACCTTCAGCTTCTACATTAATATCAAATTGGGACTGATCCAGTCCATCAAATTTTTGCAGCAACATCTTATCATAAGTGCTATCAGCAGTACAGGCAACAAATTCTTCAATACGTTGAATGCCTTTTATCTCCATATTTTGAGTGATCTCAACGGCGTTTGTGGACCATGGAGTGATAGCGGTCGCTCTAGGACCAGTAAAATAGCCTGGTAGCGATTTCGCCTGTAAAAGTGGAGCATCAGCAAACAGCCATTGAAGTTTTTTATCAACTTCATCTGTGAGTTTTGCTGCGGTTTGTACTGCGTAAATTTTCTTTTGGGGATTACCGTAAAAATGGATCATTGTGGGCGCTTTTGTGGGCTTGGTACAAAGATACTTTTTTAGGATTTTAATTATTGGAATTTCGCTTTCGCGAAAGCGTATTTACCACCACCTTTTTAACAAGCTTCTAAATCATACTTCATCAAATACATCCCGCGAAATTCTTTGTTCATGGTCGGAGAGTCTAAAGTAAAGGGTCGTTCAATGTAAAATCCTTTTTTCTTGTAAAAACGGATTGCTGGTTCTTGAGTATCCATGCATTCCAACCAAACTGATTTTTGATTATTCTTAATGGCTTGCTCAAATACATAATCAATAAGTTGTGAGCCGATGCCTGAACCATGAGTTGCCGGGTCCAGATAGATCCTGTGTAATTTTGTTGTGTTTAGATTCGGACTTTTTTCATAGGGACAATCAAACAGAAACCGCAGCATCCCCACAACTTCTGATTTGTATTCCACAAAATAATACCTTGCATTAGGCAATGATAATTCTGTCAATACTTGATCTTTATTGTATTGAGACTCTACATAAGCCTCACCATCATCTTTCCACAAATGCCTATAAATAGGTTTATAAATAAGATGCATCATACGTCGCAATCGTTCTTGCTCGTCAATTCCTATAGGCAATAAGCGCAATTTATCATTTATAGTTGCGGGCTTCAACATCATAGTACTATTCATTTGCTGTAAAGATTTGAACTTTGTTTTGGCGGTTCAGGGGCAAGGCAAGTAGTTGCTGATCTTGAATATATAAAATATCACCAACGCTAGCTTCTGAGGTCAAAAAGAGCTCTGCGATACCTGATTTTGATATTTTGTAAATAACCCCTTTTCTCCAGTCGGAAACTAAGAAATGCTGATCGTCATAGACTTGAATGCCATCTAGATTGCCTAATGGTATTGCTGTGACTTGCTCTATGTTTTTGGTGTTTAGGTCAAGTTTTAAGAGTCTTCCTTGAGTGTTTCCTTCTGCATTTTCTGATCCAGGCAAACCCCAACTAGCGACGTAAAGATTGTTTCCTACGGCCAGTAATCCATTAGGGTTTTCTAATTCTGGCGTTGATAGCCATTTGATAAATTTATTATCATCTAGTTTAAAAATGGAAGAGGTACCCATATCAGAAACATACACATCATTGTTTTCATCTACCGCAACGTCATTCAAAAATTTTGCATCTTCATGTGTATATCGTTTTAAAATCTCACCCGTTTCTCTGTTGATACCTATCAATTCTGTCACGTCAGAAACATAGATCCAATCGCCTGCTATTGCTATGCCTTTAGGATTATTGAGCCCTGTTGTAAAGTTTTTATTTATCATATTTCCCTCAAGGTCAATCGTTGCAATACCACCATCACCTGGCACTTGCTCACCTTGAACTGATACGTATAATCTATTGTAGTTGGGATCGTATGCTACAGATTCTGCATGGGAAAGACCTAGTGTTTCTGAGATTAAAGTCAGCTTTGCGTTCTGTTTCATCGGTATGGTCATGACAGGTTTCACGGCCGTCTTACAACTGGTGGCAATGAAGGCAAGGATGAGGATATACGTCAATTTCATGATGGTCATTTTAAACCATAAAAGTAAAGGTTATTTATGAGGTTCGATAAAGGTGATTGTAGTTGATTGGGCTTTAAGAATGTTCGCTTTCGCGAAAGCGAACTCTACCACGTTAAGTTTATTTTAAAGAGTCTGGAAGTATTTTATATGGGTTGTAACTTATAAAAAAAACAAAACAAATGAAAGCAGCTCAATTTACTAAGCAAGGTGGCGATCTAGAAATCGTAGATATCGACAAACCTAGTCCAAAGGATAACGAAATATTACTCAAAGTTGAGGCATGTGGCGTATGTCACAGCGATGTGTTTGTAAAGCAAGGAGCCATGGGAAATCCATTCCCTAGAACACCTGGCCATGAAGTTATTGGAATTATAGAAGAATTAGGAAGTGAAGTGACCAGTCTCAAAAAAGGACAAAGAGTAGGGATAGGGTGGCATGGTGGCCACTGTTTTACTTGCGACCCCTGTCGTCGTGGTAAGTTTATAAATTGTGAAAACGCCAAAGTTTCAGGAATATCGTATGACGGTGGTTATGCAGAATACATGACAGCTCCTTTTGAAGCAGCTGCAGCCGTTCCTGAAGAACTTAAAAGCACTGAGGCTGCTCCATTGCTTTGTGCAGGAATCACCGTTTATAACGGAATGCGTAATGCAGGCTTGAAAGCTGGAGATACGGTCGCCGTTCAAGGTATAGGAGGTTTAGGTCATCTCGCTATTCAATATGCCAATAAAATGGGAATGCGTACCATCGCTATTTCTACAAGCGAGGACAAAAAGAAACTGGCCATGGAGCTGGGAGCTCATGAATTCATCGCTACGGACGATGAAGATGCCGTGGAACGCTTGCAGGAATTAGGTGGTGCAAACTTAATTGTAGCCACAGCACCTCACGCAGGTGCTATTTCTAGTGTCATTGACGGTCTGGCTATGGATGGAACTATGTTGTTAATTGCCGCCACGCCAGATAATGTTGAAGTTTCACCTATGCAATTGTTACAAGCGCGTAAAAGCCTTAAGGGTTGGCCTAGTGGTACCGCTCCTGATAGCGAAGACACTCTTAAGTTTAGCGCTATGACAGGAACTAAACCTATGATTGAAGAGTTTGCCTTGAAAGATGCTCGTAAAGCATTTGAAAAGATGATGAACAATGAGACTCGATTTAGAGCTGTATTGAATATGAATTTGTAGTAATAATTTAAAATACAAAAAAACGCCCAAGCTAGAAAGCTTGGGCGTTTTGGTTGAGACTAGACAATACCACGAAATTACTCTTCAGTACCTTCTTTCATATCTTTATTCTGTTCCATTTCCATTTCGTCAAAAATTGTATTTACACGTTGACGTATCAAGTCTCGATCTTCTTTATTTTCAACTTCTTTTAGAGCTTCCTTAAAATTTTCTAAAGCGCTTTCAACATCATTTGCCACATCACCTATATCGTCAGATGCATCTTCTAAATCATCGGAACGTTGCTCTAACTCATCTTCTAACTTATCAAGTTTAGAGTCCTCTTTACAAGAAATAAGACTTGTCGAAAGTAAAGCTGCTGCTGTGATAGTAAGAATGTACTTTTTCATAGTTGTGTTTATTTGATTGAATAAACAATATATGGTTTATGAATTTTGTAGGAAATAACTTTAAGTTAATGTTGAGTTTTAAATGATTTTATAGAAAAGCTATTTGATAACATTATCTTTTCCCGACCATATCCTCAGGCTTGACCCATTCGTCAAATTCTTCAGCAGTTAAATAACCTGTAGAAACGGCAGCAGCTTTAAGAGTGGTTCCTTCTTCGTGTGCTTTGTTTGCAATCTCAGCTGCCTTGTAATAACCAATTTTGGTGTTTAATGCGGTTACTAACATCAAGGAATTGTTCAAAAGATCCTTGATTCTTGCATGGTTAGGTTCTATACCTGCTGCACAGTGCTTCTCAAAACTTCTACATGAATCTCCTAATAATGTGGCGCTTTGCAATACGGCAGCGGCCATAACTGGTTTGAATACGTTTAATTCGTATTGGCCTTGCATGCCTCCTACGCTTACGGTCACGTCGTTACCCATCACTTGAGCGCATACCATGGTAATGGCCTCGCATTGGGTTGGGTTGACTTTTCCAGGCATTATAGAACTTCCTGGTTCATTTGCTGGAATAGTGATCTCGCCAATACCACTGCGCGGCCCACTAGCAAGCATTCTAATGTCATTAGCGATTTTATTCAAGGATACCGCTACTTGTTTCAAAGCTCCATGAGTTTCTACCAGCGCGTCGTGTGCGGCTAGTGCTTCAAATTTATTAGCGGCTGTTTTAAAGGGAAGCTCTGTAAACTCAGCGATATATTCTGCAACCTTTACATCATAACCATCTGGGGTATTCAATCCTGTACCAACGGCTGTTCCGCCCAGAGCCAATTCACTCAAATGATTCAGGGTATTTTCTAATGCAATGATCCCGTGATCTAGCTGAGAAACATAGCCTGAGAATTCCTGACCTAAGGTTAATGGTGTCGCATCCATCAAGTGCGTTCGCCCTATTTTTACTACATCATCAAAAGCTACCGCCTTATCATGCAGCGTATTTCGCAATTGGATAATTCCTGGAATCGTGTCTTCAACGATTTTCTTATAACATGCAATGTGCATTCCTGTTGGGAATGTATCATTACTACTTTGTGATTTATTGACATCATCGTTAGGTTGAATGGTTTTATCGCCTTCACCTATCTTTTTGCCAGCGATTTGATGCGCACGATTGGCAATCACTTCATTCACATTCATGTTAGATTGCGTCCCAGAACCCGTCTGCCAGATGACTAAGGGAAATTGGTCGTCGTGCTTTCCATCTAGGATTTCATCACAAACTTGAGCGATTAAATCACGTTTTTCTGCTTCAAGTACACCCAGACTTTCATTTGCATAGGCCGCTGCTTTTTTCAAGTAGGCAAAGCCGTAAACGATTTCAAGAGGCATACTGCCCGCCGGTCCTATTTTAAAATTCTCACGGGAGCGCTGTGTTTGTGCACCCCACAACTTATCTGCAGGAACCTCTATAGGTCCCATGGTATCTTTTTCTATACGGTAATCCATTTGGCTTGATTTTCCACAAATATAGCAGACACGCGCTGGTTGCCCGATTTTAGAATCTATAAATTACTCTTAATATGTTTAAGTGAGTGGTGGGTAAGTTCGCTTTCGCGAAAGCGAGCTCCCCACAAGTATTATTCACAACACAGCTCATATTTTTGTTGATAAAGTCGTGTGTACTTTTTCATTTTACCATCAAAGCCTTTATCTTTGCGACATCTAATACAAGATTATGTTTGAATTTGATCAATATTTAGGCTTTTTAGCATTTGCAGCGATCCTAACCATAGGATTCTGGCTGATGATTTTCTTAACCGCTTTTGCTATTCCTTATTGGATTACTGGTACTATGCTGGAAAAGAGAAAGATGAAGAAAGAGGCTAAAAAATTAGAAGAAGAAAATAAAGCGAACGCATAAGCAGCGTTTTTGACTCATATTAGAAACCATCCTATTGATTTAGGATGGTTTTTTTATGCTTAAGATTGGGGGGATTGATTGATCAACCGCCTACACGCTTGACTTTAAACCCTTTTTCTTTAAGGATTTCCATAATACGTTCTCTAAAATCTCCTTGTACGATGATTTGATCGTTTTTGAAACTACCGCCTACACCTAGGGTCGTTTTAATCTCTTTAGCGAGAATTTTAAAATCTTCAGTCGCTCCTGTATAGCCAGCTATTACTGTGTTTACTTTTCCCTTACGTTTTTCAAATCTGCATTCGAGAGGATCATCTTGTAACCAGATATTACTTTGTTCTTCCTGCGGCTCTTCTGGCACTTCGTGATCAGGAAATAAATTTTTGAGTTGGTCGCTTAAGTCCATGGTAGTTAATTATCGAGCAGTACGATCTGCTTCTTCATGTTTATCAATGTCAAATACGGATTCCGTACGATTGTAGAGAATACTGACTCCTTTTTGTAATAGTAGATTATTAGGATAGGTGACCAGTTCTCCGTCTGCAGTTCTCAAAACTGTATAAAATCCTTTGATATCTTCAATGACACCGGTTATTGGTAAGTCTTTATCATGTATTCGCACTCGATCACCAATTTTATATGGAAAGTTGAAATACAAAATAAAACTTGCGGTAACATTACTTAAGATGCTCCAGTTTGCAAATAAAGCTACTCCTACAACGGCAAATGTAGAGCCTAAGGCTAACCAGAACTCTTCATTATTGATGCTCCAAACAAATATTATCGTAATACCTACCATAGTCCAGATGATGTAGCCTATGTAACGATTCAAGTATTGTTTGCGAAGCTTTGAACGCTGGACCTTGGTGCTCAATTTCATCGCACTCCATATGATGATGCGATGAATTAAGAAACCTATGAATAATATAACACAGGTTAAAATGACTTCTCGTTGTAGAAAAAACTCTTTCATAAGTGCAAGCTGTCTCTTAAGATCTCGTATTGAGTACTGTTTTGTTTCCAATAAGGAGTTCGCAATGTTTTCTTGATTGTAGCACTCGTCATTGATGTACCGTCACGACTAGGAAATTCTTCTTTCCAGGATTGGATGATATAAGGAAACTCACTTTTTGTGACATACTCAATATTTCTACCAGAATCATAATTTACTACATACATATAGCTGCTATCTGTTTTAGTTAATTGAGCGGTAGCAGGTAGGACCTTAGTTTCAGAATGAGTCAACCTTAAATATTCGGTAGGGGGAATTATATTGATTTCACCTGTAGGCATTGCTTCTGGACCTAAGCGCAGTTGGGAAGGAATTTGATTTTCCAAAATAGCATTGGATATTTGAAATTTTTTGTTCCCTTCACTTTGAAAATAGCTAAACAACTCGACATCGTATTGATCTTCATTACGATTGAATTGCATATAAGTATGTCCACACCATTCTTGTATAGAAGTTGCTACCTTAACTGCATTGTCTTCAGTTTCTAGAGGCAGAAAGGTACTGCTCATTATTTTGTAAGGATAAATACCTGTTAAAAAATCACGCGTGGCGTTCAATTTTAATACAGATTGATTGGAGTCCGCTGGCTGGTCGGCTTTTATTTGATCTATGGGATCAAATGGTTCAGTTACAAATATGAATACCGCGCTACCTTGTCTCTTCTCTCCATACCGATCATGTTGTAAGTCATAACTGGAAATTTCAGCAACTCCAGCATACCAATAATCCTTAAACTCTTGGGTTAACTGACGTTTAGGTTTGGAGTTTTCAATGTTAGCCTTAGTGTCATCGCGAGTGCCTTCAGACTCTGCTGTTGGTTCTGTACAAGAAAACAACAAACTAACAATCCAAAAAGAAATAAAACAGCGTTGAAGCATAAACATTTTTTACAAAGGTAAACAATGCCATGGGGATGCTTGAAAGTGTATAAATAGATTTGCTGTGTGTTTTGCCCAATTTAACGGTTGTCTGTTAAACATAGTTAATCTTTGAAAGTATGGTCAGTCATACTACTAATATTGAGGTACTATTAAACAAAACTTATGAAAAAATTATTGATATCAGGATTTGTTGCCGCCTTACTACTAGTAGGTTGTGGTGGTACACAAAATGCCGTAAAGCAAACAGAACGTATTGTACGTGGAAATTGGGTAGTAGATAATGTAACCTATGATGGTAACGGACAATTTGAATCTACTTTATTGCAAGATGTAAGTGCAAAATGTTTCGAAGGAAGTCAATGGTACTTTGTTGCTAACAACAACCGAGGAAACTATTCTATTGAAACTCCTAGTTGTGATACAGGAACCAGAAATTTTATCTGGGTGATACCTGGATCAAAAGACATTATAGAAGGTGATCTTTTATTGAAGCCAACAGGCGACAATTATAGAAGTGAAACTGATGCTGGATTTAGATTAAACGTTAATAACTTGACTGAAAATAGCATGACTTGGAGCCAAAGTGTACTGGTAAATGGTAAAACCGTTAAAGTCAACATGAATTTTAGAAAACTAACCGAATAAAAATAGATATGAAAACTAAATTTTTAAGCATTGCAACAGCCGTACTATTAATAGTGAGCTGTCAATCATTACAAAATACAAATAAACAACAGCGTGGTACTGCCATTGGAGCAGCGGGTGGAGCTATTTTAGGAGCCATCATAGGTAACAACGTTGGGGACGGAGCCAATCAAACTGAAGGTGCCGTTATAGGTGCTGTCGTAGGTGGAGTGGCTGGAAATGTTATAGGTCGTAAAATGGACCGTCAAGCTCAAGAAATTTCTCAAGAAATTCCAGGAGCTCAAGTAGAAAGAGTGGGAGAAGGTATTGTTGTGACCTTTGATGAAGGCAGTGGCGTGAACTTTGCAACAAATCAGTCCACATTAAATGCTAGTTCTAGAGCTACTCTTGACAAATTAGTAAATGTGATGAATGACTATCCAGGAACTGAAATTCTTGTTTCAGGTCACACAGATAGCCAGGGGGATGCGGCATATAATCTAGAACTCTCTAAGAGAAGAGCATTTGCCGTTAGAGACTATTTAGTAGCAGATGGGATTGCATCTGATCGTATGGCAGTAACTTATGCCGGTGAAACTACTCCAGTCGCTACAAATGACACGGCAGCCGGTCGTGCACAAAACAGACGTGTGGAGATAGGAATTGTTGCTGGTGAAGAAATGAGAAGAGAAGCTCAGAAAGAAGTAAAAGGATAATTTTTTTATATCATTAAAAAATTAGAGCCGTTGAAGGGAAACCACAACGGCTTTTTTTGTGAATTTGTTGACAGTAGAGCGCAGTCCTTATTGATAAATTAGCAATCCAACTAAATCAGAATACATGAATTTGAGCATTTTAGAGATTATTGAAATTATAATAAAACTGGTCGTAGGGCTAAGCATTTTAAATGTCTGGTTGATCAATAGAAATAAAGCAACTCCATGGAGGGCTCAAAATGCAACTAGTATGCGTGAAGAGTTTACCGTATATGGGCTGTCTAAAAGCATGATGGTCATTACAGGAACCTTGAAGTGCTTTTGTGCCGTACTCTTAATGATCTCTATATTTTATCCAAGTGTGGAGTGGGTAGGTGCTGCAGGAATCGCACTGCTCATGGCAGTAGCCATTTCCATGCACATTAAAGTGAATGACCCAGCTAAGAAATCCATTCCAGCTGCGGTATTTCTAATTTTATCCCTATTAGTTATCTTTATCTAGAGTAACAACCATAATTTAAACGCGATAATCGCATTTAAAATCATAAAAACAAATGCGGGCGAGGATTCATAAACAGAATCCTTGATCCGCATTCTTACTATAAAACCCAATAGCATTAGTAAGGAAAGTCCTGCGGCGGAAATTACGGCAAGCAACGTATTGAACTCAAATAGCAGCAAGCCGATGGCGGCAATTATTTGAACTACTCCAGTAATTTGACGTTGTAATTTAGACAGTCCGAAGCGTATGAACTCCATACGCATACGTGGCGTAAATAAGCATGTAATACCAAAAAATAAAAAGGCGATTCCACTGAAGTAAATCAGCACATGAAGAACATTCATAAGTTATGGTAGGTTAGTTACGCTTTCGCGAAAGCGAATATTCCATAAACATAATCTAAAAATGGAACCTATCACATGTCCACATGATGTTTAACGAGAGCTTAACCGTAGACCTTAATCGCTCCGTTATCTTTGTAGCAACAAATAAAAAACAAATATGACAACGGAAATAAAAGCGTACGGTACACAAGATCCTAAAGCAGATCTTAAGGAGATGACGATTGAGCGACGTGATTTAAATGAAAATGATGTAAAAATAGACATCCTTTACTGTGGGGTGTGTCACAGTGATATACATGCAGCAAGAAACGATTGGGGAAACGCAAAATACCCGGTGGTTCCTGGACATGAGATTGTAGGAAAGGTAGTTGAAGTTGGTTCTTCAGTATCTAAATTTTCTGAAGGAGATCTTGTTGGAGTAGGGTGTATGGTAGATTCCTGTTTAAGCTGTAGTGCTTGTGAGGATGATCTAGAACAGTTTTGTGAAAGCGGTATGGTGGGTACCTACAACGGGAAAGACAAACATTTAGGCGGTCATACTTTTGGTGGTTATTCTACAAGCATCACTGTAAGAGAACACTTTGTACTAAATATCCCTAAAAACTTAGATTTAAAATCAGTTGCACCATTATTATGTGCAGGGATTACGACTTTTTCCCCATTGAATCACTGGAAGATTAAAAAAGGAGACAAGGTAGGTGTTGTAGGTCTAGGAGGTTTGGGCCATATGGGAATCAAATTTGCTGCTGCTATGGGAGCAGAAACAATCATGATCACTACTTCTCCAGAAAAAGCAGAAGATGCTAAGAGATTAGGAGCTGACGGAGTCCTTATTTCAAAAGATGACGAAGCTATGAAGGAACATAGAGGAAGCTTTGACTTTATTCTGAATACCGTACCAGTAAAACATGATGTGAATCCATACTTGCAATTATTGAAAAGAGATGCGACCATGGTGATGGTAGGCGCTATTGAACCTTTAGAGCCTATGAACGGTGGTAACCTGATTATTGGTCGTAAGAGTATCGCAGGTTCCTTGATAGGTGGAATCAAAGAGACACAAGAAATGTTAGACTTTTGTGGTAAAAATGACATCACTTGCGATGTAGAAATGATTGATATGGATGAAATAAACACAGCATATGACCGGGTTACTGATAGCGATGTGAAATACCGCTTTGTGATTGATATGCAGTCTCTCAAGAATTAACCATATATTAATAATGCAATGAAGATGGTTCTCTTAAGATTAGAGAACCATCTTTTTTTAAGTACGAACTACATATGAAATATATCATTTATTTGATTCTATGCAGTGCCTTTGTTATGAGCGCGCAGACTGATAAAACCAGCGGTTTTAAAGAGTATTACCCGATCTCAGTTCGTCCAGAACTTTCTGTTGGTTTAGGAAATAATCAATACGAACAAATATTACTTGAGGCAAAGCCGACGGTGTATTATGGGTTTTACAACGATTTAAGAACTGCTTTAAATAAGGATACGATCACCAATGGAGATGCCGTCTACTTGACGTTTCAGCCAGAATTTAGAATTTATGATGAAGAGTCTAAACCTGTCAAAACACCTACATATAAAGTACTATTGGGCTGGCAGAAAATATTTAAAACGAATGCTGATAATTTTTTAACCGTAGGTCTTGAATCGGGTCATTATAGTAATGGACAAGCTCGTAGTGCTTTTAGCACAGAGTTTGAAGATAACTCTCCAGAAAGTCAGGCTTTATACGATAGTTTTACAGACGATACAGATCTCGCTGCATTGCTTAATAGGAGAACTGGAAACTTTTCTACAAATCTGACACGTTTAAGTTTTAACTACAGATTGAATACTTTTAATGATAACAATGTACCAGAACGAATCCATTCGATCATAGCAACCTATCAATTGTATCATAATAAATTTTTAGGTGTAGCAAACTTTGGAGGTTTCAATCCAGAAGATATAGATATCTATGGAAGACATCGGGTTGAGGTGGGTTATGAATTTACTGAGCATTTTAAAATGACGAGATATACTTTGAGTCAGCAGTTATTTTATCATTTTGGATCCCATCCGTCAAGTGATCCTTTGAGATCTGAATCTAAAGTGATTGTTTACCCTTGGGATAGTGATATTGGCTTTGTTGCTCAATTATCTGTGGGTCGTGATGACTACAACTATAGGTTTCTAGATAGTTTTACTCGATTTTCAGTAGGAATTACTTGGGATTGGTTCACACCATTTGTAGTTAAACCTACAAAAGCACAACTTCCTGACATCCCTAAGTCGCAAATTTAAGTGCATAAAAATACCTGGACGTATCAGTTCAAGTATTTATGTATTCTATTTAGTTAGTCGTTATCTCTTGGAAACTTTAAAGTGATTTTAGTTCCCACACCTACTTCAGATTCAATATCAATAGATGCTCCTAATTGATCTAAGAGTCTCTTTGTAGTAGCAAGACCTATACCGGTACCTTTTTTTCCATGGCGGTCTTCTTCAGCCGCAGTATAAAATAATTTAAAGACGCTTTTAATTTGCTCAGTTGAAATCCCTCTGCCGTTGTCTTCCACAGTTAGCTGGTAAAAATCAGGCAGAACCTCCATGGCAATGTGAATAGTGGTTGGATCCTTATCACCATATTTGATACTGTTAGAAACTAAGTTCAGTAATATTTGATGTAATGCAGCATTACTTGTTTTCATTGTCACATCCATTTCTGGAGCGTAGGTAACAAGGGTATGCTCATCAGTCACCACCATTGCCACGATGTCTTCTACAAGATCGACATAGCTTATTTCTTCAAAGGCGTGGTTAGCGAGCTCATCACTTTTATAAAAAATAAGCATACCATCAATATAGCGGCTTAAGCTGCCTCCCGCGTCTCTCAGATATTGCAAGTATTTATAGGATTTGTCACTTATCTTACCTTGATTCTCTTTCTGCAATAAATCTGCAATCATCATAATATTAGATAATGGCGCTTTCAGGTCATGAGATACAATACCAGCAAAGTCTTTTAATTCTTCATTGCGCTCCTCTAACAATTTTTGCGCCTGGGTGAGCTCCATATTGCGGTGACGTTCCTCAAAAAGAACCATCACATGTTTAGCCATGCTTTTGAGAGCTCTTAACTGTACATCATTCAAAGATCTAGGCTTTGTGTCAAAAACACATAAAGAGCCTAACTTGTAACCGTTCCTATCAATTAAAGGTACACCCGCATAAAAAGCAATATTAGATTCGGTCAACAATGGACTTCCTATGAACCGTTGATCTTTGGTTGCATCTGGAATGATAGTAATGTCATCCTCACTAGTAATCGTATGAGCGCAAAAGGAAATATCTCTTGGGGACTCAGTCAATTCAACACCATGTCTAGATTTCAAAAAGGTCCTGTCTTTATCGACAAGAGTGATTAAAGAAATCGGTGCTTGACAAATGCTGGCAATGATGTCTGTGATGCTGTCGTAGTTATCTTCTGGCATAGTGTCCAGAAGTTCATATTTTTCTACAGCTTGCAAACGCTTTTTTTCATTTGACGGTATAGGTGCACTTATCATATGGGAAGTTGTAAAACAAATTAAGTCATTTCTTACAAGTAGGTTACCACTGCAAATGATAATAAATTCCTAAAAGTCAATCCTACATGTATAAAATCGTGCCATTGTATCAATAATAACAAAAATGTCAAATACTTTTTTCAACATGTCCTTGATCACATGACAAAAGTTAAGGAATGTTCAATTTTTATAACTATTAGGTAATCTTAAGCCAATTGGTAGTTTGTAAACACCTGAAACTGCTGTATTGACTTAGGTTTGCCTTAAAAATGATCATGAAGAATATAGCCTCCTTATTTATTTTAATTCTTGTGATAGGAACGGCAAGCTGTCAAGATTCAAAAGACAAAAAGGCACCTCAATCAGTAGTTGCTAATTTTCAAGCCAAGTATCCTGGAGAAACTGACCCAGATTGGCATTTAGATTCCAACGGGCTTTGGGAAGCCAACTTCAAAATTAATGGAGAAAGATATAGGGCTGATTTTGAACCTAACGGTTTATGGGTAGAAACAGAAAATTCTATAAAAAAATCTGAATTACCAGAAGCTATTAAGTTAGCAATCGAGAAAGATTACAAAGATCTAAAAATTACAGAGGTGGAACGCGTTCAACATTACAGTAAAGGTTGGTTCTACGATGTAGAATTCAAACAAGAAGGCAAAAAAATGGATGTGGAGTACCGTGAGGACGGCACCTCTCTCTAGACACTATTCTTTAGAAAAGCAGCTCTCAGAGCCGCTGTTTTTTATACAAGACTTCCTTTAGGCATATGAATTGTAAGCGTGGTTCCATCAGTTTCGTTGGAAATGAATGTAATGTTACCACCGTGAAATTGAGCTATCATCTTAGCAATATAAGTTCCTAGACCAGTACCTCTTTCTTTTCCTGACGTAGTATACTTGTCGAAAAAACGATCTTGAATACTAGTGGGAATCGCACCTTGATTTGATATATTGATTTTAAATTCTTCATCACTAATAATCTGTATAGAGATTAAATTACCATTAGGAGAAGCTTCTACTGCATTACCTATTAAATTTTGAAATAAGTGTTCTAAATAAAACTGGTCGCCTTTAATAATAAGCTCATCTTCACCGGGCTCGACTTCAATACCATTGTTCTGCAATTGAATTTCTAAATTTTTCTCAGCGATCACATCTTGATAATCCTTTGTAACTGTAGCTATTGCGGCGATAATGTCAAATTCTTCAATATTAGGCTGATATTCGCCTCGTTCCATCTTGGCATAATCTCTCGCCGAAGAAAGTAAATGTAACGTGTCTTTCCCTACACGTTTGATGGTGTCAATCCACTTGCGTTGAGCATCATCGATAGAAGAATTTGACAAGATCGTGGCAATACTTACAATAGAGCTTAAACGATTTCTTAAATCATGTTCCGCAAGGCGATTGGCAATATCTTGTGTTTCTAATTTTTTTTCAAGAATGTCAATGGTTGTTTCTAGCCTTATAATAGTATCCTCTAATTCTTCAGCTCGAACTACTAGCGTCATTTTACGCTTCTCGTTCGTTTTTTCATCCCTTAAAAAAGCTGCATTAGCAATTATATCAAATTTGTCTCCATTTTTATCTTGAACTTCCCATCGCCCTTGCAGTTCATATTCCTTTTCCATGAATTCATCATGGTGGCGCATTAATAGGTCTCTAAGATGTTCAGGAACAACATTTGTAAATTTTGAACCTACTAGTTCCTGCTTGGTATATCCATATATATCACAGTAGGTTGCGTTAACGTCTGTAAAATAACCTTCTGTGTTAGTGATACATATACCTATGGGCATATGCTGGAATAAATTGAAAGACAGTGCGTTCTGATTTTCAAATATTCCCTTGATAGAACGCAACTGATTCTGAGCACTCTCTTGTTTAGATACTTTCATTTGCCTAATGATGAGGTGAAAAAACATTACAAATATAATGACCACCTCATTATTTGCATGGGATATGTAGGATTAAACTGTCTTGCGTGGGATAATTGGATAATTTCGCTTTCGCGAAAGCGAACTCACAACCTAATTAGATCAAGCCTTATAGACTTGTCAATTCATTCAACTAGTCCCTTAGATAAACTTTAAATCTCACTATTTAGTTGTCCCGTAGTCCGATTAGACGTCAATATGAGCATCGATTAATTCGATATAACGCTTCAGATCAAGAGCTATAAAAGTAGTAGTATTGCAGGCTTATTAAAGTCGGTGATCTGGCTTTTCAGATTTGTATTGAATGAAGTTTTCCCGTAATACTTGGTTATTAATCATTGCGTTCTTTTGCGTTTATGTATTCTGGGGCAGCACCTACTTGTGGAATAAAATGGCGGTTCAAGAACTACCGCCCTTCTTCCTAGCCTCCATACGATTCTCATCAGCCAGTGCGATTATTTTTGCGATCTCTAAAGTTTTGGGATACAGCCTAGCGATTACACGCAAGCAATTATTCAATTGCGTTCTAGCGGGATTTCTATTTCTTGCCTATGGTAACGGTGTTTTTGTATGGTCGCTGAAATGGGTAGACTCGGGATTTGCGTCTTTGTTAGCTGCATTACAACCTTTAATCATATTACTCATGATGCGCATCATACAGCGTAAAAGGTTACAATGGAAATCCATGGTAGGAGTAACATTAGGGTTGATAGGAATGTATGTGCTGGTAAGTCAAAATGATATCATAGCTAAAGAAGGAATGGTCATAGGTATTCTCATGATTTTTACATGTTTGATCGCCTGGTGTAGCGGTAGTTTATTTGTTGCCAAAGCAGACTTACCATCCAATTTCTTTGTAACCACTGCGTATCAAATGGCTTCCGCAGCCCTGATTCTGGTGGTTGCGAGTTTGTTATTCGGAGAATCCTGGAAGTCTCCGCTGGACTGGCAAACGCAAACACAGGTTTCTTTGATTTGTTTGACCCTTTTTGGGAGTATTGCTGCATTTACATCCTTCAACTATTTGCTCAAGAATGTGTCACCTGAAAAGGTATCTACATCAAGCTTTGTAAATCCAGTCATTGCCATTTTATTAGGCTGGTATTTTTTGGGAGAGGAGCTGAGCCTTCAAACTGGCATCGCGGCCTTGTTGCTGCTTACTGGTGTCTATTTCATCAACAGCAGGAAAAGAACAGCTGATGATATAATTGCAAGGAAACGACCTAGTTAATGGCTCTCCTGCTTATCTCGCTTTCGCGAAAGCGAAATAATCAACCAGTAAACCGTTATGCACGGAATCTTTCCTTTAGCTCAAGAGCTGAATAAGTAGATTCATTTCATTTGTCGTAGGTATGAAAGAATATGACCACACTCATATTTGTTCCGGTTATTGGAAAATAAATTGAGTTTGCTTTCTAGTTTTAGATCTCTATTGTAGTTTTGCTATTTAGAAATATTCCAAATAAATTATGAGTAGAAAAACTTCCAATAAAGCGAGAATGTACCACCGTTATCTAGGTTTTTTCCTGGCAGGCATCATGGCAGTTTATGCCATTAGTGGTATCACTTTAATATTTAGGGACACTGATGTATTTAAAAACAAGGTAGTTGTTGAAAAAAACTTAGAAACCAATCTTAGTGCAGAAGAGGTAGGGCAACAACTTAAGATAAAGAGATTTAAAGCTACATCTGAAACAGCATCTTTAATTGAATTTAAAAATGGTTCTTATAACAAAGAAACTGGGGCAGCAAGTTATACAAAGACAGAGACGCCGTATGTTTTGGGCAAAATGCAAAACTTTCATAAATCAGAGACTGGCGACCCATTGTACTACTTAAATATTTTCTTCGGTGTTAGTCTTTTGTTTTTTGTAGTGTCTGCGTTTTGGATGTTTTTACCTTCCACGCCTATCTTTAAGAAGGGAATGTATTTTGCCGGCGCAGGATTGGTCTTGGCATTGGTGCTTTTATTTGTTTAAAAAGCAAAAGCAAACTTTAGTATTCAAGTTGGTTTCCACTCAATTCAACTCACATAGGATGTGTTTTAGGTGACCCCATATTTGATGAAACAAAAAAGCCCTGAAGCGTCATGCTTCAGGGCTTTCTATTTATCGGTTATGTATTTAATCCATACCTCCTAAACGAGTAGGGGAGCGTGGAGTAGGCCATTCTCTAGGCTCACCTGTTCTGCGATCGACACCTAGTACTGCTTTTTCTCTGGAAGCTGTTTCTGGATCTTCACTGGCTTTGTAAGCCAAAATTGCAGTCAAGATCGCATTGTTGCGTACATCGTCAAAAACGATTTTATCATAGGTATCGCGATTCGTATGCCAGGTATAATTCCAATAATCCCAACTGATGGAGCTCAAACTAAATGCTGGCGCCCCAGCCGCCTGGAAAGAAGCATAATCAGAGCCACCACGAGCAGGCGCTCCAGGGAAACTGGTTTCAATGTGTTTCGTAATATCTTCAGGTACTGCATTTAACCAGCTGCTTAAATAATCGTAAGATCTTAGGAATCCGCCGCCTGATAGATTCACCACACGACCTGTTCCATTATCTTGATTGAAAACTGCTTGTACGTTTTCTACGATCTCTGGATGATCTTCTACATAAGCTCTAGATCCATTCAATCCTTGTTCCTCGCTACCCCATAGGCCGATGATGATGGTACGCTTTGGATTAGGGTAATGCTTTTTGAGCAATCGGGCGGCTTCCATCATTGTGATGGAACCTGTACCGTTATCTGTAGCTCCTGTACCACCGTCCCAAGAGTCGAAGTGTGCTGAAAGAACAACATATTCTTCAGGCTTTTCTGTTCCAGGAATTGTAGCTATCGTGTTGAAAGTAGGAACTTTACCTAATTCCTTAGACTCTGAAACTATGTGAACTTCTGGTTTATGACCTGATTCCGCTAGGCGGTATAACATTCCATAATCTTCTAATTCTAGATCAATCTCTGGAATCTTTTTAGTCCCAGCGCTAAAAATCTTGTTCACACCAAAACCTCTGGACCAGTTAGAAGAGACGATCGCGGCAGCGCCAGCATCTTCCAATACTTTATCAAGTTCTCTAGAATTGATGCCCATATTCCCAAAATTATCGCGGAATTCCTTAGACCGTTCGTCTCGATCTTCCTTCATTTTAGTAAAGGATTCTGGAGTTGCAAACTCTTCCCAGTTTTCATCTGGACGTCCTGTAGGCTGCGGCATAGAAGTTAAAATAATTTTTCCTTCAATTGTTTTGAGCCAGTTTTGGAATTCGCCAGCATTTTTGACGGTTGGTAAAGTAACTACCTCGCCACGCACTCCTTTTTTAGAAGTGCTAGGACTCCATGCCAGTTGCATTCCTTGTAAACTTTGCACTCGAGGGGCTAGCATGTCTATGTGTGTGATACCACGTTCCCAACCACGCCATTCGCCATAGTTTTCAATTTCGGCATTGATACCCCAGTCTTTATATTTTGCTACCGCCCAGTCGCCAGCCGCTTTCATTTGTGGTGAGCCTACCAATCTAGGTCCCACCACATCCATCAATTCATGGGCTAGACTTTCTAGTTGAGAGTTTTCGGTTCCTTCTTTTACTATCGCATCAACGACGGGATCTTCCGTTTGCGCAAATAGCATGCTGCCTGACAGCAGCAAAGAGGATAATAATAAAGTGGTTTTTTTCATTGGTTTTATTTTTAATTTATTGATTGTTAGTTGAGATATGTATGTGAAGTTCGCTTTCGCGAAAGCGAACTTATTTCAAATCTTTAGTTAATTAAGTGCTCAAGTGTTTTGTGAAGAAATCTATGGTACGACTCCAGGCGAGCTCTGCCGCTGGTTGATCGTACCTGGGAGTAGAGTAATTGTGAAACCCATGATTCACACCATCATAAAAATGCGCAGTGTGCTCTATATTGTTAGCTTCTAACACTTTATCGAACGCAGGATAACCGGAATTCACACGCTCGTCTAGTCCTGCGTATTGCAATAGGAGCGGTGCTTCAATTTCCGCCGCCTGATCATCTTCTGGTTGACGGCCATAAAAGGGAACCGCAGCACCTAAACCAGGTAATTGCACCGCCATCATGTTAGCTACCCAACCACCAAAACAGAATCCCACCACGCCAACTTTACCATTACAATCTGGATGATTTTTCAAGTAATTATAAGCTGCAATAAAATCCTCCAGCATTTCAAGACGGTCTCTTTTACTTTGCATTTTTCGGCCTTCATCATCGTTTCCAGGATAACCACCTAGAGGGGTCAATGCATCTGGCGCTAGGGTAATGAATCCATCAATGGCACCTTGACGGCCTACATCTTCCACATAAGGATTCAGCCCTCGATTTTCATGAACCACAACGATACCAGGATGTTTACCAGTGTTTGAAGGTCTGGAAAGCAGTCCTCGAATGGTACCGCCGCCTTTAGGAGATTCGTAAGTTATCCATTCACTTTGGAATCGATTGTCATCTTCAGCAATGATCTTATCGGTATAATCAGGTGTGATAAAACTTAATAAAGAAGGTAAAGTGACAGCTCCTACAGCAAATACAGATAGTCGCTCTATAAAAACCCTGCGGTCAATTTTATTGTGTGCGTAATCGTCGTATAGGTCAAATACTTCTTGAGACAAATCTTCCTTGCGCAATTGTGCCATGGTTGGTATTTAATTATGGGTGTCTAAAGCTAATCAAAACCTCTCACTTTTAAAATATAGAGACATTTTGAGGGTACATGTATGACAGTTTTTAAGAAACTGCAATTTTAATTAGCGCTGTTTAAGTGCTTTAAACAGTAAGTTGTTGATTATCAAAAACTTTTTATTGAAACTTTAATGCATAATTGGCTATTAGTTTCAATAATAAGATGATATTTGCATCATAAATTATTTTAAATACATTACAATGAGTACAGGAACAGTAAAATTTTTCAATGAAACTAAAGGTTTCGGATTCATCACTGAAGAAGGTGTTGATAAGGACCACTTCGTACATATCTCAGGATTGATCGACGAAATTCGCGAAGGCGATGAAGTATCTTTTGATCTTAAAGAAGGAAACAAAGGATTGAACGCTGTAAACGTAAAAGTTCTATAATTAGACTTTATCGCAGTAACCTAAGTTTCTAGATACCGCAAGGTATTAGGAATTGAAATTCAAAACCCATCGAGATTCGATGGGTTTTTTTGTGTCCAGTTTTCAAGTTTGAAAAACTATTTCGGGTTGATACTCACACCTGGCTTTGAGGTGCCTTGTTTAGGATTGATACTCACACCTGGCTTTGAAGTCTCTCCGCCTTTTGGTTTGATGGTGGGACTTGGTTTAGAAGTTCCCTCATTTACTGGCTTTTTAGAATCGCTCATGATAGTGGATTTAAGTTCATATTAATTTCATGGTTAAGTTAGTAATTATTTATCATAAATCATTAAATTTCAGTTTATTAAGTGATCCTAACCAACTATGACAGTAAAATCCTTCATAAAGGAGTGTCAAAATAAGGACGTGCACAAGCTGATTTCCATCTATCTGGTTTCCACTTGGGTACTGCTCCAAGTGCTTGCTGTAGTATGGGAACCTATAGGTTTGCCTAAAAAGTCAGTTACCATTCTTATTTTGATATTGGTTCTTGGTTTTCCTTTTTATCTCTATTACATCTATCAATTCAGGATTGATACAGATGTCGACCCTAAAAAATCTCCAGAGAAAGCGCTGTCCATTGCTTCCTTTAAAAAAATGTATTTTTCTACGGTTTCCATTTTCGCCGTTTTTTGTGCATTTACTGCTGTTATTATAACTAAGGCTAATTTCTTCCAAGGTGCAACTGGAAAAGATTTAGTATCTACTGAACTGGTCGATGCAAACTCCCTGATTCGAGACGGCGATAGAATTGCGGTTCTCAAATTCGGTAACAACACTTCGTTGGAAGAGTTTGACGTAGTTGGTAAAATGGCAGCCGACTGGATTATTCAAGGAATAAATGAAAAAGAAATTGGTCAAGTCATTTCCGCCGAAACGATTATGCAGTACTCTAAGGACTTTGGACTGCAAAGCGACATCAATGAGCAAGAAATATTAAATCAGTACATCAAGCCTAGCAAAATAGTTACAGGAAGCTATTACCTAGATGACGACCAGTTGGTTTTGCACAGTGCAGTGATTGATGGGGTCACCTCAGAAATTTTAATGTCTTTCCAACCTCAATATTGTGATGGTGATAATCCACTAGAATGTGTAGAGAATGCTAAACAATTGATAATGAGCTATCTGTTTCTGGAGGACAAAGACCCCATGCTCAATCTTCAAAAGACACCACCCAGATTCAAAGCGTATCAGTATTTTCTAGAAGCAAAAATAAATACAGATAACCCAGAGAGGTATCTGGAATTATTGAATAAAGCTATAGAAGAGGACCCTAATTATTTTGAACCCCAGGTCATGCGTGTTGCCTATTACTATGGTAAAGGCGAATTTGAGATGGCAGATTCCCTGCGTCAAACTGTACAACTCACCGCTTATGACAATAAACGGCAAAACAATTTATTAGAGCACTATGAGGCGCTCATGGCAGGAAATAACGATCGTATTTATGAGACGTTGCTTAAAGAATATCGTTATGCACCTCGAGATTTGACCACTAATAGTACTACAATGACCGTAGCGCAGCAATATGTAAATAGACCTATTGATGTGGCGCCCGTGTTTCAAATGATCTCTATGCAGGGAGTAGATTTAAAAGAATGTTCCGCCTGCGTGATACGCTATTATGTTCATGCTTTGGCAGAAATTGAATTAGGCTCCTACCAGTCTGTAATCGATTCTTTGCGGCCTTTAGTGGTACGATTAGACGGCTCATATTTGATAACAAAGCCCTTGATCGCAGCTTATGTAAGGAGTAATAAACCTGATGAAATAAAGAAACTTCTAGCAATCAAAGTCATTACAAGGAATCCAGATCAATTGGCCGAATATCATTTATATGCGGGTAAGGAGGCATTGTTGATGGGGAATACCGCTTTCGCGAAAGCGAACTTCTCTAAAACTTTGCAAACACTTACAAATGATATCAATACATCGAGTCTGGAGGCACTTTACTTTTCTGGTGAAATAACCGATGCCCTGTTGCTCGCACAGCAATTGTTAGAAAAAAATCCCGAAAACGCCTGGCTACTCTCTTATAATGCCATTCTACAATTTAAAGTAGGCAACGAGAAAAACGTGATGAAGTATTTGAACGCCATAGAATCAGGTAGGAAAGCATACGATTATGGCGCAACTGAATACCACCTTGCAAGATTTCATGCTGCTGCAGGTTATGATCAAAAAGCTCTAGAATTACTAGGTAAATCCATTGCCGCTGGAAATATATATACCCCAGCAACCTTCCAAAATGACCCTCATTTTGCAGATTTAAACAAAACCCCTGAATTTAAAAGAATCATGAATTACTGGCACTAACTAAAATCGAACCTATGACTGTTCAAGAATTTATTGCGCTCATTGATGCTATCATCTGGCCTGCAAGCCTTATAATCATTATTTTGCTATTCAGGAAATCCATATCGCGCTCCTTTAGTAGACTAGGCTCCATTACGGCTAATTCTAGTGGCCTTTCCTTGAACTTTGAATCTGCTTTAGCAGAAGCTCAAGAGGTTTTCGACCTTGAGAGTTCTAGCCCTCAAGCCAAGTCATTTAATGGGATCCATGGTACTTCTATAACCGCCAGACCATATGAACAATTAGTAGCAATTAAAAAATCCATCGAGTCTACCTTACTCGAATTAGCTGTAGAAAATTCGATTTCCATCAAAGGAAAGAAACTTCAAACGATCTCTTCCCAGTTGGCTCAACAACAGGTGTTTTCACAAACTAAAAATGAAAAAATGGCGGCTTTGCTCACTGCTGTTGATAGTGCTCCACTTAGTATTAATCATCACCAGGTAGCAGTGTTACAACGATTGCACGACGCCATTTAATTCATGAAATTATGTCCAGCTTAGAAAATGCCTATGCACTACTTATAGGAGTAGGAGCAGATTTACCAGCCAGTGTGCGGGACGCTGCTGCCATTGCAGCGCTATTGTCAAACCCTGAGATAGCAGGTTATAAAAAAGAAAACATACACTTACTAACGGAAGAGCAAGCTACTCGTGATAGAATCCTCAATGCCTTTGACGACTTAATTGACAAAGTAGATGAAAATGCCTCTGTAATATTGTTTTACTCCGGTCATGGAGGAACCTATAGCGATAATGACATTATTGAGCTAGAACAGGGAGGAAAGAACTTGAAGTCGGACCATGAAAATCAATCGCATTACTACTGGGTGCCTAATGACTTTGATCCTAAGAATTACCGTACGACCTGGCTGCTTGCGACAGAGCTTAAAGAAAAGTTACAAAAGCTTCAAACAAGACGGTTAATATTAATGCTCGATTGCTGCCATGCTGAAGGCATGACTAAAGCTGGTCCAGATATAAGTAAGTCTACTTTAAAGGAGCGATTGAAGAACCCAGAAGATATGATGCACAAGATCGACGATGGACGTGGTATGTCTATTTTATCATCCTGCCGTGCTGAAGAGCTTTCCTGGATCATCCCTAAAGATGCCCCTCATAGTTTATTTACAAAATGTTTGCTGGAAGTTTTACAAGGGACTCATCGGGATGATTTTAATGAAGAGTATGTGCGAATGACTGATGTCATCAATCACATCATGCGTAAAGTTCCTGAGATCAAGAGCATACAGCGACCGTTTGTAACGCTTCAAATGTATGACGACTTTATTCTAAGCAAAAATACCAATAAGAATGAACCTATAACTCAAGTAGCCGATTTAAACGCAGTGCCCAGCATGAGTAAAGAAACAGATGCCGAAATTGTGACCAGCTTCAGAGAAAATCATGGTGTCAATGCAGCATTATTTATACATGGGTTTTCAGGTCAGGCACATGAATCTTTTGGGGTGATTCCTAAATTATTAGCTCAAGATTCTCAAATGGATGGTTGGGATTTATTTCCCATAGGCTTCTCAGAGAATTTTACGCCAGAGATGGGACATGACATATGGGCGAGCCCACTAGACTTACAAAAACTAGCTGATAATATTGTTTCAAGTTTTCGTTACAAATTTGAAAACTACAAACGAGTAGCTTTAATAGGTCATAGTTTAGGAGGGTTAGCAGTACAGCAGGCCATCTTAGAAATGAGTCCTGAAGAGCGGGAAAGAATAAGTCATGTCATATTTATGGGAACACCTCATAAAGGCTTGCAAATTAATTCTAACAATTCTATAGAGAAAAGAGCATCTGATTACGATCGTCAAGGTTCTTTGATAACGAAGTTAAGGCAAGACTGGAGTCAAGCCTTCGAAGAACGGATGCCTTTCAAGTTAGCTAATGCTATAGGTACGCAAGACGCTACCATTACTATAGATACGGCTTTCGGAGTGTTTGATCCATCAAACGACATACTTATAGAGGGAGATCACTTTTCCATGGTACAGCCAGAAGACACCCATCATGATGGATATCAATTGATTATAAAGACATTGACGGATAGTCAATTTGCAATTCAATACACCAATAAAGAGGAAATCAATTTACTTCTAGGTAATTATGATGCCGTGGTTAGAGAATTATGGCCAGATCGAATGGAATTAGGAGCTAAAGGAGTTCGCAACTTATTATTTGCATTAGAAGGATTAGACCGTCTAGATGACGCCATTGAATTAGCCGAAAATAAGGTGGAAGAGAGTGAAAGCCTTCATCTGTTTGGTTTGCTAGCGGGTAGAGTAAAACGACGGTATTTACAAACAATGAAAGATGCTGATGGGGACTTGAGTTTTAAGCTCTACAAAAAAGCATATGATATGGCCGTAGCAGAAAACAACAACGATCAGCAATATTTTTTGGCGATCAATCTCGCATTCCTCAGCCTGATACATGAGGAATATCGAAGCATGATGCAGAAATATGCCACGCTTTCGCGAAAGCTAGCTCAACAAGATCCTTTTGATAGCATTTGGAAAGCAGCCACTATTGCTGAATCAAGCATGTATCTCGCAGATTTTGAGGCGGCTAAGGAACAGTATGCCATCGCAGCAGCTGATGCTGGAGTCCGAGAGAAAATATCGATGCACACGAATGCCTATCTCGCATACACGACCTTGAAACAAACTACCGACGATGAATTTGTCCGTTTTCTGAAAAGAACATTCTTAAGCTAACCACTAAATACCAATCCTATGAAACGATTATTTATAAGTTATTCCAGAGCAGATAAGGAATATGTCAGGCACCTCGTTGATGTACTGCGCAAACAAGATTTTGAGATATGGTTTGATGAGCAAATCCCAGTAGGTCAAGGCTGGGACGATGTTCTAGAGGCACAGATCAAAAAAGCAGATGCGATGATATTGGTGTTGTCATGTACCTCAGTAGCTTCTGAAAACGTTAAGGATGAAATCGCATTTGCAAAACATTCTAACATTCCTGTGGTGCCCATCAAGATCGAAGAATGTAACGTTCCACTTAGAATGGTACGAACTCAATTTATTGATTTCACGCTAGGTTTTGATGTTGGCGCGCAGCGACTGGTAGACGATTTGAGAGTTCAATTTGAAAAAGAAGCTGCCAAGAGTGGAGAACCTGGTGCAGCAGCTATTCCTACTAGAAAGAAGAAGATTAAGCGCGTTTATACGAGAAAAAAACCGTGGAAGGCTTACATCATTGGAGCTGCTGCGGCAATTATACTTCCGTTTTTACTGGTGTGGATGTTTGATTCTGATGCAGTAGAAGATACAAGTGACGACCTTGCGCAAGAGATCGTCAATGATGATGCCGCATGGGCAGATGCCGTGGAGGCAAATACGCTCAACATATACACCGATTACCTTATAGAATTTGAAGAAGATGCAATTCATTATGATGAAGCGAGAGAACGCATAGCTTCTTTTATGGACGCTACCGGCTATGTTCCCGTAATAGTTGATGGCGAAAAGGTGATCGAAGTGGAGATTTTTAACAAGAACAAAGATGCTGAAGGCTATCCATTACCAGATAATGTCATCTACCCTACAAAAACGGTCAAGATCTATGAGTCGCCTATGGTCAACGGTCAGACTGCCACAATGAAGAGTGATGTTTTGGTCAAAGATCAACCTGTCATAGTTATGGACATAGAACAGGATGCAGAAACCTATGAAATTTGGCTAAAAGTTGCCTATCAACAGGATTATTAGAACCCGAATTGTAAAGGAATAGGAGATGCTGTTCTAGTTAAGAATAGCAGCTTATACGAGCATCCTGATAGTGATCCTGAAGCCTATTATATGAGTGGTGAAATTTTGGCGGCACAGCACATATTATACGTCATAGAAAGAATTCCTGCGCAGGATGGAACCATATGGTACTATGTCGCTTATAGAGATTAGCATGATTAAGAATTGATCTAAGCAAAGGTCTTATTAGTATATTTGATCAAACCCTGTTCACTTATGAAAAACCTTGTATACCTAGGTATTTTGGCGCTTTTAGCGACCTCTTGTAAAAGCGATACTTCTACAGACCCTATGCCTGTTCCTGTAAAAGATAGGACGGTTGTATTTGATGGCATTACTGATTCTATTGCCCCTGGAGATAATTTTTACGATCACGTTAATAAAACCTGGTATGAGAATACACCTATTGCAGACGACCAAGTAGGAGTAGGTGCTTATAGATTTTTAAACATACCGCAGCAGGAATTGTTAAGAGAAATACTAGAAAACGTTTCTAAAAAAGAGTCTGTTAAAGGTAGTGTGGAGCAACAAGTAGGTGATTTCTATGCATCAGGAATGGATACGGTAAAAATCAATGAGCGAGGAATGAAGCCTGTGCAACCTATTTTAAAAAGGATTGACACGATTACTGATGTTCCTTCCATGATGGGCTTTGTGGCGCAACAAGTCAAATCAGGAGATTATTCTATTGTGAATCCATACGTTTCACCAGATCAAGAGAATAGCAAAATGAATATCCTACACGTTTCACAAACGGGTCTGGGATTGCCTGATCGAGATTATTATTTTGCGGAGGATGCATCGGTGGCTGCTATTCAAAAAGCTTATAAAGAATATGTAGCTCGTTTGTTTGAATTGGCTGGTATGGATAACGCTTTCGCGAAAGCGGAAACAGTTTACAACATAGAAAAGCAATTGGCTTCATCACACAAGACTCGCGTGGAACGCCGTAATGTGAAAGAGAATTATAACTTAACATCAGTAGATCAACTTCAAAACACCCAAAAGAACATAGGTTGGAATAGTTTACTGAAGAATCTAGGAGCAGAAGCTGAGATGATAGATGTGGAGCAGCCAGGGTATTACAAAAAATTAAATAGCATGCTCGCCAGCGTTCCATTGAACGATTGGAAATTGTATTTAAAAGCGAACTCTCTAAATGCTCATGCCGACTTACTAAGCCAACCTTTTCAAGACGCGACATTTGCTTATTCTAAGGTTCTCTCTGGTCAATCAGAGCAGCAATCTAGGTCAAAATTGATGACCAGGCGGGTGGATCAGCAATTAGGGTTTGCTCTGGGACAGCTTTATGTTAAACGTTACTTTAAAGAAGAAGCCAAAGAAAGAGCGCTGGATCTAGTGAATAATTTTCAGAAAACGCTGGAGAAACGCATCAACAATCTAGAGTGGATGAGCGATAGCACTAAAGTTAAAGCGGTGGATAAATTGTATGCGATCAATAAAAAAATTGGATATCCAGATGTTTGGAGAACTTATGATGCAAACATTGATCGCAATTCATTTTTTGAGAATGTGGTAGCACTGCGTCAGGATGAATTTAATTATGAACTAGCAAAACTAGGCAAGGAACCCAACAGGGACGAGTGGTACACCACGCCTTCTACTGTGACGGCTTATTACAACCCTTCCGCAAACGAAATCGTGTTTCCCGCAGGAATTTTACAAGCGCCTTATTTTGATTTATATGCAGATGATGCTGTGAATTATGGTGGTATCGGAATGGTTATAGGTCACGAATTTACTCATGCCTTTGATGATCAAGGCGCTCAGTTTGACAAGGATGGAAATGTTTCTAACTGGTGGACCGCTGAGGATTATACTAAGTTTCAAGCAAAAACTCAACAAATCATCGATCAGTACAGTCAGTTTACGGTTCTAGATGATGTTCACCTGAACGGAGCCTTGACGGTAGGAGAAAACACAGCGGATAATGGTGGCATCTCCATTGCCTATGATGCATTCCAATTAACAGATCAAGGTAAAGGCAATGAGAAAATAGGCGGTTATACTCCAGACCAGCGCTTCTTCCTTTCTATAGCCCGCATCTGGCGAGTGAAAATGCGTGATGAATTTTTAAGAAACTATGTGACTACAGATCCTCATTCACCGCCTACCTGGAGAGTCAATGGCCCATTAATGAATTTTACTCCATTCTATGAAGCCTTTGATGTGAAGGAAGGACAAGCTAATTACAAAACTGAAGAAGAACGTATTAAGATCTGGTAATGCGTTTAAATCTTCAAATTTAATTCTTAAGCTCCTGAGGTTGATCAGGAGCTTTTTTATTTGCTTAATCGCTATTTCAGAAATTTTGTAATCCGTTAAATAAATTACCGGAATGATTTGAAGTTTTAGCCTAGATCTGGAAAGTGCAATGAAACTTGGTATGAGTTCGCTTTCGCGAAAGCGAACAAACCCTTCCATTTATAGCTATAGGAGAAGTTAGTTTTTCTAAGACTCTGGCTCAATCACATCTTTCAAAACGTCCCAAACATTCTCTGCCACAATCTTGTGTCCTTCAACGTTGGGATGAATTCCATCTGCTTGATTCAGTGAAGCGATACCACCAACGTTCTCTAAGATAAAAGGAATCAATGCTATGTCATTTTGTTCAGCAAGTTCGATGAAAATAGATTTGAATTCATTCGTATAAGCTTGTCCCATATTAGGTGGTAATTGCATTCCGGCTAAAACGATTTTTGTCTGCGGGCTTTTGGTTTTTACAGCGTCTATGATGGCTTGTAAATTACCTCTAGTTTCTGATAAGGGCACACCGCGAAGTCCATCGTTAGCGCCTAATTCTAATACGAACACATCGATTTCCTGATTGAGAATCCATTCAATTCTGCTTCTACCGCCAGCTGTTGTTTCCCCACTTAGACCAGAGTTGACTACTTCATAATTCCACCCTAAAGAATCAATCTTTGTCTGAATAATTCCTGGAAAAGCATCATTTGTATCATCAAGTCCATAACCCGCAGTTATACTATCTCCAAAAAATAGGATGGTGGCATTGCTTGATGCCGTAGAGTTCTCATTTTCAGTTGTATAAGTACCGCTTTCAACCGCCGTCGATGGAGTTTCTGGATTGTTTTTGCAAGAAATCAGGGCCACTGCGACCATGATATAACAAAAGTTTATGAAGTTCCAACGTACTGAAATGCCTTTGTTTAAAAGGGTTTGTATAGTTTTAGACTTGAGCATGTACAATAGCGTTATTTAGAAGAAAATTGAATGTCAAAGATATTAAAGATTAGCGGGTTGGAAAAGACCTATACCAGCGGTTCCAAACAACTTACCGTTTTAAAAAACGTCACTTTTGAAGTGGAAAAAGGACAAACCTTCTCCATCGTCGGGCCTTCGGGTAGTGGAAAAACGACCTTATTGGGTTTGTGTGCAGGATTGGATGAGCCTAACGCTGGAACTGTAGATTTATGTGGTCATGATCTAAGTACCTTAAATGAAGACCAGCGTGCCGAATTACGCAATCGAGAAGTAGGTTTTATATTTCAAAACTTTCAATTGCTTCCTACACTCACTGCCTTAGAAAATGTGAGCGTCCCTTTAGAACTGCAAGGCGATAAAAAAGCTATCAGTAGGGCAAAAGAACTTCTTGAGAAAGTAGGTCTGCGCGATCGAGTAGATCATTACCCGTCACAACTATCTGGTGGGGAGCAACAACGGGTGGCACTCGCAAGAGCATTTTCCAATAGACCTTCTATATTGTTTGCAGATGAACCCACGGGAAATCTGGACGAGGAAACTGGTGAAAAGGTCATCCAATTATTGTTTGATCTCAATCAAGATGCTGGAACGACACTGGTGATCATATCTCATGATCTGGATCTTGCAGCGCGCACGCAGCAAATTCTCAGACTTAAAGGTGGTCAGATTGTTTCTAATCAATCTACAGCTGCGGTTTGAATAGATCTGAACTAACAACATCGACACAATGGTCTTGGCTATTTAAAATGGCCTGGCGAGATGCTAAAGCCAGCCGAACGCGACTACTGCTTTTCATGGCATCTATCATTTTAGGAATTGCTGCCGTAGTATCCATACAACTCTTCAGTCAAAATCTGACAGACAATATCCAGCGGCAGTCAAAATCACTTATGGGTGCTGATTTTATCATCGATAGTGATAATGTTCCTAATGAACGCGTTCAAGCCATTATTGACTCATTGCAGCCCGACGCAAAGGAGGTCAATTTTGTATCCATGATTGCGTTCCCAAAAAATCGAGGAACTAAACTAGTTAGCGTTCACGCTATTGATGGGGCTTTTCCATTTTACGGAAAAATGGAGACGCAACCTAGTACCGCATCTGCCAATTACCTAGATAATGACGGTGCCCTGGTAGATGCCACCTTAATGTTACAGTATAAAATCAAGCCTGGGGATTCTATAAAAGTAGGCGAATTGACTTTGCCGATATCAGGAACCCTCAAATCTATGCCAGGTAGTAATGCGATTTCAACATCCGTAGCGCCTATTGTTGTGATTCCATTTCAACTAGTAGATCAGACCGAGTTATTACAATTCGGTAGTAGAAAAGAATACCAGTTCTTTTTCAATCAACCAGACGCAGATCTAGAGGCGCTGGAAAATAGGGTAGAGCCCATGCTTGATAAATTAGATGCAGATCTGGATACCCACACCAGCACCAGCCGCAGACTGGGAAGGCGTTATGAAAATGTTGCTGTCTTTTTAAACTTGGCGGCCTTTATAGCATTACTCTTAGGCTGTGTGGGAATCGCGAGTTCTGTAAATATTTATATCAAAGAAAAACTTCAAGCGATTGCCGTGTTGAAATGTATGGGTGCTTCCCGTAAACAAAGTTTCCTTATTTTCTTAATCCAGATTGCGGGTATTGGACTGATAGGTGGTTTGATAGGTAGCGCTATTGGCGTAGCTATTTTAGAATTGTTGCCTTATTTATTGCAAGAGTTCCTTCCGTTTGATGTAGAAATAAGCATCAGCGCACAACCCTTATTGATAGGTGTGTTGTTGGGTGTGTTTATGTCGGTCTTGTTTGCTTTGTTGCCTTTGTTACGTACTTGGTACGTTTCGCCATTGGAAGTCTTACGTATGAGTAGTTCTAAGCCCGCAGCATCTAGAAAGGCTCGATATGGCGTAATCGGATTGATCTTGATCTTCTTATTTGGTTTTTCATTTTGGTTGCTTAGGGAAGCTCTGTTTGCGCTCTCGTTCATAGGTGGTGTGATCGTTACGTTTGCCATTCTTGCTGGTATTGCAATTGGTACCATGTCAGTGATTAAAAAGTACTTCCCTAGAAAAGCTTCTTTTACCACCAGACAAAGTTTATTGAACCTTTTCAGGCCTAACAACCAGACGGTAGTTTTGCTGGTCGCAATAGGATTAGGAACCTTCTTGATCAGCACGTTGTATTTTACTAAAGACATTTTACTTGATAAAGCAGAACTAGGTCAAACCGAAGAAAAGGCCAACCTAATCACTCTAGACGTGCAACCAGACCAGTTGGAGGCTGTGGTCGCAACGAATGCAGATAATCAACTCCCCATCATTGATAATATCCCATTGGTTACTATGCGCATGCACAGCATCAAGGGCAAACTGGTCAACAGCATCCGTACGGATACTACCACCCAAATACGCCGGTGGATCTTAAATCACGAATTTAGAACCACTTACAGAGATCATTTGATTCCGTCAGAAGAATTGGTTGCTGGAAATTGGATTCCTAAACAAGAGAATCGCAACGATATCAAGATCTCCATAAGCGATAATCTTGCTGAAGATGCTCAAATAGGAGTAGGGGACGCGGTAACTTTCAATGTGCAAGGAGTGCTAATGAAGACAACCGTAGGAAGTATTAGAAAAGTGGATTGGGCTAATCTGCAACTCAACTTTTCCATAGTTTTCCCAACGGGAGTTATGGAGGATGCTCCTCAATTTAATGTCTTGACAACTTATGCTGCGACACCAGAGCAATCGGCTGGGCTGCAGCAAGATTTGGTACGGGATTTTCCTAACGTTTCTATCATTGATTTACGCCAAGTGTACACGGTTGTAGAGGACATTCTAGACAAAGTTTCTTGGGTCATTAACTTCATGGCATTTTTCAGTATTCTTACTGGAATCATTGTTTTGATTGGGTCTGTAAGTACCAGCAAGTACCAGCGCATCAAGGAAAGTGTCTTGCTACGCACGCTGGGAGCAAAAAACAAACAGATACTCAAGATCACCGCATTGGAATATTTGTTCCTAGGAATATTAGGTAGTTTAGTAGGAATTCTACTGGCACTGGTGAGCAGTTTTCTACTCGCACTCATTGTTTTTAAAGAACCATTCCTGCCTTCTGGAGTTCCATTTTTAGTGTTTTTACCAGGAATATCGGTGTTGGTTCTGGCGATAGGCTTGAGCAATATACGTAGTGTCTTAAACAGTTCGCCTTTAGAGGTGTTGAGAAAGGCTGTGTAAATATTATAATCTGACTTGCAATTATTTAAATAGATTGATATGAAGTTTAAGTTGAGTTATTTAATGTGTGGGAATTTCGCTTTCGCGAAAGCGAAAACCCTATACCTATCAGCAATGATGGGCTTCTTGATAGTGCCTTTACAAAGCTGCAACAGTCAGAAAAAAGAATTACAAACCGAAACCACTAACGAAATCTATACCTATAAGTCCGGCGATTACAACGGGATAGGGAGGTGGTTCCTAGGTAGAGAAATTGCGCATGTGATGGGATTCCAAGGCATGGAATGGCTCAACCGTCCAGAACGGGAACAAGAAGAAAATGTTTCTGAACTCTTACAAAACATGGATATCCAGGCAGATGACGTGATTGCAGATATAGGCGCTGGATCTGGTTATCATACCTTTAAAATGGCTCGCATGGCAGACAAAGGATCCATTTACGCAGTAGATATTCAAGACGAAATGCTGACGGAAATACGTCGCCAACAGCAAATAAATGGACTAGATAACGTCAACCTGATCAAAGGCAGCGAACAAAGTGTGAATTTGCCAGAGAATAGCGTCGATAAAGTCCTGATGGTAGATGTGTATCACGAGTTCAATTACCCATTAGAGATGATGCAATCCATTAAAAATGCATTAAAAGCAGATGGCAAGGTGTTTTTGATCGAATACCGTGGTGAAGATCCACAAATCCCCATCAAAACCATCCACAAAATGACCGAGGCTCAATCTATCAAAGAATGGAATGCTGCTGGGTTCAAATTAGTCGAGAATATCGACAACTTGCCCTGGCAGCATTGCATGGTCTTTGAAAAAAAATAAGGCTTAATCGGCGATTGAAGTAAGGGAATCTTCCATTTCTAATACTTCATCATTTTCATTAGAGACTGGTTTAGAGTCCTTAAGAGCTGTAAAGTTTTTCAGACGTTCTACATCAGACTCTTCTCCTGTGAAATAAGGGAACACATCCATGATAGGAGATTCTGATACGGATGGAATGGAATATTCTCCCATAGTATCTGCCATGGCGCTTACCGTATTTTCATAAGCTTCTTTCACATCATTAGCTTGCACGAGTAAATACATATTCGTCTTGCGCTCCTTGCCGCTTTCTTCATCCACTGCAATCAGCGAAATCTTTGAACGAAACCAGCGATCTGTATTTTCAAAAGGGTGAATCTCAGCATAATTAGCCACCTTGATATTGGTGATTTTGATTTCCTCGTTATCATTCAAATAAGCCGCCATTTCTTGGGTAATTCTGCTTTCAGCTTCTGTATAAGATATCGCATCCACTAGAAAGGGCTCTGTTTTCATCTTATGGCTTGCTGTCGCCTCATCAAATTTTCTATACTTCACTTTACACTCGTACCAGGTTGCACTCATCTATTATTTTTAGGCGGCAAATATAGAGTTGTGGATATGCTTCAACTTGTAAATCATTGGATAGATGTTCACAATTGCTATGCTAAATTTGTAGTGGTTTTAGACTGAGTAGGTTAGAATATAGATGTTTTTTTCGCTTTCGCGAAAGCGAACTTACCTACAGCTTTTAAGCAAGTTTTCATCATAAAATCAATTTAGAAGTTGTGCCGCATCTCTTGTGTGGAAGAAGCGTTAAGCAATTGATGGTAGGTTTTGATCAAATTAAAATCGGCTTTGATTTCTTGGGATACCGCGATTCCGGATATTCCAGTTTCCAAAATATTTTTCACATCGTCAGTAGCAATATTGCCAAAACCTATTAAGGGTGTTTCAGTTGTTAAAGCTTCCGCAATAGCAGTATAGCCATTGAGCCCTAAAGCTATGGTTTGAGTATCATCAAAAGTTTTGAAGGGTCCTAATGCTATATAATCCACCTCTTTTTTAAGTAAGCTCTCGCAATCTTGCAATGTATGGGTGCTCGCACCAATGCTTTGCCATGGGAAAAGTTGCTTTCGAACTAGAGTAGGGCAGGCGTCTGTTTTTTCTAAAAACACACCATCTGCTTTAATGGTTTTAGCAATTTTATAATGACCCGTTATAATGAGACGGGTTTGGAAATGCGAAGTAATAGCCTGTACGTCCTTAGATAGTTTTAACACTGCCGCCTTCTTGACGTGTCTCATGTCCAATTGTACCAATTCTATTCCAGCACTGCAGGCTTTCTGGATGTTATCCAGATGATCTTGAGGAGTTTCGGCGTTGGATATGTAATGAAGTTTAGGAATCATAAATAGTGCAATAGTCAAAGCTTAGCAATTTACAATAACAGGAAGTAGCATTGTTTAAATCAAATACCTTATTCGGCAAGCCAAATTGGTTACAATTCAGCGACAAGATCGTACGGTTCAGCTATTTAAAATATAGAGCTCTGCATAATAGTTGCATATTTGAATAACCAAAAAAAGCAATTTGCTTTAAAACCAACCAACTATGACTCCTACAGACGTTTTTTCAGTAGTAAATATTCTAGTCCTGCCTATGTGGATCTTAATGATCATTTTGCCTAAATGGAAGGTGACCAAATTTTTAATGCACTTCAAGGTTATTCCGATTGTTTTAGCTGTGATCTATGTGATATATATAGTTCAAGCCTTGATGGCAGGAGGTATGATGGATTTTGGCAGTCTGGCATCTGTGATGGATTTATTTACCACAGAAGAGGCAGTCTTAGCTGGCTGGATACACTACCTCGCATTTGACCTCGTGGTGGGTATGTGGATGTTAACACAAAATGAAAAACTACGTATCCACCAATTGATTATGGCGGTATGTTTATTGGCTACATTCATGTTTGGCCCATTAGGCTTTTTACTTTTTATGATCATTAAATTAAGTAAAGGAAAGACAGCATGAATTATTTAAGAAAAGCAGTTCGTACGGTCAGACAAGAAAGCCCAATACTTTTTACCATCGCGCTGATTCACCTACTGGGAGCACTCTTTTGCTGGATGGCCTTCTTTATAGATGATAGAACCTTATATGGAATAAATGTGTGGATCAAACCTTTGAAATTCTGTATCTCAGGAGCTATCTACATATTTACCGTAGGTTTTCTGATCACGTTATATCCTTTTTCAAGGCGAAAAAAAAATATCATAAACAATATAATTTCGTGGTCGCTACTCCTAGAAGTGGGAATCATAGTTTATCAGGCCTCACGAGGAGTACCTTCTCATTACAACCAATCTACTTTATTCGATGGGTTGCTATTTGCTGCTATGGGATTACTCATAGGAATCAACGTACTCATCATGATACTGTTTGTCGTTGAGACCGTACGCCTAAAATTAAAAACCACTAAGGCCATTCAATTTGCCATCTTCATGGGTTGGGTCATTATTGTCACGGGCAGTTGGATAGGCAGTCAAATGGTCAGCCAAATGTCACATACTGTGGGGATTGCTGATGGCGGCGCTGGATTACCATTTGTAAACTGGAGTACGATAGCCGGCGATTTGCGAATCGCTCATTTTTTCGGTTTACATGGATTACAGATCATACCGCTTTTTGCTTTCTTTTTATCGCTTCAATGGAAAGCGTCTGTCCGCAAACATATTATCGCAGTCACCATATTTGCATTCTTGTATGCTGCATGGATTGGCTATATGTATTATCAAGCCAGTCAAGGGATGCCAATGATTAAGTTGTGATTCAACGATGGCTTAAGGAATAATAACTATTCTATTCAAATGAACCATAATTTATATTATGTCAAATAGAATAATTAAGAATCCGCAGGTATTCTATTACCTAAGTCTATTCTACCTCATCCACTACTTTGCCTCGATATTCTATACGAGTTCTAGTATTACTAGTGATATAAATCACCGCATTGCCATTTGCAAATAAGATCACTTCTACGTCGTAATTCTCTGTGCCTTTACTTGCTAAAAAGTTCACGTCGTACTGATACTTGTCCTTTTTTAATTCTAGATCATATTCTTTCGGGATCGCATCAAACTGAATTCCAGAATCACTGATATCATTATAACCACCACCTTGACGTCGCTCACCATAGAATGGTAAATTTGCAATCACTCGTCTAGGCCCTAACTCTAGATAATAACCGTCACCGGTCAAATCTATACGATTTGCGTTATCGCCTGTACCTCGTAACACGCTGTTCAAAACTTGCTGGCTTGCAAATGTATTTAAAGGATAAGCAGCATCTACAGCGATCTTGATATTTCCTGTTTGAATACGTTCTTGAAGCGCGGCGTACTCCGCTTCAGTCCCGGTTTTAGTGACGCTACAGGAAGTTATAAAAAAAGCCACGACAGCTATTACTGGAATCAGAGCTTTATACGGAGTGAATATGTTGCTTTTCATGAGAATCGATTTTCAGCATTTAAGTTACCAAAATCCTGCCAAGCTATCCCTAAAAAGGACTTAATTATTTACAATAACCTCTACTCTATCGCTTTAGACTGAAATGTCCTACCACTTCTTGGCTTTCATAATAGATGCGATACCAGTAGTCAGAGCTGGGTAATGGTTCATTGTTAAAAGTTCCATTCCATCCTGAATCTACCACTGTCAACACTCTAAGCAACTTACCGTATCTATCAAAAATCTCTGCTCTAGCGCCCGGAAAAGCCTCTATATTTCCGATAGTCCATACATCATTAAATCCATCCGCATTAGGGGTAAAATAATCAGGTATTCCAATGCGATCAAAGGTCTGAGTCACAATTGTACAGTTATTTTGATCCGTGACTCGCACGTTGACTCTCAGTAAGTCACTAATATCTAGAATATTACTCTGTTGGTAATTCACCCCATCGATACTGTATAAAAAATTACCGTCATTAGTAATCACTTGCAATTCATCTCCTACTAAAATCAGGTCTGTTATTTCAGGAATGGTAAATACGTCAACTTCAAAGGTAGCAGTAGCACTGCAACCTTGATCATTCGTAACCACACAAGTATAGCTTCCAGCGGCATTCACATCAATGGTGGGTGTCACTTCTCCTGTGCTCCATTCGTAACTAGCAGCATTTTCAAACTCAGTATCCAAGGTAACACTCGTTTCTGGGCAAATACTAAAATTAGCACTTGTCACTATGGGTATATCACTTGTTACAAATTCAATCTCGGCTCTGTTTTCGCTCACACATCCAGTGCTTGGTTCACGCAACTCGGCATAATAAAATCCAGCCTGGCTAGTTTCAAAGGTGCTGGAGCCGCCCAGTAGCATGTTACCGCCGGTAGCCGAATCGTACCAATCTACTTCAAAGCCTGTAGCAGGGTTCACTTCCAGAACACCTAGCGCATCATCACAAACCGCTACCCTATCATTTACAGGACTTGCATTAGGTACTTCAATAATATCGTACTCAAATATCTCTGAAAAGTTGGCACATTGTGAGCCTGCTAGATTTACAGCATCCTCGGCTATTTTTACGCGATAAAAAGTATCGCTAGTGATGAGCGGTGTGGTGTAGCTGCTAGCAGTTTCTCCACTGATATCATTGAAGTTAATAGCATCAGTACTAGATTGCCACTGGTATTCTGGAGTGGTAAATACAGCCTCGCTTGTGTTGACATTTAGTGTTATGGATTCTGCGGGATCAGCAGAACAACGAAACCTATTTAAAGCATTGGCATCGTCTTCCAATTGCACCACATCGCCACAAGTACGGAAAACGATATCATCAATCGCTAGATCATTGCCGCAGCCACCGCTACCTTCATTGATCATTTTCAAAATACATCCACTTTGTCCAGCTGCCGTTGTAAACGTAAGGCCATATTGAATCCAGACCGGTTGATTTTCTCCATTTCTGGGATTCATGACTCCTTGAGCGAGTCTATTAGTGTCCGTCGCATCCCAAATCTCAAATCGCACTTGTACAGGAACCTCTCTACCTGTACAAGCATTACTACCTGGATTATATAAATTAATGATCCAGGCACTGAACTCATAGTTGGTATTTTCACACAGACCATTAATAGTTGTCTGGTAAAACTGATCAGGTGCGAAAGAAGCATTCACAATAAGCGCTTTACCATTGGGGTTTCCCGTATGATCGTCGGCGTTATGGAAACTTCCTAACTGGCGTAAATTGCTTGAAATTGTATACTCTCCATCTTGCACACCTGAATTTACAAACCTGTAGGTGGTTTGCATGGCACTTAAAGGCGGTCCACTGGTCGTTCCTTGGCCAAAAGTTTCGGTGAATATGGCCTCACTAGATGCACCAGTACAGAATCCTAATTGCGCTTTCGCGAAAGCGAAACTAATCATCAACACCGTGCAGGTCACCAAATTTTTCATAAGCCAGCGAATATAAGCAGTTCTACAAATTTTATGAGGTCCAAAGACCCATGAAATACGGTGCAATCAGGTATTTTATTGATCGAGTGAAACTTAGCTGAGAATGTGGAAAACCAAGCTTTCTCCTTGATTTCTCAAGGAATTAACAGCGATCTGTAAATTCCCTTAAGATTACCCTAAAGCATTGCTAATAATTGATTAAATTAGAGATCAAGACTAGACGTACTCTTTATCTTTAAAATAAAAATCAAAACATATGTCGATAAATTTCAACTACCAACACGTAACAGGCAGCCAAGAGCTGGAAGCATTCACTGAAGAAAAGCTTCAACCTATATTTGATAGATACAATTGGGTGACTAGAGCTGATGTTTTTTTTAGAAAAGAAAATACAAGCAGCCGTGAAACTGGAATGATCGCTGAAATCCGTTTGAGCGCGCCAGGACCACGCCTTTTTGCTGAAGAGTCCCACAATACCTTCAAAGAATCCGTAGCTAAGGTAGTAAGCCAACTTAAGACGCAGTGCGAGAAGCGCAAGTCTGATATGATTTCTCATTAATATGATATCTATTGCCACTGACGAGCGGGAAATTGTCCTTCTCTACAATTCTGATATTAAAAACCACCGCGAGATTTTTGCATATGCCCAATCGGCAGACGTGAAACTAAACGCGCTGGATATTACCAAGGAGAAAATCACAGGGACACTGTGGAGTGAAATTGCTAATTTATTAGGTCGAGAAGTAAAAGACCTCTTACATATGGATCATTCCACATTTGTTCAAAAGCACGGTGACAACGTGACGCTAGATAATGATGGCGCCATAAAGTTGTTACAGCACGAGCCAGAACTCTTCATATTCCCCATTGCTATAAAAGGTAAACGGGCTATAGAAGCTCATTTGTATGGGGATATTACAGAACTATTCGGTAACGATACTTCTAAGATTCATATTCCCTAAGCATTGTATCTTTGAAACACTTAATCCAGCTGTAACGGCTGGATTTTATTTTATACCCATTTTATATGATTGTTTGGATTTCATTTATAATACTAGTAAGTATTTTTTTAGTACTGGATCTTTTTGTATTCAATAGGAACGCGCATGTAATCAATACAAAAGAAGCGTCTAAGTACACTGCCTTGTGGGTAGGAATTGCGTTAGCGTTTACTGGCATGGTGTATTTTATCTATGATAACAACTGGATTGCTAATCCAGATAATCTAAGTGCTGGAACTGCTGCCCTAAAATATGTCACTGGTTATTTGATCGAGTTATCTCTTAGTATTGATAATATTTTCGTCATCGCGGTTATCTTCAAATCTTTTACTATTCCCTTAAAATATCAGCATCGTGTATTGTTTTGGGGTATTGTAGGAGCTCTTGTCTTTAGAGGGTTGATGATCTTTTTTGGGGTCGCACTGATCAATGAAGTGAGCTGGATGACCTACGTTTTTGGTGCCTTCTTATTATATACGGCTTACAATATGTTGACCTCACATGAGGAAGACTTTGATCCAGATAAGTCTTCTATCTATCGCTTTGCTAGGAAGTTGTTTCCTGTAACTAAGCAATTGGATGGTCAAAAGATGTTTGTGATCCAGGCAGGAAAACGAGTGGCAACTCCCCTATTTCTTGCATTGATCGTCATTGAATTGACAGATATCCTATTTGCTCTGGATTCTATACCTGCAATTCTTGCGATAACTTCAGATCCATTTTTAGTATTCGCAAGTAATATACTGGCGATTATGGGATTACGTAGCATGTACTTCTTCTTATCTAATTTGTTGGACAAGTTTCAATACATTCATTACAGCCTAGTGGCAATACTCGCATTCGTGGGCGTCAAGCTTATTCTGGTTCATCATGTAGAATTTCCAGAATGGTTGTCCTTAGCAGTAATTTTCGCTGCTTTAGGTATAGGAATGCTATTTTCTAGTTTTTATAAAAGCGATGAAAAAGATCGACAAGACGTTAAAGAGTCGTTGAATACCGATAAAAAGCTCTAAAAACTGTTAAAATAGTCGTTAATCGAATACTGACTGCTTTTAATCGGTATGTTTGAACAAATTCATCGATTATGGTACATTTTAACTATACCCATTTAACCAGAAGTAAAAAACTGGAAGAATTCATTACTGATTCTCTAGAGGATCTAATGGATGAAGAGTCGCATATTTCTACGATCTACTGTTTTTTAAGTCGAACCTTCGATAACCGCGATAAGCTGGTCAGCACTTTAAAAATGCAGATACGCTTGAAGAGCAACGACAGTATTATAATAGAAGAATCTGCTAACAATTTTAAAAACGCATTTAAAACACTGAAGCCGGAATTGACTTTTATGTTCAATGATGGACGTAGTAAATTAGCCTCTGCTTAAAAAAAACAACAGCCCTGCGTTTACAGGGCTGTTGTTCTAGATTATTACTCCTGAAGTACTGGTTTGGAGCATTGTTCACTTAGACTTACTCGCTTTCGCGAAAGCTTGACTGTTAATGGTTTGTGCATGAAACGTAGCGTTTATAAAAACGAGACCCTTTCGTTAAAACACAGAGCCGAATTTATATATCTTCTCAAAAAGCCAAATTAAAAATTTGGCGATCTTAGTTAATAAACACAAATCTCTCACAAAGCCCAAATCAGCTATCTTTTATAGACCGCGTTGTGTACATTTTTTTATTCATAATTCAGTTCCTTTCTATATTCAGTTTTGGTTTTCAACTTGATTTTTTCGTCTTTTTTGATTTTGTCAAATTCCACTGAATTAATTTCCAAAACATTTGATAATTCCATTATTGAGTTAACCTTATAACCCAATTCTTTTGATACCGCTTTTTTGTCAATCCGCCAATACTTTGTCTCGTCTCCGATTTTTGAAGTCACAAGGATATAGTTTTTATTAAATCCGACACTTTCAATATCCTTTATGATGTAAATACTGGATTTATAAGGTTCGTTTGGATTTACAGGAATCACGATACTGTTAAAAGCTGGCTCAACCATATAGTAAAAATCAGAGCCCAAACTTATATCTCCATACCAATTCATTTGGCAGGAATTGAGAGAAATTAAAGTCAATAAAATCAGTAATTTATTTCTCAAACTTTTCGTTTTTCAAATTGCACACGACGGGCGATTAAAACTTAACTCTGATCCACTTCCGCTCTTTCTACGTAATCGCCGTTGAATATAAATTCATCTTGCTTTTTACGTTGACGTTCTTTTTTCTCTTCTCCTTTTAAATCTTCAGGAAGGTCGCTCATTTCACCGCCATAATATCCTGCAGCGATGGCTGTTGCTACATGGTACGTGTCTGGAAATTTAAATTCTTTCAACGCCTCTTCATGCTTTACGCCTGCCATCTGGTGTAGTGCTATGCCCATACTTTGCGCCTGTATGGACATATTAGCAGCAAACTGACCTAAATCATGTAGCGCGTGAAAATTATCTTTTCCATCAGGCGTCTTTTTATCAAAAACACCCAGCATCAGCACAGGGGCATTTTTTGCCCAACCCTGATTGAATTCCACAAGGACTTTCATAATGCGATCGTAAGCCGTGCTCCCTTTTTTGCCCCAGACAATATTCCATGGCTGTAAGTTACTGCTACTTGCTGCCCAACGACCTGCTTCAAATAGGGATTGAAGGTCTGTATCGCTGACTGGAGTATCTGCAAACTTGCGTGGACTCCATCGGTTTTTGATGAGATCGTGAATTTTATGGTCGGTTGGTGTATTTTTAAAAACGTCGGTTTTTGGACTGCTCATATATTTACTTTTTAAATTGATTATTCAATACTCCTAAAATACAGCCCATAACATACTTAGCACGATTGTTTAAGAATACTTAAACATACATGAACAAGATTTTTAAAAAATTCAACTTTTAAGCCGAGTTTCTACTGGCGTTGATATTTCCATACAGGGATCGAGTGACCAGTCTTTCGTAAACTTTACGCTGTTTAGAATCATCCGCAGGCATTTCTTGAATACTTTTTAAAGCATATTGCTGGATGGTAAGCAACGGTAATACAATATCTTCCCTGGCTAAAATACTCGCTTTCCCAGCGGGTTCATTTTCCATCAGTTCTTTCATTCCAGAAAGCTTCAACATTAATGATTTAGAACGCTCATATTCCGCATGAATCATTTTCCAAAATTCGCCATAAGTAGCATCTGTCTGCATATAAGCAGTTAAACCAAAGAATGACTTAGTTAAACTCATCATGCTATTATCCAGAAGTGTACGGAAAAACTTAGAGTGTTTGTACAACTCTTGAACTTCATTCCATTTTCCATCTTCCTCCATTTTTTGCAATGCAGTACCTACCCCATAAAATCCTGGAACATTTTGCTTTAACTGACTCCAAGAACCTACAAAAGGAATGGCTCTCAGGTCTTTGAATTGGAGTTCGCTGCTGCTCCCACGCTTGCTGGGTCTACTACCTATATTTGTCATCGCATAGTATTTGAGCGTACTCATGTTTTCTAGATAGGGCAGGAATTTAGGATGCTCCTTAAATGCGGTATAGGCGTCATAGCTGTATTGAGCTAATGCATCCATGGTCTTGGATTCCTGATCAGAAAAATCATTAGCGGCATTGTCATAAATAGCATTGGATACTCCACTACTGAGTAATTGTTCCAGATTGTATTGACAACTGTCTAAGGTGCCGAACTTGGAACTAATCGTCTGACCTTGAACGGTTAATTGTATTTGTTTGGATTCAATTTTAGATCCCATGGATGCATAAAACTGATGCGTTTGTCCACCACCACGAGCTGGAGGTCCACCACGACCATCAAAAAATACCACATCTATGCCAAATTCCCGACTCACGCTTGTCAGCGCTTCTTTAGCTTTATAAATACTCCAATTGGCCATTAAATACCCTCCATCCTTAGTTCCATCGCTGAAACCTAGCATGATGTGTTGCTGTTGATCTCTTCTGGATAAATGATCTCGATATTCTTTGTTGGAATACAGCTTGCGCATCACATTAGGCGCATGAATCAAATCTGGGACCGTTTCAAACAAGGGAACGACATCTACAGCAGGCTGGTGTAATCCACACAATTTTAGCATCGCATATGCTTCCATAATATGCAATATATTTTGTGTGTTAGATATTATATAGCGGTGACAAGCTCGTTCTCCATTGCGTTCTTGGATTGTTTTGATGGCACGTATGCTACCAATAGTTCGCTTGGTGTACTCATCTTCCACATCGGACTCTTGAATGTCAGCTCTTACAGTCGCGAGTGCTTTCAGCTGTTCTTCCTCTGATAATTGAGAGTAATTTTCTGGGAAGTTCGCTTTCGCGAAAGCGAACAACTTATCAAATACTTGATCATGTATACTACTGTCCTGACGTATGTCAAGACTGGAAAAATGAATCCCAAAGAGATGGATTTTATTGATTAGCGAATTAATTTCTTCTACAAATAAGCTGTTGTGCTTATCAATCACGGTTCTCTTAATTCCTTGCAATTCCTCTTGAAGGTCTTGTGCGGTGAAATTCAATGTACCTGTTTCAGTAATGGCTTGGTAACATTTGATTTCCAGTTGCTTAAGTGGTTGCTCTACCCCCTTAAAGGTTAATCTACGTCCTAGCTTACGCAAATCACGGTAGTAATTTTTAAAAATCGTACTGCGCAATTTCTGAGCGACGTCCAGCGTGATTTGAGTGGTCACAAAGGGATTTCCATCGCGATCTCCGCCTGGCCAGAATCCCACCTCTATCATGGCATTTTGAAAATCCCGAGTTACTGGTAAGTTTGAGGTGACATAATCGTAAATGTTCCCCATGGCGTAGTAGAAAATGTTTTCTAGATACCAAACGAGACTGGTGGCCTCATCAAAAGGAGTGGGTTTTTCTTTCTTGAAAAACGGTGTTTTCCCTAATTGTGATAACAAGAGTTTTACTTCTCGCACATCATTTCGATTCACGGCGGTGCTTAAATCATTGATGATTCCTAATACAGATCCTGGATAAAACTGCGTGGGGTGTGCTGTTAGTACTGGCTTTATCTTCAACTCTTGTAAGTATGCAGCAAGTTCAGATTCCTTTTTCAAGGCTTGAGCTTCCTCCTTAATACTGCGCAGTGTCCCACGACCGTCTAAATTCTGGACCGTAGCAAATGCAGCGTCTTCTATGGCATCAAATAAAACAACTTGACGTTCAATATATTGAATAAATCGAAACAATAATTGCTCCCGTTCTTCTTGACTGGTATCCCGCATATAGCGTTCGTAGAAATAATCTACAATCTCTGTTGGGTTTTTTTGTCGTTTGAAACCTTCTTTGCAGATCTCATGAAACAACGGCAACAGTCCGCCTGTATTAGAAATATTATCAAAAGGAAGCGTCATGAAAATACCATTAAATATCTGGTATTTTGAGGCTACCTCGTTTTCAAATCGCTGTAGTTTAGGTAATCGTGCCATAGAACACTAAAGTACTACAGCATTTTTAGTTAATCGAATTTATTCTTAAATAATTCGTTAATAACATGAAGATATAGTATGAAACTGATAAATTTAAGAGAATTCAACTAGTTTTTTATGATATAATCAGATAACTTTAGTTGCAAGTCATCAAATCAAAAAAAATGAAACAAGCTATTAAGATTTAGCTTGTTTTTGCTTGAACAATGCGAACTGCATCAGAGACGGTTTGCATTTCTTCCATATCTTTTTCATTCAATACGATGTCAAAAGCATCTTCAACATCTAGTGCCACATCTACCAGGTGCGCACTGTTTATATTCAAATCGTTCATTAAATGACTTTCAGGCTTGATGGCAGTTGCATCTACATCTTGTGGTAAATACACTTTTACAATTTTGAAAAGTCGCTCTTGAATTTCTGTATGGGTCATGCTAAAATTTGAAATATGAATCATTGCTAAGTTAGAACGCGTATTAAAGATAAGTGCAATTAAAAATTATAATCATTCATTAAATCTTTTCAATACCACGCATGCGTTCACATCACCAAAGCCAAAGCTCGCTTTCAGCAAGACATTTAAGTCTATAGAAATAGTTTCGGTCGGGATTCGGTCATCGCTTAGAATCTTTGTAATATCACTATGTAATTGGTGGATGTTATTGTTTTTAAATACTTGTTGTTGCTGTAGTTGCAAAACACTGCCTACTAATTCCACACTACCAGCTGCAGCGAGACAATGGCCGATTGAAGATTTAAAACTATTCATATAAGGAAAATTATCTCCTGATCGCTCCAGTGCTTGTGACCAGTTTCTGACCTCATAAGCATCCTTTCCTGTGGCGGTAATGTGCCCGTTGATCGCATCTACCTGATTTGACTCAATTTCAGCATCTTTCATAGCCATACGAATGACTTTCTTAACAGCCTCACCATTAGGCGCTGTCATGCTACCGTCTCCACGATGCCCACCTGCATTTATAGCACCGCCTATAATCTCACAATAAATGGAGGCTCCACGCTCTCTTGCCGACTCTAAACTTTCTATAATCAAAGCTCCAGCACCAGAACCTGGTACAAAACCTGACGCATCATCAGAAAATGGCCTGCTTGCGGCTTGCGGGTTTTCATTATAGCCAGTAGGCAAAATACGCATGGCATCAAAACCACCCCAGATATAAGGTCCAGAGTCGCTAGTAGATCCTACCAGCATTTGTTTTGCCTTTCCAGATTGGATCAGTTCGTAGCCCATAAGCAGCGCCTCTGTTCCAGTAGAGCAAGCACTAGAGTTACTTGTGACACGATTACCTGCACCCAACTCACCTGCCAGCCATGCGCTGATACCGCTACTCATAGTCTGGATCACACTGGTACTTCCCAGTCGCCGCACTTTGCCTTCATCAATTAAATGAATGGCTTCTCTAAATTTCTCACCACCACTTTGACCTGTACCGAAGATGATCCCGAAATCTTCCAATGCGTGTTCTTTAGGAGCTATTTCTAATCCAGCATCAGCAAAGGCTTGTTTGCCAGCAATGATGCCATATAACATACCTGTTGCCTTAAATCCACGTTGCTGGAGCGGCGTTAGGTATTCATCGATCAGTTCTTGAGTCACGGGCGGTGTTCCAGCCACTTGGCACCCAAAGTTTAAATCGGCGAGCTGCTGATCGAACCTTATGCCGCTAGTTCCATTTTGTAAAGCTTCTAAAAACCGAGTAACATTTGTGGCATTAGGTGCTACAACTCCCAGTCCAGTTACCACTACCCTATTAGAACTCGTTGATTTCATGAGTCAGATTTTTGTTTTGGAGCGGTAAGAATCATTCCGCACAACCAGCCTTCGGCTACTTTAGTTTCATTTTCATCTAGCATTTGAACGACCACTTTCAGTTTATCGAATCGGAAATATTCCTTTTTAGCACTAACAATGACGGTAGTTCCTGGTACTACTTTTTCTAAAAAATTGACATGAGCTTCAGTAAAAACAAATTGTAGTTGTTCTTTCGAGTCTCGCATTAGATAAGAGCCCAAGCAAGCTAAGCCAATTTGAGCCATACATTCTTGCAAAATTACTCCAGGAGTTACAGGTTGATGGATAAAATGATGCTTGTAAAAGTATTCGCTTTCGCGAAAGCGATATATCCCAATTACCTGATCCTCATTTAATTCTAATAATTGATCCACAAACTTAAAACCCTCGCCGTAGGGAAGATTTGCGACTATTTTTTCTAGTTGAGATAGTAACATGAGTGCTAAGTTAGGGATTCCCCTCCATCGACTTTAATAACGCTGCCATTGATGAAAGCAGCCTCAGGACGGCACAATAGGTAAACGGTATTTGCTACATCTTCTGGCTGAGTCAATCTGTTGAACGGGTTGCGTTGCAGGCTGTTTTTTTTGAGTTCTTCATACATGGGAATGCGCTGCAAGCTCTCTGTATCAGTCACCCCAGCTTGAATACAGTTGGTTGTAATCCCTTCTACTGCAAATTCTAGCGCCATATTCCTGGTAATCGCCTCTAGAGTTGCTTTAGCGGCACTCACAGCAGCGTACCCGGGCATAGGTTTCTGGTTGCCCTCGCTGGTAAAGCTGATCACACGAGATGGATTTGCTAAAAGACCGGCAGATCGCAAGGCTTGAGCCCAGGCGTATAAACTGATCCCCATGGATTGAATTGTTTGCGTGAAGTCACCAGTGTTCAATGCACTCTCTCCCTTCATGGGTTTCAAATTTCCCTTAGAAATACTGTGAAGCAGTAAAAATAAACGCTGACCATTCAGATAGTTTTTAAGCTCTTCAATTAAACCAGGGATCTTTAGCTCGTTTGTTGCATCTGCATTTATAAAGAGGTGATTGGAGGAGTTTTTTAAAATTTCAAATCTTTGATTTACAACATCTTGTTGTGCTCTACCTGAACGATAGATAACGATCAACTTCATGCCGTGGTTGGCACATTTAACTGCGCTAGCATAGCCTAGACCACTACTGCCCCCTAATATTAAACCGTAGGTTCCTTCTAGATCTTTTACCATTGTACTAAAATACGTTGAGCGGTAAAACCTGGACCAAAACTGAGCATCAATCCAGTATCGCCTTTTTTTACATTTGACTTATTCATGAAACGATCTAAAACAAAAAGCACCGTCGCACTGCTCATATTTCCATAAAGTCGCAGCACTTCCTTTGTATCATCTATATTCTTACCTAAATCACTAAACAAGGCTTCCACGGTCTGGACTATTTTCTTCCCACCAGGATGGAATATCAAATGATCTATATCTTTAATTTCCAATTCATGCTTCTTAAGAAATGGATGGATGATTGCAGGAAAATGAGCTGCAATAGTTTCTGGCACCTCTTTATCCAACACCATTTTGAGACCGCTATCCACAAGGTCAAAACCCATCATATGAGTGGCATCAGGAAAATGGTACATCTCATGACCTTTAATTTGTGGTCCTTCCCCTCCTTCCACTGATGATAAAAGGACGCAAGCACATCCATCACCAAAGATCGCAGCGCTAACCATATTAGCCATCGAGTAATCATTGATTTGAAAGGTTGCTGTAGGTGCTTCAATAGCCACGACAGCGGCTTTCTTTCCAGGATTAGCCCTTAGAAAATTATCAGCATATATAAGTCCAGATATTCCAGCCACGCAACCCATCTCAGTTACTGGTAACCTTACAATATCTTGACGCATGTTCATTTCATTGATCAGATACGCATCAATAGATGGTATCATAATACCCGTACAGCTGACGGTAATAATGTAATCCAAATCTTGGGGTACCCAGTTGGCTTTAGATAAGGCTTGTTCCACAGCGGTCTTTGCCAGTGGCACCACTTCCCTCCTATAGATATCGTTACGATCTTGAAATGAAGTCTTTGTAAATACTTCAACTGGGTCCATTATGGAATATCGTTTATCTACTGCAGCACCTTCAAAAATCTTAATGGTTTTGCGGCGCAGGCGCTCGTCTTGATCTGCTAACCAGGTTTCAACGAATGGAAGAATTTCAGACGTTTGTTTAGAATATTGAGGCGTTACTGTGGCAACGCTTTTAATTGTTACGCTCATGTGTGGGTATGATCCAGATAAAACGGAACGACCACTTCCATGTCAATCGGTCATTAATGATCTCCAGTTGTTTTGCGTATCGCTTAAAATCAGATCGCTTAAAACCAGAGGCAATGGAGATTAATCCATCATGCATGGAAATCTCATTCTTTATAAAAATAGGACTAAATATTTTAAAGAAGTTATAGGCAATTGGGCTTCTATGCAAGTCATTGATGATGATTGCTATACCTGCCATTTCTTGAAATCGTTTTAGAAACCTCAATACCTCTTCTTCCGCAAAATGATGTAGTGTCAATGTCACTAAAAGTATGTCACACTTCAAATCTTGCACGGGTGTTTTGAAAATATCGCTTTCGCGAAAGCGAATACGTTCAAAATCCCTGCTCTTTTCTTGAGCTTGTTGGATCGATCTAGGGCTTAAATCCACTCCCAATAGATCCAGTTGCTCTTGCGGTAATTCCTGTGCTAAATACCGGAGCATCGCGCCATCACTACAGCCAAAATCGATGATCTTATACGATTCCTGTGGGTTTTCATTAATTACTTGTTGGACAGCCGCCTTTGTGAATTTGTAGCCGCCTAATAGGTGATTTACCGTGTTGATGTCTGCTACCGCCTGATCTAAAATTATGGGGTCTAGTAATGGATCATCCATCCATTCGGCTTCCGTATTGCGGCGATGGGACTGAAATCTCAAGACTGAACTGGTTTACCGTGGGTTTTTTTGATAATCTTAGGCATCAAGAAAGGGAGTCGGTGTAATATATTATACATTACTCGAGTAATTCCTGGATGTATTAAAATCGCTTGCATGCAGCGTCCCATGAGCATGCGTGAGCTAAAAGTAGAACGCCAGTTTTTATTGTATCGCTGGATCATCTGTTTCCTGTTGAGACGTCCGTTTAAGTACTCATCAATAGCACTAACAGCGATGTGTGCGCTATGTATTGCCATGGCCATACCGTTTCCACATAAGGGATGTATTAATCCCGCACAATCTCCAATAAATAAAAGTTGGTGTGCGCCTTGCTTTTTAGCTCCGAAAGAAATTTGCGATATGGTAATCGGCTTTTTCCATAAGGGAACTGCTTTCTCAAAAAAAACTTTGAGGTGAGGGTTAGCACTCAAAACTTTTTCTTGAAAAACGGCGACATCCTTGTAACGCTTGAAGGATCTAAAACTAGTCAGATAACATAAATTGACCGCTCCAGATTCGGTTTTAGAAAGACCAGCATAACCACCGTCAAAATTATGTAACTCTACGCGATCTGTAGGGAATTCATAATCATAGTGCATCTTCACCGCTAGCCATTCTGATTTGGTTTGCATGAACTCTCTTTTCAACTGGCGGTCCAGTTGAGAGCGTTTTCCTGTGGCAACAATTACTTGTTTACAGGTATAGGAAGACTCATTTGTAATTACTTTTTGAATTTCTTGATCATCGTAAATTTCTACGACTCGTTCTTTTTTAATAGTGCAAGTCTCACTTGCTTTTTTGAAAAGTTCGTTATCCAAATAAAACCTAGAAATACCATAACCACCCAAAGGAAGTCTACTTGAAATGCGTTTGCCGTTGTGTAATGAAATTTGAAAGTTATCAATGTGAACGTCCGATAATTTGCTCAGGTTGATGCCTTTAGATTGTAATAAATCGGAGATTTCTGCGCTAAGATACTCGCCACACATTTTGTGTCTGGGGTACGTATCAAGATCAAGCATTAAAACATTATAACTCCCGCCGAGTTCTATGGCAGCCCAAAGACCAGAAAGTCCACCGCCTGCTATGATAATATCAAAGTTTGTATCCACTTCTCAAAGATAGAAGCGGAAAGTCGCTATTGAAGAATTATAAAAGTTAAGATTGAGACTCTTCTACCTTTCGCGAGTAATACTTCTTTTGAATGAACTTCAAAATCAAATAAATAACTAAAAGACTTGAGAACAAACCAAATAACAATCTACCCGTCAAACCGAGAGTTCCCTCACTAGGTCCAAAGAAAACTAATATTGCAAACAAGCCGGTCAAGAACCAAAGGACGTATCTAAAATTGTCCGCTTCATCCATGAATTTCATAATAGTAGAATTTAGTTTTGAGGGGTGTTTCAAATTTAAAAAAATTAAGTGCTTACTAGCTAATATTCTAGCAAACTTTTTATCGCATCTCTAAGTCTATTTATGGGTAGATACCTACGCTCTAAATCTTGGTGAAATGGTATAGGTGTATCTATACTTCCTACTCTTACCACAGGTGCGTCTAACTGCTCAAAGCAGTCGTGACCTATCATTGATGCAATATCGCTAGCGATGCTTCCTGTCAAATTATCCTCAGTCAACACCAATGCTTTTCCTGTTTTTTGAATGCTTTTTATAATGGATTCTTTATCTAAGGGTACTAAAGTTCGCAAGTCGATAATGTCAATACTTAACATTAGTTCATCGTTTAACTGACATGCCCAATGGACTCCTGCACCGTAAGTTATAATGCTAAGATCTTTTCCTTCTCTGACAAGTCGTGATTTACCCAACTCAATCCCATAATCTTCCACTGGAACTTCTCCATATACAGATCTATACAAGGCTTTGTGTTCAAAAAACAGTACTGGATTAGGATCGTCAATGGCGGCGGCTAGTAAACCTTTAGCATCTTCTGGAAACGCTGGATAGACAATTTTCAATCCCGGAATGGTATAGAACCAGGACTCGTTAGTCTGGGAGTGGAAAGGTCCAGCACCAACACCGGCGCCACATGGCATGCGTATGACAACGTCAGCTTGCTGTCCCCAACGGTAATATGATTTTGCGAGATAGTTTACAATGGGGTTAAAGCCACTGCTTACAAAATCAGCAAACTGCATCTCTACTACCGCTTTCATTCCAGCGATACTGAGTCCCATGCCAGCTTCTACAATAGCACTTTCACATATAGGTGTGTTTCTCACACGGTCTGCACTAAACTCCTCCAAGAAGCCATCCGTTATTTTGAAAACTCCTCCATATTCTGCCACATCTTGACCCATAATTACTAAATCTTCATGCTTGCGCATTGCGCCTTTTAGTCCTTCATGAATGGCATCCACAAAACGTATGTTTTGGGTGGCTTCAGGTAATGCCGGGTATTTAATAGTGTTTGGTTTATAAACGTCAGCCAATTCTTGTTCAATTGATGACGTGGGTTTCGCTTTCGCGAAAGCGATCTCTAAATCTTCATTAATGGTATTTTTAAATTCCTGCGACCATCGATCGATATCTTCATCTGATATCCATTTTTTATCCAAAAGTGCTTGTTTCATGAGCTCGACAGGATCTCTCGCTTCCCAATATGCGGTAAGTTCATCGGGCACATATTTAGTACCACTTGCCTCTTCATGACCACGCAGGCGAAAAGTTTTAAACTCAACCAATACGGGTCGTGGTTGTTCCCGCATTTCTTCTAAAATGTCTTTGATCTTAGAATAGACTTCTACAATATTATTTCCATCTATAATATGGGATTCTATCCCGTAGCCTATGCCACGGTCGGCAAGATCTTTACAGCGGTACTGCTCGCTTGTAGGAGTACTAAGTCCATAACCGTTATTTTCAATGCAAAAAAGTACAGGTAAATCCCAGACACTAGCAACATTGAGTGCTTCATGAAAATCACCTTCACTGGTTCCACCCTCACCCGTGAAAACCACAGTTGCTTTTTTAGTCTTTTTCAATTTTTGTGCTAGTGCAATACCATCAGCAACACCTAGTTGGGGACCTAGATGAGAAATCATTCCTATAATCTTATACTCTTGAGTCCCAAAATGAAAACTGCGATCGCGTCCTTTAGTAAACCCATCTGTTTTTCCTTGCCATTGAGCAAACAGCTTCCATAAGGGTATGTTCCTACAGGTAAAAACACCCAAGTTGCGATGCATAGGCAGGATGTATTCCTCTTCTTCCATGGCCATGGTTACACCGATAGAGATGGCTTCTTGCCCAATTCCTGAGAACCATTTAGAAATGCGACCTTGGCGCAATAAGATCAACATCTTTTCTTCCACTAATCGAGGCAACAGCATTGCTTTGAATAGCTTAATAGAAGTTTCTTGTTTTATAGAATCTGGGATTGATAAGGAAGACATAAGCAATTTGAAGGTCTATGTTAGTGGATCAAATGTAGAATAATATCATAAGTTTGACGTCAACTATGTTCTTCCAATGCTAAAGAATCTTATCTTTAAACTCTATTTAATAATGTGTTCAGCACTTACTCTTACACACCTAATCAAGATCAAGTGAGGTAAGTTTGAATTTTAAAATTATAGTGTCATCATGCAAAATATACCAAGTGTAGATCTCGCTGATTTTTTAAGCGAGGATCCTAAAAAGAAAAAGAAATTTATTGATGAGATAGGAAAAGCCTATGAAGAAATAGGATTTGTGGCGCTTAAAAACCACTTTCTATCTGATGATTTAGAAGAAAAATTATATACTGAGGTGGAGAAGTTCTTTCAACTGCCTGTGGAAACTAAAAAATCTTATGAACGTCCAGAATTAGGTGGACAACGTGGCTATGTATCCTTCGGGAAAGAGCACGCAAAGGGCAAAAAAGAAGGCGACTTGAAAGAGTTCTGGCATTTTGGTCAGGAGCCTAGCAATGATGCTGAATTGACAGAAACTTATCCAGAAAATGTTGTAGTAAAAGAGCTTCCAGATTTTAATGAAACTGGAATGGAGGCCTACCGCATGTTAGAAAAAACAGGTATATACGTGCTACGTGCGCTGGCCTTGCACATAGGACTTCAAGAAAATTATTTTGACCACTGGGCAAGTAATGGAAACTCTATCCTGCGCCCTATTCACTATCCGCCTATTACAAGTGAACCTGAAAATGCCGTTAGAGCTGGAGCACATGGAGACATTAATTTGATTACTTTGTTGATGGGTGCGAGTGCTCCAGGTTTACAAGTACAACGTCGTGATGGGCAGTGGCTGGATGCTATCGCTCAAAAAGACGAATTGGTAATTAATGTAGGTGATATGCTGCAAAGACATACTAATAATAAGTTGAGATCTACCATTCACCGTGTTGTCAACCCACCTAGAGAATTGTGGCACACACACCGATATTCGATACCATTTTTCTTACACCCTAGAAGTGATATGAAGTTAGATTGTCTAGACGAATGTGTAGATGATAATCACCCTAAGGAATATGAAGATATTACTGCTGGCGAATTTTTACACCAACGACTTGTAGAAATTGGCTTGATTAAAAAGTAACCATCCATATTTTACGGTAATTAACTAAATCCAGAAGCTTTATAGAGAGGAGTTTTCTGGATTTTTTATTTGTCTTAAAATTTAAAGAAATTATTTACCCACAATAATGGTCAAATAAATTAGAGACAGGAAAATACAGTTTTCATGATTCGTTTCGGTATCATCGGCTTGTGTTGATTACCTCACCCGACCAGAACTTTCCCTTCGATTTTATCGATCACGGCTTGCGCAGCTACTTCCCCATTAAGCATTGCAGCGTTAAGGGAGCCGTTACTTAAATGATCGCCGGCCAGATAAATATGGTCCGTTAATTGAGTTTCTGTAGATTCCATACAATAATTGATGTTTCTCAAATTAGGGAGGGCTTTTTTGATCTTTTTTACCTCAATCACTTCCCCTAAATCTATATGGCAGTATTCTTTTAGCTCCATACGCACTCTTGCTGCCAACTCATGCTCTTCATGCTCATGCGCTTTTACCACTGAAACGCTGATCACATTATCATGACCTTTAAAAAGATCTTGTAGAAAATGGAAGTTGTTAGTTAAAGTACCCTTATCAGCTACTAAACCTATAATAGGTTTGCCAAACCCTTTATGATTGGTTTTGAAATAGAGCACTGTTACTTCATGCCATTGCAAATTAGATATAGGTAAATTAGGAATCAATCGATCTGCTTGTCCTGCGATGATTGTGTAATCTGAATGAACTTGGGTTCCATCATCCATGGTAATTTTTGAACCTTGAACCCTAGAAGCTGAACTGTTTAATTGAATCTGGCCCTCTTCTAACTGGCGTGCCAACTGTATAGAGATGGCAGCAATTCCCGTTGATGGCAGTGTAGCAGAGCCCTCTGAAAACATTTTGAACACAAATTCAAACATTCGGCTGCTGGTGGATAATTCGGTTTCTAAAAAAATTCCAGCATAAAAAGGTTTGAAAAAGTTTTCTATGATTTTTTCTGAAAAACCTTCTTGCTTTAGGTATTCTAAAGTGCTTATTTCCTTAGCTTCAAATATGGATTTCAGACTTTTTTGTTTCAGCTTTCGCGAAAGCGAAAACATCTTCAACTTATCCTTAATACTACCTATGCTAGAAAATGCAGTGGCCCATAGGAAACTCGCATCTCTTGTAGGATCCCCAACTTTAGTGGATTTTCCACCTTTATAGATAATTGCGCCTGGAGCAAATTTGACAAGGTCAAGCGTCTTTAGGTCAAGGTATTTCTGTGCCGCAGGATAGCTGTCTAGCAGTACTTGGAATCCATGGTCTAAGATTAAATTATCTTTTAAAGTAGTTTGTACCCTACCGCCTAGGCTGGATTGAGCCTCAATTATTTGTGCCGTGATTCCGGCATTTTTAAGAGCGATGGCTGCGCATAAACCGCTAACACCGGCACCTATAATGGTAACTTTTGGAGATTGTTGCATGTTACAAAAATAGACCTGTAGTTCTTTCTACCTTGAATTTTTTCTAAGCTTAACATTTGAAAGTTTCTGAGCCTGTAACTTTACATCAAACCAAAAAGAAATGCAGAACAATACAACCAACAAGGTTGATTTTCAAAATCAACTGACTGAAACCCTAAGTCACTATTACGAGGAGTTGATTGAAACCCTTCCTAGATTAGGATTGGGTTTGATCATTATTATCTTAGGTTTCTTAATTGCAGGTATGATTAGTCGTTTTGCCACTCGCAGGGCAAGAGCAAGAACTAATGACCCCTTGATGAGTCGGTTTTTAGGTAGATCGATTCGTTTCTTACTGATAGTTGCCGTCATCGTGTTAGGACTACGGGTAGCCGGTTTTGGTGATATTAGCGCTGGTATTTTTGCCACTGCAGGTGCGAGTGCGGTCATTTTAGGTTTTGCGTTTAAAGACATAGGTCAAAACTTCATTGCTGGTATTATTTTAAGTTTTAATCGACCTTTTAATGTAAATGATACGGTTGAAATAGGCTCTAATTTTGGTAAAGTAAAATCATTGGAGTTTCGATATACAAAACTCAAAACCTTTGATGGTAAAGATGTTTATATTCCTAATAGTGATGTGATTACACAACCAGTAACGAACTACACTGAGGATGGATTTTTCCGTTGGGATTTCCTAGTGGGACTAGATTATGAAGATGATATCAATCTAGCCAAGGAAACCATTATGCGATCCATAAATGAAGACCCAAAGGTAGTTTCTGACGAGGAGCACAGCAGTTATGTGATGGAAGATGAGCTGGCTACCAGTACCGTTAATCTAAAAGTCATGTTTTGGGTGGATACAGTTGATTACGGGCGAGTGGCATCAGAGACTAAAGGACGAGTGATTGGTAATGTGAAACGTGCCTTGATGGCAGAAGGGTTCTACCTACCTGCAGATATTCAAGAAATCAAATTGTATGGTCGGGAGACTAACATACCTTTGTCATTGAACGATTTGAAAAAGTCTACTAATGATTAATATTTTCCGCATTCTCTCTATTGCTGAGGGTTATTCCTTTTTACTTATCCTATTTGTTACCATGCCGTTGAAATATTTAGGTGGCATAGGCTTGCCTAATACCATTGTGGGTATGACACACGGCTTTTTATTTTTGGCTTATATTGTTTTGGCTATCGTTGTAGGTCAGTTATTGAAATGGAATTTTAAAGACACGGTGATTGTATTACTGATGTCAGTAGTTCCCTTTGGCACTTTCTGGATGAAGGATAAGTACTTGCCTAAAACAGCGACCTATTAAGTTTTATATCAATCAATTTGAAATACATTTCCAGTCCTCATAATGCCCTGATAAGATATGCGGAACAGCTTCAACGCAAGAGTAAGACGCGTAAAAAAGAAGGCCAATTTCTCATAGAAGGTCAACGCGAGATCCAACTGGCGCGTGCTGGAAATTTTGAAATGACTCAGGTTTTAGTCTGTAGTGAAATTTTACTAGGTCGTGAAGATTTTGAACCTGCACAAGTAAGAAAGCAATTAACACTTGAGGAAAATACTGATATAATAGCTGTATCGTCTGAGGTCTATGAGAAATTAGCTTATCGCAGTGGGACTGAAGGTTGTATCGCTTTCGCGAAAGCGAAAAACCCACATCTTTCACAACTCCATTTATCTAATGCGCCGCTCATCCTTATCGCAGAATCACCTGAAAAACCTGGAAATATAGGAGCATTATTGCGAACTGCAGATGCAGCAAACATCGATGCCGTAATCATTGTGGATCCAGTCTCAGACTTATACAATCCTAATGTGATACGATCCAGCGTGGGCTGTGTTTTTACCGTTCCTACAGCTATCGCCAGCGCGGCAGACACTATTGCATTCTTGAAAAGCAACGACATAAATTTATATGCAGCCACGCTACAATCAAGTGAAAACTACGATCGCATGGACTTTACAACTGCCACGGCTATTGCTGTGGGGACTGAAGCTACAGGACTGTCAAAGCACTTGCGCGATGCTGCTAAAACAAATATCATCATACCCATGGGAGGCGCGATTGATTCCATGAACGTATCCGTTAGTGCTGCGGTACTTTTATTTGAAGCAAAACGCCAGCGTGGATTTGGTTAGAAAAGGTGTATAAGTTCATTTGACCTTAATTTGAGTACCGTCAGTCACCTAGTATCTTAGCTCCATGGAATCGCAGACCTTATTTTACATCATTATAGGTATTTTAGTTTTTGACTTTGTTTTAGAACGAGGTTTGAGCTATCTCAATTTCACCTGGTATTCTAAATCAATACCCAGCGAGGTCTCTGATGTTTATGATATAGAAGAATATGAGCGGTCACAAGAGTATAAAAAAACTAATTTCAGATTTGGTCTCATAAGCAGCAGTGTTTCTTTTACAGCAATTCTAATTTTTCTATTCCTAGACGGTTTTGCCATTGTTGACCAGTGGGCAAGATCCATGGTAGATGGGGAAATCCTTGTAGCCATTGTGTTTTTTGCGATTATAGCTATCGCTGGAGAACTGATCTCATTGCCTTTCTCTTACTTTGGAACTTTTGTAATAGAAGAACGTTTTGGATTCAATAAAACTTCGAGAAAAACATTCCTACTGGATAAAATTAAAGGTTGGCTATTGACCGCTATTTTAGGCAGCGGTCTGCTCACGGTGATTATTTTATGCTATCAATGGGCGGGAGATGACTTTTGGTGGTACGTGTGGATGCTAGTTATCGTTATTTCCTTGTTGATGAATATGTTTTACGCACGCTTATTTGTACCCTTATTTAATAAACAAGTCCCACTGCAGGAAGGAGCATTAAAAAACAAAATCAAGACCTATGCAGAAAGCGTAGGTTTTCAATTAGAAAAAATTTATGTGATTGATGGTAGTAAACGATCTACAAAAGCAAATGCATATTTCAGCGGTTTCGGTAGTGAGAAGCGAGTGACATTATATGACACGCTTATTGACAAGCTTACCGAAGAAGAAATTGTTGCAGTACTAGCTCATGAAGTGGGTCATTACAAGAAAATGCATATCATTTATAATTTGCTGGCAAGCACGATCACCACTGGTTTTACCCTATGGCTCTTTTCTTTATTTGTAGATAGCGACTTATTAGCACAGGCATTAGGAGTATCAAATGCTTCCTTTCATATAGGTTTGATTGCATTTGGTTTGTTGTACTCCCCTATTTCTACGGTAACGGGTATTGTAATGAGTTCGCTTTCGCGAAAGTTTGAATACCAGGCAGACCATTACGCAAAAGAAACTTACAAGAGCGCACCACTCATCGCAGCATTAAAAACCTTATCCAAAAGTAGCTTAAGTAATTTAACACCGCACCCAGTCTACGTTTTCTTCAATTATTCGCATCCTAGTCTAAGTCAACGTATTAAGGCAATGAATTAAATACTGTGCATTAAATTTTTAGTAAATTGGTACTACCATTAACCAACCAATTTATTAAGCATGCGATTTTTGAAATATTGTGGTTTGCTGTGGCTTGTTATAGGGTTAGGCATATTCGTGTATGTGTACATCAGTTTTTCACCACAAGGCTTTGATCAGGAGCAGTTACGTGAATCCAAGGCGCTAGCCTTTATGGAGTACGATGGTATGCTTAGTTATACCGCTGTACCTAACAATGATATAGAAATCATTTTTTTACCAGGGGCACTTGTAGATCCAGAAGCCTATGAGCCACTTGCTGCTAGTTTTGCAAGCAAAGGTTACGACTTTAGTATCGTTAAGATGCCATGGCGTATGGCTGATTTAGGATATCAAGAAATCGCAGATAAAGACCTGTTTAAAAATCCCAAAAAGAAAATTGTCATTATGGGGCATTCTAAAGGTGGGAAAATGGCAGCTCAATTTGTAAAAGAATACCCTATTATTCCAGATGCTCTCGTATTATTAGGCACAACACACCCAAGAGATATTGATTTATCCTTGTGCAAAATACCTGTATTGAAAATATCAGGAAGTAGAGATTTTATTGCACCTGTTGTAAAAAGTGAGGCAAACGCCGATAAATTACCACCTCACGCAACGCATGAAATCATCAAGGGTGGAAACCACTCGCAATTTGGGTTTTACGGGAAACAATTTGGTGATGGAAAAGCGACGATTAGTCGTGAAGAACAATTAGATCAAGTGGTACAGATTACTGATAAATTTCTAAATATGTACTTCTTCACTCCATCTATAGCAAATTAATATTTAGTTTTTCCTGCGACGCTCACGTTTTGCCTTTTTCGCTTCCTTCTTTTGCTTTTTCTTTTTGTACTCTTCAATTTTCTGAGCTCGCTCTGCCAGTTTTACTTTATCGTAGTCCTCTGGTAACTTACTTTGAAAAGCTTTCCAATTATTTCTACCAGTGAAATAATCAAATTCGATTGCGGACTCTTGAGGTTCAAGACCTTCTCGTTTGAATTGTTGTTGTAATATATCCTCCACATAGAAATCCTCAACATTTGTAGTAGGTTGATATTCCTCCTTTAATGAAATATCAAATATACTAGCAGTATTATTGAACCAGAAAGCACTCCATCCACTGCGCAAACGGCGTATGAGCTCATAAGCAGTATCCCCAGTTTGACGATGGATCAACTTAATCAATATTTGACCTTCTGTACGTGTGAGTTTCTTAAGCTCCGCAGTAAATTCATCCTCGATGTAATCTTCTACCATTTTAGCATACTTACGCTGGCCGCGAGCATCGGGAATACTGGCCAGACGCTCATCGAGTTCCGTCAGTCGCTCTGCGGCAAGTTTAGCATAAGGCCAGACACGCTTCACTTTACGCTGTAAAATTAGGTAACGTATGCGCTCATAGCGACTGGTGAATTTAAGATCTTGAATTAGTAGAACTTCATCCAACTCTATAGCGCTGACGCTGTCTCCATCTATATAGTAATAGTCAGGTGAAGCCGTTTTAACCGTATCACCTGGAGTTGGTAGTGTAGTTGGTGTAGTTTGCGCTTCCGCGAAAGCGAAAACAAAAACCGAAACAATAACAAATAATACTCTTTTATTCATAACCAAAAACTGCCAAAAAGCGTTCCAAAAATAAGAATACGACAGTTAATCAAACCTTTTCCCGCCGCGATTATTATCTTCACGCTCAAAATAAAACCCATGGCTCAAAAAAGCATACTTACTGATAAATCACTAGCATTTCTAGAAGAATACCTGAACACTGCCTCACCTACAGGCTACGAATGGAACGGTCAAAACGTCTGGATGGATTATTTGAAGCCTTACGTAGATGAATTTATCACGGACGATTATGGAACTGCTGTAGGTGTCATTAATCCTGATGCAAAATATAAGGTCGTCATTGAAGGTCATGCAGACGAGATTTCATGGTATGTCAATTACATCACAGATGATGGGTTAATTTATGTGGTACGCAATGGCGGTAGTGATCATCAAATTGCCCCTTCTAAGCGCGTAAATATCCATACAGCTAAAGGAATCGTCACTGGTGTATTCGGTTGGCCAGCGATTCACACCCGTGATAAGTCAGACGAGAAATCTCCAAAACTGGAAAACATTTTTATAGATGTAGGTGCTGAGAATAAAGAAGGTGTCCTTGAACTAGGCGTTGATGTAGGTTGTGTCATCACTTATCCAGACGAATTCATCGTACTGAATAAGAACAAATTCGTATGCCGCGCTCTCGACAACCGTATGGGAGGCTTCATGATTGCTGAAGTTGCAAGATTGCTTAAGGAGAATAAGAAACAGTTGGATTTTGGTTTGTACGTGACCAACAGTGTTCAAGAAGAAATAGGATTACGCGGAGCGGAAATGATCACACAACGCTTAAAGCCTAATCTAGCGATTGTGACTGATGTTACTCACGACACCACCACTCCAATGATTGACAAAAAAACCAACGGTGACGCGGCTATAGGTAAGGGACCTGTGGTAGCTTATGCCCCAGCTGTTCAGAACAAATTGCGCAATCTAATCATAGATACCGCTACTAAAAATAAAATCCCGTTCCAGCGACGTGCGACAAGTAGGTCTACAGGAACAGATACAGATGCTTTTGCCTACAGCAATGGCGGCGTGCCTAGTGCATTAATTTCCTTACCATTGAGATATATGCATACAACAGTAGAAATGGTGCATAGAGATGATGTGGAAAATGTGATCAAAATGATTTATGAATCTTTACTCGTTTTGAAGGCAGATCAAAGTTTCTCTTATTTCGGTAAAGGAAATGAAAAGTTGATTTAATAGGATTTCTTACGAACTAAACATTTTTAACGCCTGGAAGAATTTCATATAGAAATCTTCTAGGCGTTAGTAGTTTAAACTCAGAGCATATGAATTTGACAGATTGGATAGGAGCTGTTGGGGTATTCTTGATTTTACTTGCTTATTTTTTGAATGTAATAGGTAGAGTCAAAACAGTAAGTTTGACATTTATCTTATTAAACCTTGTAGGAGCTTCTCTCGCTTGCGCCGCCTCTATACTGTTGCGGTATTGGCCATTTATTCTTTTAGAGGCTTGTTGGAGTTTGATTTCCTTAGGCTCCTTGATCAAGTTTATTTTAAAGCCCAAAGAAATCTAGTATTTTTACTTTAAACCTTGTATCATTTCCAAAACTCGCATCAATTGGCTTAACATCACCTTGCTTATACTAGCAGGCGAGGCTGTATTCATATTACCTTTTGTGCTGGCGCGTATTTTTAGGCCCACTTTTCTAGAAGTTTTCCAACTGAGTAATACAGAGTTGGGCGCTTGCTTCTCCACCTACGGTATCGTTGCGTTTTTATCTTATTTATTTGGTGGAACAATTGCCGATAAATACCCGCCTAAATATTTAATAGCCATAGCACTTATCGCCACTGCTGCAGGTGGATTCGTACTGGCAAATGAACCTAACTTTTGGACGCTGCAACTCTTGTATGGGTATTGGGGATTTACTACAATATTTTTATTCTGGGCGGCGATGGTAAAAGCCACGCGTGTGATAGGTGGTAAAAACAGACAAGGACTAGCGTTCGGATTATTAGATGGTGGGCGTGGTTTAGTAGCTGCGGGATTCGGTTCAGTTGGGATTTTAATTTTTTCATTTTTTATAAATGCAGATGCGCTGGATGCGACAGCAAATCAACAGGACGCATTCCAACAAGTGATTTATGCGTGTTCCAGCATTGTAGCCTTGATAGGTGTATTAATAGTGGTATTCTTAAAACCAGCAGCAGATCAGAAAGCCATACAAGTCGACCACTGGCGTGACTTATTAAAAAACTTCAGTACTGTCATCAAAATAAAAACGGTCTGGCTACTCATGATTATCATCTTATGTGCTTACGTGGGATATAAAATAACAGATATCTTCTCGCTTTACGCAAGCAAGGTGATGGGCTATGACGAGGTTAAATCTGCCAAAGTAGGCACTTACCTCCTCTACATCAGGCCTTTTGTAGGTGTAGGCGTTGGACTGCTGGCTGATAGAACTAAAACCTCCCTACTCATGATCATTGGCTTTATGTTGTCGTTCGTTGGCTGTTTATTCTTTGCTAGCGGTATTATAGATGGCTCTTGGGAGTCCTTATTTCTTCTTTCCTTACTGATTATTGCTACAGGCGTCTACGCCTTCCGTACATTATATTTTGCAGCCTTGCAAGAGGGCCATATTCCGCTAATTGCTACGGGAACTGCGGTTGGTTTGATTTCTCTAGTCGGGTATACTCCAGATATTTTTATGGGTCCTGCTATTGGTATACTGCTGGATGGTTCCCCTGGTGAATTGGGTCATCAACACGTTTTTATGATGTGTGCTGGATTCATGCTCGTAGGTTTAGCGGCTGCGATTGGATTTTATCGAGTGACAAAGAAGCCTGTGGTTGTGCTGGAAAATGGTTTGTAGTTCGCTTTCGCGAAAGCGAATTCATTTAAAATCACATTGCATTACCTGAGTCGTTTCTTGTAAAGTATCTTTGTAAACATGGCAAGACCCCAATTACAATCCATAACCGAAAAGAAAAAAACCTCCGTATTTTCTCTCAGTTCCTTATCTGCAATCCCGCGATTTTTCAAGGAAATATGGAGGGTAAGTCCTAAGTTATTTGCACTCAATAGCCTGGCGCGATTGCTTACTGCCTTATCGCCAGTAGTGACATTGTGGATCGGAAAAATAATTATTGACGAGATTATTTTACAGATCTCGCTGGATGATCAAGACCTTACTAGGCTTTGGACTTATGTAGGAATCGAACTGGGTGTGGTGGTATTAACAGAACTTCTCAACCGTTTAGTCACGTTGACTGATGGATTGATAGGTGACCTCTACTCCAATGCCTCTTCAGAAAAAATTATTCGTAAAACCAATGAGTTGACGCTAGAGCAACTGGAAGACCCAGATTTTTATGACAAGTTAGAGCGTGCCAGACAACAAACCAACGGGCGTGTGAATTTGATGAGTGATGCGTTGAGTCAAGTGCAGGGCGTTATAGGTATTATCGCTCTAGTAGCGGCTTTGATCTATTTTGAGCCCTGGTTGATAGTCCTTTTAGTACTAAGCATCATACCATCTTTTATCAGTGAGGCAAAGTACAGTTCCCACCGTTATTCCCTAGCACGCAGCTGGACATCAGAACGTCGAGAGCTGGATTACTTGAGATTTGTGGGTGCTAATAATACCACTGCCAAAGAAGTAAAGCTTTTTGGGCTGACAGATTATATCGCGTTTAGATTTAAGAATCTATCACATAGTTATTATTTGATTAATAAAAACTTATCGTTGCGACAAAGTAATTATGGATCGCTTTTTAACATACTAGGAACGCTGTCTTATTACGGCGCTTATGTCTTTATCATTTTTAAAGTGATAGCTGGCGTGCTTACCATTGGTGAATTGACCTTTCTTTCTGGATCTTTTAACCGCTTGAGAAACAACCTGCAGCAGTTCTTTTCCAGATTTACGCGTATCTCTGAAAGCGCCCTTTACTTAAGAGATTATTTTGATTTCTTGGATATTCCGCTAGAAAATGAAACCGCAGACCCTGTTCCCTTACCAGACAAAATCCAACAAGGTTTCAATTTAGTGAACGTGAGGTTTAATTATCCGGGAAGTGATACTCCTGTTTTAGTAGGTGTGAATTTTAAGATTAAAGCAGGTGAAAAAATTGCTTTTGTAGGTCAAAATGGCGCTGGTAAAACCACATTGATCAAGTTGATATTGCGATTCTACGAGCCTACTAGTGGCGAGATCTTACTAGATGGGATCAACATCAATAAATTTTCTAAAGAAGAATACAGAGCTCGATTTGGTGTCATTTTCCAGGATTTCTTCAAGTATGAATTCCGTTTAAGGGAAAATATCGCGGTAGGAAATATTGCGCAGATTGAGAATGACCAAATGATTACAGATGCCGCTGAGCGAAGTCTTGCCAGTCAAGTAATTGCCGAAATGACCGATGGTATTGATCAACAATTAGGTCGCCGATTTGCTAAAGGTCAAGAACTAAGTGGTGGACAATGGCAAAAAGTGGCACTTGCTAGAGCCTACATGAAAGATGCAGACATTATGGTACTAGATGAACCCACCAGTGCTCTTGATGCACAAGCTGAGTATGACGTTTTTGAACGATTCATAGCCCTTACTGAGGGTAAAACCAGCATCATCATTTCTCACCGTTTCTCTACCGTTCGAATGGCAGATCGCATTCTAGTATTACAAGACGGAAAAATTGCTGAAATTGGAACGCATCAAGAATTAATGGATCACGATGATCTGTACGCAAGACTTTTCAATTTGCAGGCAGCTGGATATCAATAGATAATTTGTTATTAGTAAGAAGTTTGTCGTTTATTTCGCTTTCGCGAAAGCGAACTACTTTTCACAAAAAAACAGCCCAGAACTAAGTCTAGGCTGTTTGGATTTTAAAATAGAATTACTCACTATTCACGGATCTGTCCGGTTCCAGACACGTAATATTTATTAGTTACCAATTGTTTTAAGCCCAATGGACCGCGGTGATGCAATTTATCAGTGCTTATGGCGAGCTCTGCCCCTACGCCCATTTGACCTCCATCTGTAAATCGAGTGGACGCATTGTGATAAACGGCAGCACTATCGACTTGCTCCATGAAAACTCCTGCATCGTCTAAGTTCTCAGTAAGGATGATATTAGAGTGCCCACCAGAATATTTATTGATGTGATCGATAGCATCATCTAATCCATCCACCATTCCAATTGCTGCTTTTTTGGCAAGAAACTCTTCAAACCAAACGCTTTCATTTTCAATAAGTTGAGTAGTTTCCAGATGACCTATCACTTCCTGACTAGCGACGATTTCTACCTTCTTATCAGTCAATGCTTTTTCAATTTTTCGACTTACAGCTTTCAAATCTGGATGATTAGCATCGATATAAATTTTATCTAAAGCGTTACACCCAGAGATTTTATCCGTTTTAGCATTCACTAGTACGGGAATCACTTTCTCTATATCAGCATCTGGAGCGACATAGGCAAAGTTGTTACCACGCCCACTTACCAATACCGCACATTTAGCATGTTGCTTTACAAATTCAATTAAACGCTCTCCACCTCTTGGCACAATTAAATCTAGTGGTTGATCTGGATTCCTCAAAAACTCTTGGGTGGCAGCGCGATCCATTTTTAGGTACTGAATCCAGTCGGTAGACAATCCATTGTCTTTTAATGCTTGATGCCAGCATTTTACAAGCTCTTCATTGCTTTCATGTGCTTCTTTACCTCCTTTAAGCAGAATTTTATTATTGGCTTTAAAGGCCAAAACTGCTGCTTCTATTGTCACATCAGGTCTTGATTCATAAATGATCATGATAGTACCGAATGGTGCTGTTTTATTAGTGATTTTAAGACCGTTATCCAGCGTGTCGTCAGTAATGACCTTTCCTACTGGATCTGGCTGATCTTTCACTTCACGTACCGCTCTTATCATGTCATCGACTTTATTTGAATCAACAATGAGACGATCATAAAGTGCTTGATCATCGCCACTAAAAGCGTTAAGATCTTTCTTATTAGCCTCGATGATATTGTCCTTGCGTTGCGCAAGTTGATCCATCATGGATTGTAATACGTTATTTTTAGTTACTTCATTTAATAATTTCATTCTTGTATTTTAGTTTTTGAAAATCTGTGGTGCTCTTAAGCGTCCTTGTTTTCCATTTCATTATTCACATGGTGAATACGTGTTCCTACTTCTTTACCATTGACAATATCGATGATGCAATCATCACGTTTACCGTTAGCAATAAAAGTGGGTATGTTTTTAGCTGCGGTTTGTTTAGCAACATTTATTTTAGATTTCATTCCGCCGCGACCTTCACCTTCTTTTTTATTGGAAGATTGTATGAATTGCTCGACAGCTTGATCAGTAGTTACTGATTTTATCACTCTTGAGTCCTTATCTGCTGGGTTTCCATCATAGACCCCATCGATATCTGTCAGTAATATGAGCATATCTGCATGAATCAATTCTGCGACGAGACTTGCTAATTCATCATTATCTGTAAACATGGACATAGATAGAGATACTGCATCATCTTCATTAGCAATGGGGACGATACCTTGACTTAACAAGCCTTCATAACAATTGATCATGTTCTCCCGATGCTTCCCTTCATCAAAATCTCGTTTTGTGGCAAGAACTTGTGCACAACGCATTCCATAATCATGAAATATACTGTAGTAATGGCGCATCATACGAGGTTGACCCACGGCTGAATAAACTTGTCTTCTTATAGTGATATCTTCAATATCATTGTCATCCAGTACTTCCATACCTGCGATCACAGACCCAGAAGAAATGAGAATCGTAATTATATCCTCTTCGTACAATCGAGCGATTTGATCTACCAGTTTTTTAAGAATGGGTCTAACGATGCGATTGTCTTTATTGACCATCACATTAGTTCCCACTTTTACAACAACTCTCTTTTTATGTCTGTTTCTAGATTGTTTAATATCTATCATATTTATTTTCCAAGTTCTACAGCACGATTGAAAGCTGCATATGCTGCCTCTTCAATCTTTTCCTTTACATTATTGTCATCCATAGAGTCTAGAGCAGCTCTAGTGGTTCCACCCTTAGAAGCTACCCGATTCATCCAAGATTTTGGGCTTAAATCTGATTGGTTAAAAAGTTCTACTGCCCCTTCAAAGGTCTGGCTTACTAGTACTTTAGAATCATGGTCTGAAAAGCCCATTTTTTTTGCAGCATCCATCATGGACTGCATAAAATAAAATACATATGCTGGACCACTACCTGAAATACCAGTAGAAGCATCAATATCATTCTCTGTATCTAAATACACAGATTTCCCGGTAGTATTCAACAAGTTTTGAACTGTGGAAAGCTCCAGTCTTGAAACCTCTTCAGATGCTGTAAATGATGTGAGCCCTTTACCCACTTGGGCTGGGAGATTAGGCATCGCTCTAACTACTTTACGAATGCCTAAACCGTCTTGTATGGTTTTAATGGTAACGCCTGCCATGATTGACACGATAACTTGGTCTTTCTTGGTCATCGGTTTTAGCTCTTGGAGTAAATCGCCAGAGTGGTATGGTTTAACAGCTATGAAAACGATGTCTGCGAGTGGCAAACATTCATTTAAGTCTGTGTACACATCAAAACGACTGATTTTTTTAAGCTCTAAAGTTTTTTCAGGGCTCGTATCTGAGATCATCAGATTTTCCTTACTTAGGTATTCAGATTTTACAAGAGCCTTGGCATACGCCAGTCCCATATTTCCTGCTCCTATTACAAGTACTTTCATTTGGTAACTTAATTTAGTTTCTAGTTACCTAACCAGGTGCAAGCTTCATGCGATGGAGCCTCTTAGAGAAAGTATTTCACTATAATGATAAAACTCCTTGTTAACCCACTGTTTTACAGTAGTTAACAGACTTATTAGTATGGTGCTTTAAAAAATAGCATCACTGCCAGATCGGCACATATGCTGCTAGATAGTCACGTATTGCAGAAAAAATAGTGTTTTACGTCAATTGAGAACATTATTAAGATTTGAAATTGCCCTGTTTTATCGAGTCAACCAACCTTCTATATTTTGTTCAATACGATCTAAAATGTTGTTGGTGTCTGCCTTTTCAAATTCCTCTCCCGTGATTTGCTCGTAGAGTTCTATATAGCGTTCACTTACAGAAAGGATGTATTCATCTGTCATTTCAGGAACGGTTTGACCTTCCAACCCTTGAAAATTATTAGAAATAAGCCATTGTCTAACAAATTCTTTGCTCAACTGTTTTTGAGCTTCTCCTTTTTGCTGGCGTTCCTCGTAGCCATCTGCATAAAAATATCTGGAGGAATCTGGAGTATGAATTTCGTCGATCAAAACTATAGTACCATTTGCCGTTTTTCCGAATTCGTATTTAGTATCGACAAGAATGAGCCCGCGAGCTGCAGCCAGTTGAGTTCCTCGTTCAAAAAGCGCTCGTGTATATTTTTCTAGAACTTCATAATCTTCTTTTGAAACTATACCACGAGCTAGAATATTCTCTCTAGAGATATCCTCATCGTGATCTCCCATTTCCGCTTTAGTAGCAGGTGTGATGATTGGTGTTGGAAACTTATCATTTTCTTTCATCCCTTCTGGTATGGAAACACCGCATAATTCTCGTTTTCCTGCTTTGTATTCTCTCGCTGCATGTCCACTCATATACCCGCGTATCACCATTTCTACTTTGAATGGTTCGCAATTATGCCCTATCGCAACGTTAGGATCTGGAGTTGCGATCAACCAATTGGGCACTATATCTTCAGTAGCTGCCATCATTTTAGTAGCTATTTGATTTAAGATTTGACCTTTAAAAGGAATCCCTCGTGGCATCACCACATCAAAAGCACTCAAACGGTCACTAGCAATCATCACTAATACATCATTTTCTAAACCGTACACCTCGCGTACTTTACCTTTGTATACGGACTGTTGTCCGGGAAAATTGAAGTTGGTATCTGTGATCGTATCAAAAAGGAACATATAGGGAATTTAAAACTTCGGCAAAGGTCAGAAATCCTAAGTGTAACTTGACCTGTGGGTTGCTATTTTATTAACTAGTTATTTACTTTTTTGAATAGGGTATTCGCTTTCGCGAAAGCGAACTTGAACCATCACTAATTGCGGTTTTCAATTTCTTTATACGCAGCGATTACCTTCTTAACCAATCGGTGGCGCACTACATCACTATCGTCTAGATACATCATGCCAACACCTTCTACATCTTTTAATATCAAAAGAGCTTCTTTGAGACCAGAAATGGTGCGTCGTGGCAAGTCGATTTGTCCAGGATCTCCCGTGATAAAGAATTTTGCATCTTTCCCCATGCGGGTCAAAAACATCTTCATTTGAGCATGTGTAGTGTTTTGCGACTCATCAAGAATCACATAAGCCTGATCGAGCGTGCGACCACGCATAAATGCTAAAGGAGCGATTTGTATCGTTCCTTTTTCAATGTAGCTTGCGAGCCTTTCTGCAGGAACCATGTCGCGCAAGGCATCATAAATAGGCTGCATGTAAGGATCCAGTTTCTCTTTCAAATCGCCTGGTAAAAATCCTAGGTTCTCCCCTGCTTCCACCGCCGGTCTAGTAATAATAATTCGTTTAACCTCTCTGTTTTTTAACGCCTGCACGGCTAGCGCCACTCCTATATAAGTTTTTCCTGTACCTGCAGGGCCGATCGCAAATACCATATCGTTTTGCTTACACAAGCTTACCAACTTGCGCTGATTAGGCGTTTTAGGCCGAATCAATGCGCCATTATTACCATGAACTAGCACATCACTAGTTCCTTTAGATTCATAATTTTCCGTCTCGTTTGCAGTAAGTAAACGCTCGATGGTATTTTCATCCAGCTTATTATACTTAGTGAAGTGATTCAGGAGCATTTCCAGTCGCTTATCAAATTCCTGCAGTTGTTCTTCATCACCATAGACTTTCATAACAGATCCTCTAGCTACAATCTTGAGCTTGGGATAGTGTTGTTTGAGGAAGGTGAGATTTTTGTTTTTCACCCCAAAAAATTCTCTAGGGTTGGCGTCGGCAAGGTCGATAACAAGTTCGTTCAAAAGCGGTAAATTAAGTGACGTGTTACGTCTATTATTTTTTTAGTTTTGTTGGGAGTGCCCATGGGCTTATGAAAATAGTAAAAACTATCTTCAACCGTTCAAGTGCCACTCACTTTTAATGCTGAATTTAATCAACAACTGCACCGTCTTTTTATGCCCTTAATTACTTTGACTACTGATTTTGGCTGGAAAGACCCCTATGTAGGCGCAGTTAAAGGAGCGATCTATAAAGAATTGGAAACGGTAAACATTGTGGATATCTCACATGATGTGTCCCCTTTTCATATTGCAGAGGCTGCTTACATCATTCAAAATGCTTATGCTTCTTTCCCAGAGGGAACTATTCACATTATAGGGGTTGATGCCGAGCATACTCCAGAGAACAAGCATGTAGCCATACTATTAAATGGTCATTACTTTATCTGTGCAGACAATGGTGTTTTGTGTTTGATCATGAGCAAACTGAAGGCTGAAAAGATGGTTGAGATCAATATTCATGATCGCATCTCATCAAATTTTACCACGCTAGACGTATTTGTGAGCACTGCATGTCACATTGCTCGTGGCGGGACTCTTGAGGTTATAGGGAGACCTATAGAATCTTTGAGATCCATTACTGGCATTCATCCAATTGTTTCAGAAAGCCAGAGTTATATCAATGGTCAAGTGATTTACATAGATAATTATGGGAATAGCGTGACTAACATTAGCCGGGAACTATTCCATCAAGTAGGTCGTGGGAGGAAATTTGTTTTATCCACAAGAAGTGAGAAGTTGAAGGCAATCTATGATAGATATTCTGACATTGTTAATTTTGAAGTAGAGCCTAACAAACGCGATGTGGATGGTAAGGGAATGGTGGTATTCAACAGTTCCGGGCTTATCGAAATTGCAACATATCGATCTAATCCTATGACGGTGGGTAGTGCTAGTACATTATTCGGGTTACAAATTGATGCTCCAGTAATTATTAACTTTGAGAACTCATGATTGTCCGTATCGTACAAATGCATTTTCACGCCCATCTGGTAGCCGACTTTGAAACCATGTTTGAAGAAATCAAAGAAAACATACGCGAGCAGCCAGGGTGCCAACTACTGGAGTTGTATCAAGGCGCGGATGATGCACAGACCTTTTTTACCTACAGCTATTGGGAATCTGAAGCTGATTTAAATAATTACCGACACTCCACGTTATTTAAAGAAATATGGCCTAAAACCAAGGCTTTATTTGATCGCAAACCTATCGCTCATACAGTGAATAAAATCCATAGCCTGAAATGAAAGCCATATATTTAAAGGAATTACGTGGATTTTTCTGTAGCCTAAGCGGCTATTTGGTCATCTGCATATTTCTTTTAATCAGCAGTTTGTTTGTTTTCGTCTTTGACGGTGAGTTTAATGTTCTGAATTACGGTTTTGCAGACTTGACGCCATTTTTCCTATTGATTCCATGGTTGTTTATGTTTTTGATTCCGGCGATTTGTATGCGCAGCTTTACAGTAGAACGGGATTTAGGTACCTTAGAAATTCTCTTGACACGACCTATTTCCATTCGTAGTTTGATAGGCGGAAAGTTCTTAGCTGCATTAAGCCTTATTTTTATAGCACTGATTCCCACATTGATATATGTCATCACCATTGGTGAACTGGGAACTTCTAGTTACAACATTGACTTAGGCAGTACGCTAGGTAGTTATTTAGGCACTTTGTTATTAGCATTAGGCTATACTTCTATTTCTATATTCTGCTCGACCATAACTAGTAATCAGATCGTGGCGTTTTTAGCAGCGGCAGTCCTGTGTTTCGCCATTTATTTCGGGTTTGAAGGTGCTGCAGGTTATGTATCTAGCGACACCTTATTGCCCTCTTTTGGGATGAAGTTTCATTATGAAAGTATGGCTCGAGGCGTTTTAGACACTAGAGATGTGATTTACTTTGTTAGTGTAGCGGTATTCTTTTTCGCTTTAAGCGAAATTTCACTCAAAACAAGCTTAAGTAAGAAGTGATGGGGAACAGTGTAAGAAATATTGTCCTGTGGATCGTTGCGCTTGTCGCGCTCAATTTCCTGTCCAGTCGTTACCATCATCGATTTGACTTGACTGAAGATGGGCGTTACACTATTTCTAAAGAAACGAAGAGTTTGCTGGATGAAGCACCTATGGATATCTATGTAGATGTTTTTCTAGATGGAGAATTACCTGCTGAATTCCTGAAGTTGAAACAAGAAACCCGTCAATTATTGGAAGAACTGGCTTCAATTCATCCCAACTTGAAATATGAGTTTCTAAATCCCTTAGAGGATTTGAATCAGGAAGAATCAAATCAAGTCATTCAAAGACTGGCTGCGGAAGGTGTGCAACCTGCCATGGCAACCATCATGGAGAAAGGAAAGCAGACTAATGTGACTGTGATTCCCTATGCAATTATTGCATATGACGGCAAACGCACTGCGATTCCCTTACTCAAAAAAGTAGCTCGTTCCACTACTGAGGAGCGTGTCAATGCCTCGATACAGCAGTTGGAATACCAGCTGGCAGATGGACTGCGTAAAGTTTCAAAATCCAAAGACAAAAAAATAGCTGTACTGCGCGATAGCGGTGAGTTAACTGATCTACAACTTGCAGACTTCATCGGGTCGCTTCAGGCATATTATCGTGTGGCACCATTTGGGATTGAGTTTGTTACTAAAAGTGATAGCATTACACCTGTACAAGTACTCCAAGAGTTAAAAAATTACGATCTAGTCATTGAGGCGAAGCCGACAGTGGCATTATCTGAGACAAAGAAATTTATTCTAGACCAGTACCTCATGAATGGTGGCCAATTGCTCATGGCAATAGACCCTATAATCATGGAAAATGACAGTCTTGCTAACCCTGAAGCAATAGCCTATGCATTACCTAGAGATTTAAAACTAGACGACATGCTTTTCCGTTATGGGATGCGACTCAATCGTGGTTTAATCAAAGATATACAGAGTGGCGCACTAGCTCTTGCTACTGGGGAAGGTCGAAATACGCAATATGAAGCATTTCAATGGCCGTATTACCCGCTGGCTAGTGGTGATAGCAGCAATACCATTACCCGCAATCTGGAAGATGTAAAGTTTGAGTATACCGGGAGTCTAGATACCTTGAAGACAGCGACCAAAAAGAAAATTTTGCTCGCCTCCAGTAAAGAAACCCAACAGGTCACCCTACCAGCTGCTTTATCATTATCAGAAATTGACGTGGATATTGACCCAGCGCTCTATAGGTCTGGATCTAAACCTTTAGCTGCTATGGCTGAAGGTCAATTTATCAGCGCCTACAAGAACAGAGTGAAACCTTTTGATTTACCTAATGCTCTAGAGGAAAGTCAGCCCACAGCCCTATTTCTATCTGCCGATGGTGATATTATGAAAAATCAGGTGGATCGTGGTCAACCACAAGATTTAGGCTACGACATGCGTACGGGTCAATTTTATGGCAATAAAGAGTTTTTAATGAATGTAGTCAACTACATGCTCGCCGATGATAATTTGATGGAACTGCGTAATAAGAATGTAAAGGTGCCCTTCCTAGATATCAAGCGTAGTTATGACAACCGCACCTATTGGCAAGCTGTTAACATTCTTGTACCATTGATGCTCATTCTAGGAGCTGGTTTCTTGTTTTTGTGGATGCGTAAAAGAAAGTACGCTTACTAAGTTTTCTTTACGTATTGCGTTAAAATGACGATATGCTGACCGTTAGCACGACCCTCAATTTGATCTGCATTGTCGTGTACTAGTGAAATATTACGAACCGCGGTACCTCGCTTTGCTACAAAGTTTGCTCCTTTTACGTCAAGATCTTTGATTAAAACAATATTGTCACCCTTGCTCAATATATGACCGTTGGCGTCCCTATGAATAATCTGTGGACCTCTCTGGATTCCTGCCTCTGCCCAGGTTTTAGTCTCCTCTTCTAAGTACATCATTTCTAGAAGATCTGCTGGCCAGCCTTCGCTCTTTAATTGGTTGAGCATACGGTATGCAATAACTTGTACAGCAGGCGTTTGATTCCACATTGAATCATTTAAACATCGCCAGTGATTTGGTTCCACTTGATCTTCATCTGTAAGTTGATTGACACAGGTGGAACAAGCTAAGACGCTGGTATCTTTGACATCAGTTGGTGAATCTGGCACTTCATAAATCATTAAAGATTCTTTGGAACCACATAGCTCACAGCTGTTATTTGATCGTTCTTCGAGTTCTTTTTGCAATTCTGACATGAGGTAAGATTAAAATGCAAAGGTAGTTAGTTCAGTTGAGGGAGAGTTCGCTTTCGCGAAAGCGAACTTCTATACTTTGACCCTACTTAAATCAGAATGGTGAATACCTAATTAGTACTTTGATTTTTGAAAGCCTAAATCCACATTAGGGTCAATCACAATTCCTGTATCATCAATAGAAATAACTCTAGGGAGTACTACAATTCCTAAATCTTTGCACCACTCATTCGATTTTTTGAGGTTGCTGCCTAGATTCCAGCCAGCGATTTGAGAATTCAACTGAAGGGATCTCCATAGCTCCTTGTTCAATTCGTTATCAAGCGAATAGGTGACAAAATAAACATCTTCTTGTTTTTTATTGGCATGAAATTGATTCCAGCGATTCAAGTTTTGAATAAAATTTGGATCCTTAAGACTGTAAACAAAGAGATACACTTTTTTTCCTTTAAGTTGATCAAAACTTACAGCTTTGCCGTCTAAAGCGAAACTAGGTGGGTTCATAAACTCAGTTCCAACTCCTGTTTTCCTACTCCTACGGTGCAGACGCCGGTCTTCTCTATCATGTGGAGTATATTGAGGCTTTGCAACATCAAATAAATATTCTGCTTTAGGATGATGTTCCGTAGATTGTACGAATGCTTTTGTTTGCAAATCATTGATCATCGCATAACCGTTCAAATCTCTCAAGTAGCGACGGCCTTTACCTTTTGAATCTAAATTCACTAACCTTTTAAAATGGTACGCTCGAGCCATTTCTCTATAAAAAGGTATCGTCGTATAATAGCGATGATTATTAAAATCAATTTTAGGGAAATCTACTAACTCCAACTCCGTCAAGTCTGACTTTTTTTCTTTTAACACTTGATGAGTAAGCAATACATAGTTGCTATAAGAGCTGTAGTATTGATTTTCGTCTTCTTTAAAACGAGCTGAAAATGGGTAAGAATTTAATTCTGTAATCCATGTAGAGCTTAAGCTATCCAAAGAAACAGTTAAATCTTCAATAGGTCTTTGAAGTAAACCTGGTAAATTACTGTATTCTTTAAATGCTTTACGGCGCTGTAATAAAAAATCGTTTTTAACTGCGCCTTGAGCGCCAGAGTATACTATAGTAGTTGTTGAATCTTGTTGAAATACGGCGATATTGAAATCGTCATATTCTTCTAAGTGTAACGGATAAATTTGGTTTCCAACCACAAGATTATTGAATCCTGAATAACCCCACCTATAAGCGGTGTCAACTTTTCTATACACATAATCTACTACTGGATCTGCAGCTATAGCTATAATAGATTTATCAGCAGGTTCTTGGGATGTAGTCACATAGATAGGAACCTCAATAGGGTGTTGAGCAAAAGCTGTTGTAATGCTAATCAAGCATATGGAAAAGAGGGCATTTACTTTAAGTTTTCTAAGATCCATTCGACACGTTGATTAGTATTGTGGTTTTTTTGAAACGATTTGCAAGGGAAAGATATAGGTTTTACCAAATCCAATTCCTTCAAATGATTCACTACTGGTTCATATTCTATGGAACATTTACCCAACAACAATGATTCCATACTCATTCCTGCTTCATATCGCGAATAAATTTTTTGTAATCCTGAGAGGTACAGCGCATCTTTAGTAAAACCACCACCACGATGTACTCTCAATACAATATTGAAAGCTCGTTCGCGATCTAAACCGAACTGGTTATGAATTAAATTGAAGGTCTCACTAAAGTCATTCCCCTTAATTAAAGAATCTGTGGCTATGACACGATAAGCCAACTCTCTCAACCGGGAAACAGTAAGGTTACCGCTCATATATTCAGCAAATACCGCCAGTCCTTCTTGTGTTTCTACATTATTAGGAAATCCGTTACTAAAAATATGTAAGGGTTGTTCTGCTGCATTGAATGTGGTTACCAAGTGCACTCCAATCTCGTGGTGAGCTAATACATTAAGTTGATGCTGAGAAAACAAATGATTCTTTTTTAAAATCAGCATTTGGTCTTTATTGGAGACCATGGCAGCTGCACTCATCGCGCTACTCGTCTTTATACCAAAATCAAAGTCATAAATACGCTTGTACTCATTGAAGAATTCAATGGCATCGTAGGTGGATATAGTAGGTATAGATAAAGCTGTTTGCTCTACAGCGCCCTCATCGTGATGGAGGATAAACTTTGCATTCTCTACCATCTTATCCGTAGGAGTGCCGTAAAAGCGCAGGCTGTTGAAATAGAACCGATTGCCTGGTTCACTTATGGTCTCAATACATTGTAGCATACCGCTATAGGTATAAACTACATCCTTATAGAGCTCCCGTATCATAGGGTCATCTATGTCTTTCAATCGCTGGCTAAAAAACAGCCTATGCAATTTATAAGTATCGAACCGGACCTTACGATATTTGAATTCAGGATCGTATTTATACTTTTCCTTGAAAAATTTCTTTCGCTCCTGAGCAATGTTTAATGGATTAATGAAGGCAAGTAACTCAAGATTACGCACCAGCCGGTGGATATTGTCATCAATCTCGTGAACTACTTGAAATTCCTTAGTGATTTTTGATTCCAAACATTAAGTTTAAGATTCATAGGTATGGTGGCGATCATAAAATCTGTGTGCGTGTGATTGTATGTAATACTTCAATTTATCCTTAAGGGTATGCACTACTTCAGGGAAAATGACACCAGTCTCCTCGTCGCAATAAATTTTAGAAACCTCAGTGGCCAAAACTAAAGAGTTCAGCGAGTTAGAAGTAACGTATTTCAAAAAATATCCATTACCCTGAAAGACATCATTAATTGCACAGGTTACTTTTTGATCAATAGGCAAAGTCACATTGTTGAGAATTTCCTGCCATTGAGTGATTGCTAAATTGTATTTCATCTGATCCACATTTGAGGTTCCTAGATTGAAAACAGGAACTTCACGATCCCAACGTTTCCTATTGTAGGAATGAAAATCATAAAAAACAGCAGTGCCGAATTGCTCCTCTAGCTTAACAATCAATTGTAAAACTACCCTGTAAAAATTATCATGTTTTTCTAAAGCTCGCATTTTTTCAGCTTCAGAAAGTGGTGTTTTCCAAAGCGTCTTTCCCCAGGCAGTTTCATAAATAGCCTCCTTAGGGTCACGGTTCAAATCGTATTCAAACCTACTATCATGCGCGATAATGGTTATGGGTAATAAGGAAATCATGTTGCCAGTACAAGGATCTTCCTCATACCACCTGTCATATTCCGTATGCAAGCATTTGCTCCATAGTCGTTTATCAAAATGGTGCCCATCATGCACTGCAGCGCAAACATATGGGACGTAATCATCAATCTTGATGGAAAAGGAATAATCATCAGCTACTGCGTGAAAGGTTTCCTCATTCTCGATCTTACTCAAGATCTTACGTATGGACATTTTATTCATTAATCAGCTTGCTTTTTAATTTAGTGGTTCTATCAAGTGCTTGTACACGTATACTGGTTTCCTCTTCAAAATAATCGACAATCTTTTGTTGAATCTTTGTTTTTGAAGCTTTGTTGATTTGTATAATTCCTCCAGGGGACATCACATTTACCTCGACCAGCATGCCGTTGATAACATCAATACCCACAAAGTAAAGTCCATCTTTTACTAATTTAGGCCCAATTTTCTTGCAGAGTAATTTTTCCTCCGGAGTCAAAGTGTGCTTTTCAAAAGTCCCGCCAGCACTAATGTTTGAGCGATGATCATCGCCACCTGGAACGCGACGCACTGCGCCAATAGGTTTCCCATTTAATAATAATATTCTAGAATCTCCTTTCTCTGCACCATCAATGTAGTCTTGTAAGATGATGTAGTTTGTGGTTCCATCCTTATTATCAATATAAAAATCCAATAAGCTATTTACATTTCCCATGGCAGACTTCTCCACCATGATCACCCCACTACCTCCATAGCCATTCAAAGGCTTCATAATCATTTTCTCTCTGGGATTCTCTTTAATTACTGACTTTAGATATTCTTTGTTTTTAGAAACGTGAGTGCGCGGTATGATGGTATTGTCTGGATCATCAAAACATGCGGTGTATAACTTGTTATTTGCCTCTCGCAGGCCTTCTATATCATTAACAATAAAAACATCATCCTTAACGCTGTCTAGGAAGTTAAGTGCTATAGGATCCAGGGGAGGATTTGCACGCATCATTAAGACATCAAAACCTGCCAAAGGCAACATCTTTTCTTTAAGTTCTGCACGTTTGTAAAAGGAACGCTGCTGTGCTGGAACATTGTCCATTTTTCGTATCATTTTAGAAAAAGCATAGGCTACACTATCTCTAATGGTAAGGTTTGCAGGTGTTGCGATAGCTACTCGATGACCGCGTTTCACGCATTCATGAATAATGGCAAGAGTAGAGTCAGTTTCTGGCGCAATTTCTTCCCAGGGATACATTAAAAAACAGACATTCATAGTTTTGGATATTGGTTGGTACGCGCAAACTATGAATAAAAGATATAGATTGATGTTAAGTAAATGCAATAGTTAGAAGCAGAGAGCTGTTGGTTTGTTCGCTTTCGCGAAAGCGTAATCCACCAATTATCTACTACAAGAAAACTCAACCCACTGAATAGGAAATGAGAAAAATCGTGTGCGACCTGGGCTAAATTATGAAGTCACCTCATCCAGGTTGTCGTCCCAATCTTCCACCTTAGGCTCACCAAATTTTCCAAGAGATTTTGCCACTATAGAAGCTACAGTAGCATCTCCAGTAACGTTTACAGTTGTACGCAACATATCTAAAGGTCGATCAACCGCAAAGATTAAAGCCAGCGCAATGGGAAGCAAGTCGCTAGGGAAACTGATAGATTCCAAAACAATCACCAGCATCACCATTCCTGCACCAGGCACAGCAGCAGAACCAATAGATGCTAGCAACGCTGTGAGAACAATAGTTAATTGAGCCGTCAATGCAAGTTCAATACCTAGAGCTTGACACACAAAAACCGCAGCTACAGCTTGGTATAAACTAGTTCCATCCATATTGATGGTAGCCCCTACAGGAAGTACAAAACTGGCTACTTCTTTTTCAACCCCCATATGTTCTTCAACACGTTCCATAGTTACCGGTAGCGTGGCCGCACTAGAACTGGTAGAAAATGCAAGCAATTGTGCAGGTGCAATTTTATCTAAAAACCATAGTGGGGATTTTTTGACGTAGAGCCAGAAAATCAAACAGTAAACGCCTATCATCAAAAGCAAACCTAAAACTACCGTTCCTGCATAAAACAACAAGGCCAATAAAATATCTGGATCATCTGCACTAACAACAACATTAGCTAGCAGTGCAAATACAGCAAATGGAGCTGTCAACATGATCAGGTCTACCATTTTAAGTACAACATCATTTAAAGAATCGAAAAAGTTCTTCAATGGTTCTGCTCGTTTCTCGCCTATGAGTAGCATAGAAATACCTAGAAATATAGCAAAGAAAATTACTTGAAGCATCAAGCTATTGTTGGCCATAGCAGCTACCGCATTATCCGGAACCATGTCAACTAAGGCTTGTAAGGGTCCGGCGTCTTTTTGGGCAGCAGCAGTAGTAAGTTTACCTGCTATGTCCGAGTTCCCCTCATAAGTAGCGCTTAAATTATCAATAGTTTCCTGTGAGATTCCAGCACCAGGGTTTAACACGTTAACTAATACCAATCCTAGAGTAATAGCAATAACAGTCGTTGCAATGTAAATTAGAATAGTGCGCAATCCCATTTTGCGAAACTTAGCAATATCTTTCAGATCAGAAATCCCTTTGATCAGGGATGCTAAAATCAATGGAACTGCAATCAGCTTCAATAAATTAACGAAGATGGTCCCTAACGGATTGATCCAATCTTCTACAAAGCCTCTACCCCAATCAAATTGGATCATTAGAAATCCAAACAGAATCCCTAAGGTCATTCCAATTAATATTTGCCAGTGTAATGCTAACTTCTTCATGTAAGTGGGGTATTATTTCTTTTTGTAAATATCAAAATCTATTCAAGAGTACGTGTTAACTCTAGCTGTTTTATTTCTTAAAAAGTGATCTGCAAGGACCAGCGCTGCCATAGCTTCTACTATAGGCACGGCCCGCGGTACAACACAAGGGTCATGGCGGCCTTTGCCTTGCATTTCAGTAGCGTTACCTTGTTTATCAATTGTAGGCTGGGACTGCATGATCGTGGCGACTGGTTTGAAAGCCACTTTGAAATAGATATCCATTCCGTTAGAAATGCCTCCCTGAATACCGCCGCTATGATTGGTTTTGGTACTTCCATCCTTCTCATAGAGGTCGTTGTGCTGGCTACCTAACATTTCACTTCCAGCAAAACCACTACCATATTCAAAACCTTTGACGGCGTTAATAGAAAGCATGGCTTTGCCTAAATCTGCATGCAATTTATCAAAAACAGGCTCGCCTAAAGATGCCGGTACGTTTTGAATCACGCAACTTATAACACCTCCAATGGTATCCCCTGCCTTTCGCACTTGCATTATTTTGTCTTCACACGCTTTCGCGAAAGCGGAATCTGCACAACGCACTGCATTATTCTCAATTTCTTTAAAATCGAGTTCTTTGTAGTTTTTATCTAATTTCAAATCGCCGACGCTACTGGTATAGGCATGAATTTGAAGGCCTGCCAGCATTTGTTTTGCAACGGCACCCGCCACAACTCTGGAAGCTGTTTCCCGCGCGCTACTGCGGCCACCGCCACGATAATCTCTCGTACCGTACTTGTCATCGTAGGCCTTGTCTGCATGACTGGGTCGATACGAATCCTTGATGTGCGAATAGTCTTTGGACTTTTGATTTTCATTAACTATTTGGAAACCAATAGGCGTACCCGTAGTCACACCTTCAAAGATTCCAGACAAAAATTGCACAGTATCCGATTCTTTGCGCTGAGTTACAATTTTACTTTGGCCTGGCTTACGACGGTCTAAATCACGCTGAATGGCTTGAAAATCTAGCTGAATTCCTGCTGGACAGCCGTCAATGATACCCCCAATCGCTACTCCATGAGACTCACCAAATGTGGTCAATTTAAAAACAGTCCCAAATGTATTTCCAGCCATAGGAAGCAAATATAAGGTTTGCAAAGTATAAATTTTAACCTTGAATTAAGTTTTGAAACAGCCTCTAGGGATCACTATATTTGGAAAAAGTTGCTACGATGCTTTACCGGTTTTTCTTTGTGATTCTTTCACTGATGATTTCAAATGTTTATTCACAAGAAAAATATTCTGAAAATAAAAAAATAGAAAAAGATTTTCAAAAGGTCGAAAAACTCTACCGCTCTCAAAAATTTGAAAAAGCGAAGCGACTATTTGAGGATATCGATTCAGAAGACTCCGCATTATCACCTACCTCAGAAATAGATTACTTACTAGGAAACATTGAGTTTGCTTTAGGAAATTTTGAAGAATCTAGAGTTGCTTACTACAATTTCATAAAAGATCTAGATTCAAATGATTCACGAAAGGTCATAGGTCAATTGAGCCTGGGTAGAGCTACTGCTCGTTTGAATTATTTTGAGCAGGACAAAGAGGATCAACTTTATCGAGATTCCTTAAAATTAGCACCTAAGGTCAAAAAAAAGTACAATCCAGAGGACTATAAGGTTTTTGAGCGAGTTCCTATCTATCCGGGTTGTGAACTAGTATCAGGAAACGCCATGCTCAAATCATGCATGCAATCTTCCATGAATAACTTGATAACTAGTCGATTTCAGAAAGGTCTAATAAGTTCTGTATTTCCATATCCTAAAGGACGAATTGAGACCAAGTTTAAAATTAATAGTGAAGGTAAGTTAGAAATCCTGCAAGTAAAAGGAGTGAGTCCTCTATTAGAAATTGAAGCTATAAGGGTTTTAAATACTATTCCAGCATTATCTCCAGGAATCCAAAGGGACAAACCCTTGAGTATCATTTATAGACTCCCCATCGATTTGACATTTGTAAAATGAGCATTAGTAAACCAACTATAAAAAGATTGCAATTATTGACCATTATTTTACTAATGGCACTTATTCATAAGGGTCATGCGCAATCCATAGATTTAAATTCTAGATTATTTCAAAGGTCAAAAGCTGCCTATGGAGAACTTGATCTCAAAAAAGCCAAGAGACTGTGTTTGAAAGCTATGGAAAAAGATGATTTGAAGGAGCAACCTGACGCACAGCTTCTATTAGCTAATATTTACTTCGCTGAAAAGGCTTTTGATGAATCGAGGAAACTTTACTATAAGATATTAACTGGACTTGACATTACCGATGATCGGAGAACTTTTTTACAGAATGCTATTTCAAGATCTCAAAAAAATATAAATCATATCAAAGATTTAAAAGTTCCCAAACAATCATTTGAAGGTGAAGTTGCTAGTGGCATTGTGAATCTTAATAATTTTGAAAAAGTAACAAGTCTGGACAGTATGGTTATTTATCCAGGCTGTAGCGTCTATGAAGATCAAAAAACAACCGACAAATGTTTTCATTATTATGTAAACGATTTAATTAGTTTCAATTTTGATAAAACGATTTTGAAGGATATTGGAATCAATGTACCTACCGTAATTTACCCGTTCTTTACTGTTACAAACGAGGGAACATTAAGTGATATTGAAGTTTATGCTGCACATCCCTTGCTAGAATTAGAGGGAATCAGAATCTTACGAGAAATGTCAAAACTAAAACCAGCAACTGTAAATGGAAAACCTATTGCTGTGAAAGAATCTATGCATGTTCATATTTGGAATTAAATAGCCTCTTTACTACGACCAAAGCTCAATCACATTGAATCAAAAAATTATGAGATTTTACATTCTTACATTTTGCATAGCTATTTCTACATGCGTTACAGCCTTTGCGCAAATGCCTGATCTCAATAAAAAAGAGATCCGATTATTGAACAAAACCTTAAAAGCTTATTCTGCTCAAAATTTTGAGAAAGCGCTGGATCTAGTCAAAGAGAGTATGGCATCTGAGGAATTAGAAAAACTTGGATTGGTTCATATGCTAGAGGGCAATATTTATTTTGCACTGGAAGATTTGGAACTTGCAAAAGCTTCGTATTTAAAAGCGATTCAATTGTCTAAGCCCAACGATCCCGCCATTTCTATCGCTCAAGTGGGCCTTGCCCGCAGCATGGAAAAAATCAACATAAGGAAAGAAATAGAAGCAAAAAAGAAGTTTGAAATAGAGAAGCAGTCCATTAAAAAGGAAACGGACAGTATTTCAGAAATTACTGCCTTTGCCATTATTGAACAAGTACCCGTGTTCCCTGGTTGTGAGTCAGGTACTACCAACGCAGAATATAAAAGATGCATGCAAAAAGGCATTACTACCCATGTTTCTAATAATTTCAGAGCTTCAGTCGCTGGCCCCATAGGATTAAGCGGCAGAATAAATATCAACGTCCAATTTAAAATTGATAAGTCTGGGGAGATCATAGGTATCAATGCCCAGGCAGTTCACCCTATTCTGGAAGAAGAAGCAATCCGAGTCATAGAGCGACTTCCTAAAATGCAGCCTGGGAGGCAAAAAGGAAAACCAGTAGGTGTAATTTATGGATTACCTATCATTTTTGACGTAAAGTAGCAGCTGGAACAACTTTACACCATTCGATACTCAGGATACGTCTGCTCCAGATATTCATCTGCCATCTGTGGAATTTCAACCGTCATGATGTAAAGGAAAAGGTAGAAACTGCAAATAATCATACTTAAAATCAAAATCCAGACTGAATTCATTTCTGAAATTCCAGAGAGCCGACCGAAAATGTTATAGAAATGTAGGGGTATTAATGCAACACCTCCTGTTGCTGCTTGACTAAAAATAATATCTTCAAACATCCATTTCTTGTCACTGGCTACCCGAGTCTTCTTAATTTGTTTCCTTCTATAAAAAGTAGCTGAAATGTAGATAATGGCACTAGTAACTATAGCTCCTAAGAAAAACTCCTCTGAAACACTTGTATATTTTAAAATGGTATACGCAATCAAGATGCTGAGCACAAAACCTAAAATTTTAGGTAATCTCATATAATCCTTGAAATGTTGCCAAACGATTTTTGCATACTTCTTACTCATCGCCTTTTGACGCTGTTCTAAAACATCCATAAATCCAAAAACACCAAATTTTTTAAACTCCCGATCTCTAGCTTGCTCAAAAGTTAGATTAGTATTTTCATTCCATTGTTGATCAATGCCATTGGCCATGTGATCTACAAGTTCAGTTTGAAGGTCGTAATATTCTACAAAATGTTGTCTTGTGAATTTGTATAAAGATTCGATTTGCTGGTCCGTTAATTGCGACATCAATAACTCAATTTAGGTTGAAACAGTTGCTCCATAGTATTCATGTATTCTTTTAGGGCTTGCAATTGGGTCACACGCTCTTGTTCACCAGCTTCTGTGATTTTATAGTATTTACGGATGCGTTTGTCCACCTTCTCTACCTCTACTGTAAGGAAATTTTCAGCTTCTAGTTTGTGAAGTATGGGATATAAAGCACCTTCCTTAATACTTAAAGATCCATTGGTCTTTTCCTTGACTTTTTGCGTGATTTCATAACCATACATCCGGCCTTCTGCTTCCAATAATTGGAGCACAATAGCTGTAAGATTACCACGAAATAAGGAAGGGTTTGACATACCTATGTAACATAGGTATAAAACTAACAATTAATTTCAAACGTGCAAGAGCGATTGATAAATAGTTCGCTTTCGCGAAAGCGAACTATAAAATATCCACGCGTACGGTACCATCTTCATCGATCTCTAACAATTGTACCGGCTGCAAATGATTGACAAGTTCTGGATTGTAATAGGTTTTTACTTTGACATAATTCTCTGTGAAACCTTGAATAAAGCCTTCCTTGTTTTCAGCTTCCCAAAGGACTGTTTTTGTTTTGCCTAGTTGGCTTTCATAGAATGCACGACGTTTTTTAACCGAGAGTCCGCGCAGCATTTTAGAGCGTTTCTTGCGCACATTCATAGGAACAACTCCTTCCATTACCGCAGCCTCTGTATCGTCGCGTTCAGAATAGGTAAATACGTGCAAATATGAAATATCAAGATCGCTTAGGAACTTATAGGTATCCATGAAGTGATCGTCTGTCTCGCCAGGAAAACCGACGATCACGTCAACGCCTATGCAGCAATCGGGCATTAGTTCCTTGATTTTTTTTACTCGATCGACATACAGTTCACGCTTATAGCGACGCTTCATTTTACCCAGCAACTCATTGCTTCCTGACTGTAACGGTATGTGAAAATGAGGTACAAAAGCTCTGGACTTTGAAACCAATTCTATGGTTTCATTCTTCAATAAATTTGGTTCAATGGAAGAAATACGAAGTCGTTCAATCCCTTCTACTTGATCTAATTGGGTTACAAGGTCTAAAAAGGTGTGCTCATGCTTTTTATTTCCAAATTCGCCTTTACCATAGTCCCCTATATTGACGCCAGTCAATACGATTTCCTTAATGTCCTGAGCGGCAATTTCGCGAGCATTTTCGATTACATTTTCCATAGTATCGCTGCGAGAGATTCCTCGCGCTAATGGTATCGTGCAATACGTACATTTATAATCACACCCATCTTGAACTTTTAAAAACGCCCTGGTGCGATCACCTATCGAATAGCTTCCCACATAAAAGTCTGCCTCATCAATCTCACAAGAGTGGATTTGCGCTGGCTCATCTTTTGAAAGTTGGTGGATATAATCTGTGATCTTGAATTTCTCTGTTGCCCCTAAAACCAAATCGACACCGTCAACAGCCGCTAGTTCTTCTGGTTTCAATTGCGCATAACAACCTACCGCAATGGTAAACGCATCTTTATTTTGTTTTTGAGCCTTTTTCACTATGGACTTAAAACGTTTGTCTGCATTCTCCGTTACGCTACAGGTATTGATGACATAAATATCAGCAGCTTCTTCAAACTCCTTACGTTCGAAACCTTGCTTATCAAAATCACGAGCAATAGTAGAAGTCTCGCTAAAATTAAGCTTACAACCTAAGGTATAAAATGCGACCGATTTCTTGTCTGCGACTGCGTTCATGTTCCTATTTTACCAGACTGCAAAGATACCTTCATTTAAAGACTGAAAAAACTTTCAATGACTTAATAACATTCTCCCACACTAGCAAATCGCTACTCACTCAAACCAGTATCTTTGCCACCATGAAAAAGGGTTTTCTTCTCTTATTATTAGCACTAATTGTAGTGCGCTGTGCTGATTCTGGTGAGGCGATTGATGAAACTACGGTCTTCCGTTATAATGAACATGCAAACATTACCAGTCTGGATCCTGCGTTCTCTAAAGACCAGCGCAATATTTGGGCTTGTAACCTTATCTACAATGGATTGGTAAAACTAGATCAGAATCTGGAGGTAGTGCCTGATTTGGCCGAGAATTGGCACGTCAGCGAGGATGGACTTCTATATCACTTCGAACTTAAAGATAGTCTCTATTTTCATGAGAATATCGCTTTCGCGAAAGCGGAAAACGCTACAAGTGCATTGGAAGTTTCTGCAGCTGATGTAAAATACTCTCTGGAACGATTGACCGATCCTACAGTGGCATCTCCTGGGTCTTGGATCATGAGTAACGTGGATAGCATTTCCGTAGTAAGTGAAAATGAGTTAATCATTAAGCTCAAAAACCCCTTCCCTGCTTTTTTGGGTTTATTAACCATGAAATACTGCTCTGTTATTCCTAGACCTGAACGCTTAGATGCAGATTACGATCAGCGGTCCAACCCCATAGGCACGGGACCTTTCTACATGAAGCGTTGGGAGGAAAACGTAAAATTGGTATTGCGTAGAAATGATTTATATCATGAGGTGGACGATGAAGGTAAAGCCCTTCCCTATTTAGAAGCCGTAGCTATCACTTTCAAAAATGATAAACAATCAGAATTTTTAGAATTTGCACAAGGGAATTTAGATTTTATAAACGCTCTCGATCCCAGTTATAAGGATGAATTGCTGACAACACAAGGCGAATTGAAACCTGCCTATGCAACTCGCGTTCAAATGATCAAGGCACCGTTCCTGAATACTGAATATTTAGGATTACAATTAGATAGCAACACGCCAGAACTACAAAGTGAAAAAATACGCAAGGCTATCAATCTAGGTTTTGATCGCAAGCAAATGATCAAGTATTTGCGCAATAATATAGGAACTCCCGCAAACAGCGGGTTTATCCCTGCTGGACTACCTGCAGGTGGCAAGGTTCAAGGCTACGAGTATGATCCTACAAAAGCCAGACAATTAGTTTCTGAATATGTGAGCGAATCTGGTAACCCAAACCCACAAATTACGATAAGTACAAACGCAAACTATCTGGACCTGTGTGAATACATTCAAAAAGAATTAGAGAAAGTAGGTATTCAAGTGGAGGTTGAAGTAATGCCACCTTCCACCTTAAGGCAAGCGCGAAGTGCTGGTCAATTGGACGTTTTCCGCTCCAGTTGGATTGCAGACTATCCAGACGCAGAAAATTACTTATCTCTGTTTTATTCTAAAAACTTTTCACCTAACGGGCCCAATTACACGCATTTTTCAGATCCACAATTTGATGCGTACTATGAAAACGCTTTAACTAATCCTGACCCTAAAGAACGAGAAGCTCTCTATATAAAAATGGATTCTATGATTATAGACAAGGCTGCAATTGTGCCATTGTACTATGATCAAAGTGTTAGATTTATTAGTAAAAATGTTCACGGACTTGAAACTAATGGGATCAATATTCTGGACCTAACCCGAGTTTATAAAACCAATTGATGTCCAAACCCTTTACTCTTCTATCCTCACCTCTACAAGGTTTTACCGACTTTAGATTCCGTAATGCGTTTCATAAATTTTTTGGTGGTATTGATACGTTTTACGCGCCTTACATACGGTTCAATGGGAAATTAGAAATCAAATCTTCCTATCAACGAGATTTAGAGCCTGAGAATAATACAGTGCCAGAATTGATCCCACAAGTCATGACTGCAGATGCAGAAGAGTTTCTACTCGCTGCGAACTACATCAGGTCCTTAGGATATAAGGAATTAAACTGGAATCTAGGTTGTCCCTACCCTATGGTGACTAAGCGCGGTATGGGCTCTGGACTCATATGCAATCATGAGCAAATTGATCATATACTGGAACGAGTTCATGCAGAAACTGATGTTGTAGTTTCCATGAAAATGCGCATGGGTTACGAACATGCGGGCGATATTTTGGAAACTTTCGAAACACTTGAAAAATATCCACTTAAGAGTATAGCGATTCATGCACGCACAGGAAAACAATTGTATAAAGGCGGTGTCGATCTAGAGGCATTTCAAAAATGCGTGGATCGAGCGAAGCAAAAGCTTTACTATAATGGTGATATCACAAGCGTCAGCATTTTTAAAGAACGCCAAGATCGCTTCCCCTCTATAGATCATTTTATGATAGGTAGAGGCTTGATTGCAGACCCGTGGTTGCCATATATGATTCAAAATAATCTTTCAGCATATCCCGCAGACCGCTGGGAACGATTTAGGGAATTTCACGACACCATATATGCAGATTATGATGCCTTCTTGCAAGGGCCTACTCCTATAAAAATGAAAATGCAGGGGTTTTGGGGCTATTTTGCAGAGCAGTTTGACAACCCTCAAAAAACCATGAAGAAGATTAAAAAAGCTGGGGGTTCTCGCAACTATGTGACTGCAGTGAACGAGATTTTAAATTCTGTCAAGTAAGTCAAAATAATACGCATAAAAAAAGAGAGGACTCCTCCTCTCTTTTAGCTAGCGATCTCCACCGCTATATTTTAATAAACAACAAATTGTAAAATCAGTGCTTATTTACTTAAACCGATATAAATGTAGTATGTCGAATGGACTTCAAAGCATTTCATCGCTTAAAATATGAGTTTTAACACAAGACTCAATATATATGTTTGTTTTTCAGTTTGTTATATATCACTAATCAGTGTCGTTTATCGATTAATTTATTTACGTATCAACCGAAAACTACTGATCAAATTATTTCCGGCAAGTACACCTTCATCCATTTGAGAAAATGCAGCAGTATAAAATCCTGATTCACTTAACTGAATCCAGTTTTCTCCTTGATCACTGCTCCACCATATCCCAGGTGTTCCCACGGCAAGAAGTTCTTGTCCTTGTGTTCCAGGTACAAAACTAATATCACTAGAATAACCGGGACCTACTCCATCGGCCAGCAGGCTCCATGTTTTACCACCATCCCTTGTTATCGCTTTATTAGATGTATTAATTTCTTTGGCATTCCAATCTCCGCCCATGATAACACCTAGATTCTCATCATAAAAATCAACAGCATAGATTCCTGTCATCGCTCCACCTTGTGAAATAGGAGACTCCATGACTTGCCAACTTTTGCCTTTATCAGCACTATGCCACACACGGGCGGCAGCACCGCCAGTAACGATCCAAATGTGATTGCCATTAATTGCTATATTGGAATTGCTCGCAGCAAAAGCAGCTTCTCCTTCTATCATATTTGGCAATGCTTCACACGGTACTTTATCCCAGTTATTCCCTCCATCTTTTGTCATTAAAATGGTAAAACAACCATCTTGAGGATCACCCATTGCTATACCTTCATTATCATTCCAAAATTTCAAACTATCATAAAAAACCGTTTCTCCTACTTCTTTATATACAAGAGCTAGGGAGTCATTTTCATGAGAAATTCTATAGATCAATCCAGGATTCCCAGCAGTAAGAATAAAAGTAAAATTATCAGTGACGGCAATAGAACGGAACTCCAGCGACTCATTTCCTTCATAAATCACTCGGCCTTTAGTTAGTTGCTTTGAACTATCGATGATGGATCCATAACTTCCTTTGTTTCCGGCAAACCAAAAGGTGTTTCCTGAAAATTCTAATGCTCTTACACTTAAAGAATCATTGGAAATCTCTAGAAGCTCAATCCCAGTCACAGGAGATATATCCTCTTTTAATTCCGATTCTGGTTTGCATGAGTTGAGTACTAGTAGTAACGCAAGTAAAAGTCTGTAATGCATGGTTGTATTTATTAGTAATAAAGTTGAGAAAAATTACGCTTTCGCGAAAGCGGGACTTCCCCAGCAACCGCATTACAAAAAACAACCTTTTTGTAACATTCTACCCCATAAGATAACTGTATTTTTGCAGCATGAGATTTCATCATAATTTACTACAAGGAACTGTCGATGCATTGCATCAGATTTTCAACGAAGGCAAATATGCCGACCAAGCTATTCAAAAAATCCTTAAAAGAGATACGCGCTGGGGCTCCAGAGACCGCGGTTTCATTGCGGAAACTACCTATGACATTGTGCGTTACAAGCGATTGTACGCTGCCATTGCAAATGTAAAAGAGCCATTTAATCCGGCAGATTTGTGGCGTTTGACGGCGGTATGGATTGTTCTTAAAGGACATGATGTACCTGCCTGGGAAGAATACTATAACACTCCCGTACGCCGTATCAAAGGAAAATTTGATGAACTGTCTTCAGATTTGAAATACCGGGAATCCATTCCAGACTGGCTTGATGACTTAGGTAGAAAAGAACTGGGAGAAGAGTTGTGGGCTAAAGAAATGTCTGCTTTGAACAAACAAGCTGATGTGGTATTGCGTGCCAACACACTACAAACAGATGTCAAAACCCTTCAAGAAAAACTTCTAGCGGAAGAAATTCAAACAACTACAGATGAGCGTTTCCCAGACGCATTGATTCTCAATGAACGGGCTAATGTTTTTCAAACCGACCTTTTCCAAAATGGCCTTTTTGAAGTTCAAGATGCTGGATCACAGACTATCGCTCCTTATTTACAAGTAGAATCAGGCATGCGTGCAATGGATGCTTGTGCCGGTGCCGGTGGAAAATCCTTGCACCTTGCAGCTTTAATGGAAAATAAGGGTCAAGTAATAGCAACCGATATTTATAAAGGAAAACTACACGAATTGAAGCGTCGAGCCCGTCGTGCTGGAGCCCATAATATTGAAACACGCTTGATTGACTCTACTAAAGTCATTAAAAAGCTGGACAGCAAGATTGATAGATTACTTATTGATGCACCATGTAGCGGTTTAGGAGTACTGCGACGCAACCCAGATGCGAAATGGAAATTACAGCCAGAATTTCTTGACGAGATCAGAGCAACTCAACAAGAGATCCTCCAATCCTATAGTCGTGTGGTAAAACCTGAAGGTTTGATGGTATATGCGACATGTTCCATTTTACCCTCAGAAAATGAATTGCAAGTAGAAAAATTTCTAGCTTCTGAAGCAGGATCAAACTTTGAATTATTGGATTCACAATCTCTTTTAGCGCACCGTGATGGGTTTGACGGATTTTACATGGCGCGCCTGCTCAGAAAGAATTAATTCATCGGCTTATGAGAACTATAACCTTATTCATTTTTTTGCTTTCCCTTTTTGGAGCAGCCCAAGCACCAGCTGGTTATTATAGCAATGCTGATGGAAAAACGGGTTACGAGCTAAAAACGGCCTTAAAGCAAATTATTACCGATGGGTACAATGGGCAAAGTTATAGTGCATTAATCGGCCTCTACCAGACTTCAGATAATGACGAGTTTTACGATAGTAGTCAAGCATCCACTATTTTAGATATTTATTCAGAAAATCCAGATGGAGCAGATCCCTACAACTATTCTTTCAGTGAAAATTGTGGAAATGTTGGTCCTGAAGGAACTTGTTATAATAGAGAGCACTTATTCCCTCAAGGAAGATTTAATTCTCAAGAGCCTATGCGCAGCGATGCGCACCATGTGGTTCCAACAGACGGGCAAGTCAATGGGCAGCGAGGTAGTTTTCCTTTTGGAGAGGTAGATAATCCTACATACACATCACAGAATGGTAGCAAAAAGGGACCGTCAGTTACTCCCGGATTTTCAGGAACGGTATTCGAGCCTATAGATGAGTTTAAAGGTGACATAGCTCGCAGCCTGCTTTATTTTTCCACTCGATATGAGGATAATTTTAACGACAGTTCTTGGGACAGTCCAGATGGGCAAAATGACCCTAGAAATGGAACACCAGACCAATGGTATGAAGACTGGTACATCAATTTACTACTCAAATGGCATGCGCAAGATCCCGTAGGAGATCGAGAGATTGATCGCAACAACGAAGTTTATAAACATCAAAACAATCGCAATCCTTATATAGATAACCCAGAATACGTGCAAATGATTTGGGGTAACGGTGCAGAAGAAGTTGCTATACGAGGTGAATTAACAGGAACATATGTTGATACGAACGGCGACAACATGGTAAACTTAGGTGATGAGATAGAATATTTTTACTCAGTAACTAATATTGGAACGGTAACCTTATATAACATCAACATTGCTGGAGATAAAGGTAGTTTTGACAGTTCTGGACAATTAGATAATCTTACACCTGGAACTACAAGTACCAATCCATTTGGAATTTTAAGATACGACCTTACGCAAGCAGATTTAGACAGTAGTTGTAAATGTGTCACCAACCAAACGGAGTTTAACGCAAATACAGATCCTACCAATACAGGTTCTATAGTGAGTGGAATTAGTGATGATCCCAATGATATTGCCAATGTCGATACAGACAATGATGGTCAGCCTGATGACGTCACGGTAACTAATCTTCCTTTCCAAGGCACGGGATTGAACGCTGACGAATTGTTCATTTCAGAATATGTAGAGGGAACCAGCTTCAATAAAGCAATAGAAATTGCCAACTTTACGGGCAGTCCCGTAGATTTATCAGCATACAGCCTTCAAAAAGATGGTAATGGTAGCGGTAACTGGCAAAATAACACACCACTCTCTGGTACCCTTGCAACTGGACAAGTTTTTGTCATAGCTAACTCGCAAGCAGATCAGGCGCTACAGGATAAATCAGATGTTCTTGCAGGCAATGGTGCCGCATTAGATTACAATGGTAATGATCCCGTTGGCCTTTTCAAAAATGGAACATTAATCGATATTGTAGGAACATTTGGGGCAGGATCTAATGTAGTTTTTGGAGAGAACAAAACACTTGTCAGAAAACCTGAGATTGCAAATCCTAACGTCAACTTCAACCTTACGGCAGAATGGAATTCGTTTCCAGTAAATACGTTTTCAGATGTTGGCCGTCATACGTATGGAAACACTGCAGGAGAACAAGATGAACTTTTAGCTTCTGTTTCAATTTATCCTAATCCATCAACAGGTGTGTTCTATGTCAAAGGTTTACAAGAGTCAGTTCAAGTTATTGTTTATGATGTAGCAGGTAGGAAATTAGTGCAGAAAGGTCTAGATCATAATCAATTCTTCCTAGATAAATCTGGGATTTATTTCGTAAAAATTCAATCAAGAACTATAGGCAGAGTATTTAAACTCATTGTAGAATAACTTCATTTTTATTCTAGTCCTGAATAATGGATACAGATTATTTAGGACTAGACATGGACTTATTATTAGTATCCTTGTACAAATCTTTCCAATGAGAATATTCATACTATTACCGCTACTAATCTTCTTTGTCCTAGTTGAGGGTAATGCACAAAAAGCACAGATAGACCAGTTGATGCTAGAAGGAAATCAAGCGTTCCAGCAAGCTGATTTTCAAACAGCGAAATCAAAATTTAAGGCAATAGTTGAAAAAGAGCCGTTGAATAAGACGGCTTTGTTTAATCTGGGAGCATTAGAGCTCAATTTAGGAAATCAGAATGGCGGGTGTACATGGTTACAAAAAGCATATTCCGCTGGTGATAGTGGTTCTTTTGAATTGATCAAAACATATTGCAACGGCGTAATTGAATCAGAAGCCATGTTTTCAACAGATGTGGATGAAATGCCAAAATTTAAATACAAAGGACAGTGGGAAGAATTTAGAATTGGTAATAAAATTAACCCGAAGTATACCAAATTATTTCAATATGCATTTAGGAGTTATGACGAATTAAAGCCCGTGCGAGGCGTTATCATGGTATTTCAAGACGTAGACAATAGTGGAAACATTCATATACAGACAGATGATCAACAACTTACCTTAAAACAAATCGAAATACTCCAAGAGATATTTGAAACGACAACCTCTTACAAACCCGCTACATATAAAGGGATTAATAGAACGCTGAAAGATCGCGGAATCCTAGTTCCATTATCCTTTTAATTCCTTCTGCAACCTTTTAAAGGTGGCGATTGGCAGATACCTTAATGTATATCAAATAATAATATACATAGATCTTTTACTGTAGATAAAGGCATGGTTGATTAAATCGCTTTCGCGAAAGCGAAATTTACTTCATCCTCTTCTTCCCATAAACTTTCTTCTCTCTCCAGCGCGCCACTGCAGCTAATGCGCCAATAACTGCGAGCGAGATGACTACCGCTTGATAGGAGAATATTTGATCTCCACTTGCATAACTGTGCAATCCAGATAAGTAGAAGTTCACCCCAAAGTAAGTCATCATCACACTGTAAAATGCCAGTACCGACCACAAGTTAAAGGTCCATCGACCTTTCAAGCCTGGAACTAGTCTCAAGTGTAATACAAAGGCATAAACAAATATGGTGATGAGTGCCCAGGTTTCCTTAGGATCCCAACCCCAGTAACGTCCCCAACTCTCATTAGCCCACATTGCGCCTAGAAAGTTTCCTATGGTCAACATGATCAATCCTACAGTCAAGGAAACTTCATTGATGTAAGTAAGCTCCTTAATGTTGAGATCCATCTTTTTCTTATTCTTTTCGGTTGAAAAGATCATGAGAATCATGGACACAATACCTAAAATCATTCCTAACGCAAACGGTCCATAGCTACCCACAATAACCGCCACGTGAATCATCAACCAATAGGAGTCCAATACAGGCTGTAAATTGGCTATCGATGGATCCAACCAGTTCAATTGCGCGACCCACAATATAATAGCCACCACAAAGGCAGTACTTGCAATCGTCATCTCACTTTTACGACCGAACATGAGACCAAATGCCATGGTTGCCCAGGCCACATATATAAGGGATTCATAAGCATCTGACCAGGGTGCATGACCACTCAAGTACCAGCGAACTCCCAGTGCTATTGTATGAACTAAGAAAATTCCAACTACCGCATATTTATGAAAGACGATGGCCCAGCGAATTTCTTTCATAGGGCGCACGATTTCTACCACGAGTAAGATCAACATTACGACTCCAAACCAAACGTACCATTTGTACAAGCCTTTAAAAACATCATATTTGTTGTAAAGGATTTCTGCTTCTATTTTCTCTAGGGATGGGATAATATCACCTCCATACGCTTTTTGGAATTCAAAAAGACTGTTCAATGCTGTATTGGCTCTCAGATAATCTCCAGTTTGATTCCCTTCATTGAGCAATGTGGTGTAAGCTGGTATAAAATCTCTTACAAAATTATAATCTCCCTCACGCTCAAAACCGGCATCTTCAAGCTCTGGCCTTGCAAACCACTTGTTATTTTCAGCATTCGGATTTGGGAAGATTTTTAGAATACTTCCAGTAATCACTTGGTCTAACAAACCAACACTAAAGTTGATATCGATAAATTCGTTTTGAATATTTGTTTTGACATCAGCACTATTTGCAGCATCTAGAAACGGGCTTAATTTATAACCACCAACTTCACCGTTCGGTTTTCTAAAGAAATCCATACCACTGGCGTAAGACCGAGAAGTATCTAGATCTAAAACATTCTTGATAGAATCGTTTTTACGATTCAGCTTAATTACCGGTACTTCAAACCATAATTGACCAAATTGCATCATGCTGATCAACGTCTGCTCTGGAGACAAACGAACTGTTGAGTCGCCCACTTTAGCCTCATAATAATCTCTTTCAGACATGCGTCTAAGGATTTCAGAAGCTAGGGTGCTCATAGGTTTCATACGACCATTGTCCTGCACCACTACTCTACCGAAACGATCTGCTTGCGCTTGCGGTACCATGTTAGCTACAATAATACTGTCTAAAACCCTTAGAGGTATTTCAGGAATAACTTGGGGAGTTATAGGTCCAGCCTCTGTGGTTTTCATCGCGTCGGCATCCATATTTGTGCTCACACCACCTTCCCGAACTTCCATGGAAGTATCGTTATCGTTTACCTCGTGATCATGACCAGTGTGATCTTCTTGCACCGCAGGCTGTACTGCGTGATTGTGACCCGTATGATCTACAATTGGTGTTTGAGCATAGGACAGAGAGGTTCCTAAACCAATTATTAAAATACTTATGTATTTAGACTTGCGCTTTTCTATACGATTGATCAATCGACGCAACTCACCAAAACGCGTATTCTTATCAAAAATTAGTGCCATCATCGCTATGTACAACAAAATGTAACCTGCATAAGAAAAGAGCTTACCCCAAAAATCATGGTTCACCGATAAATGCGTTCCTAATTCATCAGGATCAAAACCAGACTGGAAAAAACGATACCCGTCCTTGTCTAAGACGTTGTTCATATAAATACGCTCTTGAGTCATAGTGCTGTCTGCATCATTCACTACCACTTTACTTTCAAAGGCGGAATATCCTTTTTCAGTTCCAGGGTATTTGGTAGCAATAAAATCTTCTAGAGTAATGGAAAATGGAAGTTCTTTAGAAATACTACCATACTTAATATAAAATTTCATCCCATTAAGCTCTACATCAGAGTAATCGCTCTCTATTCCTTTACCGCCTCGCATTTCTATGCGTTTCTCTTCATCGCCGCTGCGTACCGTTCCTATCAATCCATAGGCTTTAGCAGCCGTAGGCTCTGAACTAGCTACAATACCCACTTCACCTTGTTGAATTGGTTCTGGGATTACAAATTGCATTCCTGCCATGTTGTATAAAGAACGCAATTGCAACGGTTGGAGACTATCCGCATAGACATCTCCTTTTTGTTGGTCTGCCATTCTGAAATAATCGCCGGCAAAGGGAGTTTGAATAGAATAGCCATTCCAGTTTTCGATAATATTGATCATCCCTTTTTCTTGGGCTTCTTCAGGATCTTTGTTGACTGCAAACAAAACACCATGAATACTGGCTTCCTCACCGTCTTTAATTAAATGATCGTGACGATTACCGCCAGCTGTTTCAACGATCTTCAAATATTTACCGCCAGTATCATTTAGCTTCAAACCTTCCACGGCATCATAAATCAAGGTGTCGATAGTAAAACTGATTTCCTGATCGTAGTAATCAAAAGTCTCTGTATGGTCATAATCATACTGAGTGATCAATACTTTTTCTTTAACCTCTCGCTGCATTGGGTTCCCATCAGGATCATTCCCTTGGATTAATACGCTATAGTAGGTTTCATCGCTTAAAAACGTGTTCTCTGTTTGCCCTTCTCGAATTAACATCATCCCTTCATAGGAAATGTACCTAGTAATTCCAGCACCAATGATGATAAGGATCCAGGATAAGTGCATGGTCAAGGTTGCCCATTTTTTCCATTGCCAAAGTTGATATCTTTTGATGTTCCCAATAAAATTGAGCATTAACCAAAACATGAGTAGTGAAAACCACCAGGTATTGTACACCCACAGCTTTGAAGTAGGCGTGTCGTAAGAGTTTTCAATAAATGTTCCAACCGCCATACTAATGGCAAACGTGAGTAATAAAACGGACATGGTACGGGTGGAGAAAAGTAGTGCTTGAATCCTGTCTTTCATAGGTCAAATTAACAGGCTGCAAAGATACCGCACAAATGCGGCACAGCCATAGTTTGTGAGTCGGTTGTTAGGGTGTATTTTTACGCTATGATCAAGGTATTTTTTATCGGTACAGGTAATTTAGGAACACAGTTGTGTCAAGCGATGGAAAAATCTCACAGCGATAACGTGCAAGTTGTGGGCTATAGCAATGATAGTAACCGTAAGATAAATGACATCAAAGCCCCATTATTTGTGGGATCAATTCCTTTATGTGATTTGGTCGTATTAGCGGTTCCTGATGATAAAATACAACTAGTTTCCGATGGTTTATCAAAATCACAAGCCACTGTAGTACACACCAGTGGAAGTGTTGATGTAAACTTATTGTCGAGGTTTGACGATTACGGCGTTTTTTACATTCCTCAAACTTTTAGTAAAGGTCGATCTATAGATTTAAGCGAGGTTACCTTTTGTCTTGAAGCCAGCAACGACTCTACTATGGAGCAACTTGAGCTTGTGGCGAGCACGCTTTCGCGAAAGCGGAAAAAAGTCAACTCTGCCCAGCGTCGACAGTTGCATCTTGCGGCTGTGTATATGAACAATTTCGTCAATCATTGTTATCATAAAGCCGCGGAATTACTAGAGCAATCGGCTATGGATACTGACTTGTTAGAACCGTTGATGATCGAAACCTTGAAAAAAGCACAAGAGTTAGGACCTAAAAACGCACAAACTGGACCCGCTATGCGTGGAGATCAAAACACGATAAATAAGCACATAGCACTATTAATAGACAGCGATCGCGAGATGTACCGCGCGATTACTCATTCAATTAAAAATTCTCATGGAAAAAAATTATAAAGAACTACTACGCCAAATCAAAGCCTTTATTTTTGATGTCGATGGTGTCTTAACAGATGGACGTTTGCTGATCTCAGAAAGCGGCGAGCTACTGCGTACTATGAATGCTAAAGACGGTTACGCTCTAAAAACGGCGCTCAATCAAGGTTATTTAGTTTGCATCATCACCGGTGGAAAAAACGACGGTGTAAAATCACGTTTAGAAGGTTTAGGCATCACTGATGTTTTTTTAAACGCACATGATAAAATGGTTCAACTCACTGAATACATGACCAGACACGACTTAAAACCAGAGCAAATCCTATACATGGGTGATGATATGCCTGATGTTCCCGCCTTGGAATTTGCAGGATTAGCCGCTTGCCCTCAAGACGCTATTCCTGAAGTGAAAAGGGTTTGTGACTACATCTCCCATCGCAATGGTGGCGATGCTTGCGTGCGTGATGTGATAGAACAAGTTTTAAAAGTGCAAAGCCGTTGGAATGTGGTGTCTGGAACTAATGCAGCTAGCAGTTGATCTATTTGAGACTCATACGCTGGCCTAATGTGCTATTGACAATCATCACTCAGGTTGTGATTGTCTATTGGTATTTTCCATCGACTGCTGCTGTTAAAGGACTAGAAACATGGCAAGAAATTCTCCTGATACTTGCCACCGCACTATTAACTGCCAGTGGGAATGTCATCAATGATATCTATGATGTTGCTACTGATGTCATTAACAAACCAGACCAAGTCATTGTTGGGAAATCAATTACTGAAAAACGAGCATTCACTATTTACATCTTCCTTACTAGTACAGCCATCGCTTGCGGTTTCATACTGGCAAACAGCATTCAAAAACCATCGCTGGCAGGGCTGTTTATAGGTGTTGCTTTTTTATTGTACACCTATGCCACGACACTGAAAAGTATTTTGATTGTAGGCAACATTGTGATCTCATTTCTAGTAGGGTCAGTTGTTCTGATAACAGCATTGTTCGAATTGTTTCCTGCTGTTACAGCTTTAAATCGCGCTACTCAACTGAGCGCATTGCAACATTTAGCTGTCTTTGCCTTATTTGCATTTCTCGTCAATTTACTGCGGGAATGGATTAAGGATTGTCAAGACGTCAAGGGTGACCACGCTAGCGGCAGGTCAAGTTTACCTATAGTTTTAGGCAATAAAAGAGCCGTTCAGTTCATGGCGATTTATACCTTGGTGTGTGTTGTTATTCTTGGATACTTGGCCACATTTGAGTTGTATAAAGATCAACGAAGTCTTTATTATATTTTGTTTTTAATCGTGGCTCCACTCCTATTTGTAGGTTTACGACTCTTCACTGCTAGCACTTTGAAGGAATTTAAGGTACTCTCATTAGTTTGTAAATTGGTCTTGCTTTTTGGTGTATTGGGTATGGGAATTATAAAATTTGAGGTTTAATGTTGCAAGAAAAATTACAACAGGTAGAAATTATTTTGGCGTCGCAATCACCACGACGTCAGGAGCTCTTAAAAGGGCTGGATATTGATTTTCGCATCGAGACCAGACCAGTAGATGAGGTTTATGATGATTACCTTCAGGGAGGACAAATCACAGAGTTTCTTTCTACGCTCAAGGCGAAAGCATTTAGCGATGACATCCAGGAAAACCAATTGATCATTACTAGCGACACTATCGTATGGTTAGAGGGCAAAGCACTAGGCAAACCGAAGAATGCCCAAGAGGCTAAAAACATGCTTCACTCCATGAGCAATAAGAGACATGAAGTCTTCACCTCAGTAAGCTTTACATCTTCAAAATTACAAGAAACCATTACGGACTGTACTGAAGTTTACTTTAAAGAAATTTCTGAGGCTGAAATCAACTATTACGTAGAAACCTACAAGCCATTTGATAGAGCTGGTGCTTATGGTATCCAAGACTGGATAGGATATACGGGCATTGATAAATTAGAAGGTTGTTATTATAATGTAATGGGATTGCCGTTGCCCAAAGTTTATGAATGGCTCAAAACAAATTCACATCGATTATGAATAAAGTAATATTGATTTCGCTATTGGCTTTCATCACCATAAGCTGTAAGCAAAACAAAAAAGATGACCTGGTTGAAGTGCTAGATTGTTCTAGTGTAAAAACTGGAACTTTCAAGTATGCTAATGAAGCTTATGGAGAGTGGATCATAACCCGTACAGACAGTACGAGCATTGAAACCAGTCCCAGTACTGAAATGAAAATATACAGCACCGTCAACTGGATATCTGATTGTGAGTATGAATTACACATTGAAGACGTGGATAAAAACGACAATATGAATGTGGTAAATGAAACACTGCGCGTGGTAATAACTGATGTGACCGACTATGGGTATAAGTGCATTTCCTACACAAACGATGGTCCAGAAGAGTTTGAAATGATCCGTATATGAATAAAGTCACCAAAGGTCTACTAGCTGGAAGCATTGCAGCAACTATTCTGTCTTTTTTGTTTTATAGCTCTGATATTAATTTTCAATATGAATATTTCAATGGGACAAACTTTCTTAAAATTTTCTTACAACTCTTAGCTCCATTAATTGCGATGGCTATTTATTATTGGTGGCGAAGCAGGTATAAATTAAAGGATTTTCAGGATAAAGAAGATTGAATAAACCAACAGGAGCGAAAGTGAACTAAAGCAAAAAACCCATCTCAATTAAGAGATAGGTTTTTCAATATGTGACGAATAAGTTCTAAAACATTTCGCGTCCAGCAAAGTGGAATGCTGCTTCAACAGCTGCATTTTCATCGCTATCACTACCGTGAACAGCGTTTTCACCTACACTTTTAGCAAAAAGTTTTCTAAGCGTTCCATCAGCAGCTTCAGCTGGGTTGGTTGCTCCTATCAACGTACGGAAATCTGCAACGGCGTTATCTTTTTCAAGAACTGCTGCTACAATTGGGCCGCGAGACATGAATTCTACTAGCTCACCATAGAATGGACGTTCGCTGTGTACTGCGTAAAATTCTTGCGCATCAGCTACCGTCATTTGAGTAAGTTTCAAAGCTGCGATCTTAAAACCGCTACTTGTAATTTTTTCCAATATTGCACCGATGTGTCCATCCTCGACAGCATCAGGCTTGATCATTGTAAATGTTCTATTTGTTGCCATTTCTCTTTTTTAAAATTGCGCTGCAAAAGTAATGCTTTAAATCAGGCTTCCCGCAAGGGCTAGCGCGTTTTTTCAGTACATAATAGATCAAGGTTAAATAAGGAACCCCCTATTTGTATATAGAGTATTAATCTTATTTTTGTCCCCTATGCAAAAAGAACAGTACGAAAGCTTGAAAGCAGTGCTTTCCTCCCCTAAAAACATTGTGATAGTTCCACATAAAAGTCCTGATGGTGATGCCGTTGGATCCATTACAGCCCTTTATGGATACCTGACTAAAACGGGACACTCTGCCACCATGATATCGCCTAATGATTTCCCTACATTCTTAAAATGGATGGAACACAGCGATCAAATTCTCAATTACGAGATGACAAGAGATCAATCAGATGATCTTATCGCAGACGCAGACCTTATATTTATTCTTGACCATAATGCCTTTCACCGTGCAGGAGATCTAGAAACTCCGCTTTCTAAAGCAAAGGCAACATTTATCATGATTGATCACCACCAGCAACCCGATGATTTTGCTAATTATATGTACAGTGATACGGGAATGAGTAGCACCTGCGAGATGGTATATCATTTTCTAGAGAATTTAGACGCTGTAAATACTATTGATGCTGCAATGGCTTCTAGTTTATACACGGGTATCCTGACAGACACAGGTAGTTTTAAATACCGCTCTACCACTTCTACTACACTGCGTGTTGCGGCAAATCTAGTGGATTTAGGGGCAGATAGCGAGCACATTAATAGAAGGATATATGATGTCAATACGCCTACTCGTATGAAACTTCTAGGTGTGGCCCTGAATAATATGGTTATTTTAGAGAACTATAGAACTGCCTTTATCACGCTCACTCAAAAAGAACTGGACGACAACAATTTCCAAAAAGGAGATACAGAAGGTTTTGTAAACTATGCGTTAAGTCTAGATGGTATTGTGTTTGCACAGATCTTTATCGAAAAAGCAGATGAAAGCATCATCAAGACTTCCTTGCGGTCTAAAGGCGACTTTGACGTGAACCAATTGGCTCGGGAACACTGGAATGGCGGTGGACACAAGAATGCGGCTGGTGGTCGATCAGAGGCATCTATGCAAGAAACAGTGGATAAATTAATTAGTATATTGCCGCACTATGAAGCAGATCTGCAACGCACTAAAATCTAGTCTCCCTGTCGCCCTTTTGGTGATCATGGCTAGCAGTTGTAAAAATCAAATAGAAGTACGGGAGCCTAAAAGCAGGAAATCAAGCACTACTACTGATTTTTCCATTGAACTCAATAAAGAGCGTAATGCAGCAGAGGAAGCTTATATCGAGAGTGTAATCGCTCAGGATTCTATTGAGTTTACTAGGTCTCCTAATGGTTTCTATTACCGGTTTATCGTTCAAGATAGTATCGCTGGAGACCGTCCAGAATTTGGTGACCGGGTGACTTTTGAGTACGATTTGCGCAATCTAGAAGGTGAAACTATTTATTCTAAAGAAGAACTTTCTCCTGTGACTAAGAGTTTAGAACAAGAGTACGGTGTTTTTAAAGGCTTGCGAGAAGGATTAAAATTGATGCAAGAGAACGACGAGGTGTTATTTTACTTCCCTTCCTATACTGCCTATGGATTTTACGGTGATAACAAGCGTATTGGGATAAATACTCCACTAATAAGCCGCGTCAAATTACTGAAAATAGAAAGTACCAAATAAGATAATTTTAAATTCGCTTTCGCGAAAGCGAACTTACCATAACACGTTTAACTATAATTAAAAATAAAAAAATGAAGAAAATTAACGGCTTACTTATCGCACTAGCCATTATACTCACAGCATCTTCTTGTAAAGAAGAGTATCCAGATGCCAAAGACGGGATCTATGCTGAAATCGTTACTACTCACGGTACCATGTTTGCCGAGTTATATTATGAAGCAACTCCAGCAACTGTTGCAAACTTTGTCGCATTAGCTGAAGGAACTCACCCAGAGGTAAACGACTCCTTAAAAGGAAAGCCGTTTTATGACGGATTGATTTTTCACCGTGTGATCGATGGTTTTATGATTCAAGGAGGTGATTTTACAGGAACAGGTTCTGGCCAATTAGGATATCAATTTGATCAGGAAATTGTTGACACGTTGAAGCATGATGCTAAAGGTGTTCTTTCCATGGCTAACGCTGGCCCTAACACAAATGGAAGTCAGTTTTTTATAATGGATGAGCCTAACCCAAACCTGGACGGCGGTTATAATGTATTTGGAAAGGTAATCGAAGGTCTTGCAGTGGTAGACTCCATCGCTACAGTAGAAACTGGACCGGCAGATCGACCAGTAGATAGTGTGGTAATGAAAAAGGTACGTATCATTCGTAAAGGAAAGGAAGCTAAAAAGTGGGACGCTCCTGAAGTTTTTAAAGAACAACAGAAAATTGCAGAGGAACGTCGTGTGAATGAAGAAAAACTAGCGGAAGAGCGTCGTGAAGCAGCACCAGCGATAAGAGAAGCTAAAGCAGCTGAGCTAGCCGCTTTAAAAGAGAAAGCACGCAAGCTACCTAGTGGCGTAAGCATCTATATGGTCAAGAAAGGAAGTGGTGAAAAACCAGCTATAGGAACAAATGTGCTATTAGATTACAGCGGTTACCTAGAAAACGGTACTTTATTTGACAGCAGTGATCTTGAAACGGCATTATTGTTTGACGCGGTGAATCCTAACAAGCAGCGTGCTAACGCTTACAGAAGCATGCCTGTTGAATACAGCCCTGAAGTAGGAATGATTCCTGGATTTAGAGAAGCATTACTAAGTATGGAATACGGTGATCAAATTGTTGCCTTCATTCCATCTGAATTGGCTTATGGAGCAAACGGCGGTGGTCCTATCCCACCCAACTCTAATTTGATCTTTGAAATGAAAATGGCTGAGAGAGAATAGCCTCAATTGCTAAATCTATTCTAAAACGTGCTGCCTTGCAGCACGTTTTTTTATTCCCTCACATCTTTTAAGGTATCTTTATCTTATGAAGAAAATTATCTACACAAAATCGGCGCCCAGCCCAATTGGACCTTATAATCAGGCGATATTATGGACTTCTGGCAGCCAACGAACTTTATACACCAGTGGTCAAATCGCCATCAATCCAGAAACAGGAGAGCTAGACATAGAAGACCTTGAAAAAGAAACTCATCTAGTAATGAAAAACCTAGAGGAGGTTTTGAAAGCCGCTGATATGGATTTTAGTAGTGTTGTTAAAACCAGTATTTTCCTGAGCGACATGAACAACTTTGGGACCGTCAATAAAATTTACGGCAGTTATTTTAATGAAGAAGATGCTCCAGCAAGGGAAACTGTAGAAGTGGCTAACCTACCTAAGTTTGTCAATGTAGAAATTTCAGCAATAGCAATAGCAATAGATGGATAAACACGTATTTTCAGATTCAGAATTAATACTCAATAATGATGGCAGTATTTACCATCTCAACTTACGACCAGACCAGTTAGCTCATACAATTATCACGGTGGGTGATCCTGAAAGGGTTCAAGAGGTTTCTAAATACTTTGATCATATCGAGTTCAGAACAGGCAAACGAGAATTTCATACGCACACAGGAACTTATAAGGGTAAACGCATCAGCGTCATATCCACTGGAATCGGAACGGATAATATTGATATCGTTTTCAATGAATTAGATGCGTTAGTCAATATTGATTTTAAGACTAGAAAAATCAAGTCAGAGTTGATTTCGCTAGACATTATACGAGTAGGGACTACTGGAGCGGTACAACCTAATATCCCAGTAGATTCTTTCTTATTATCACAGCGAGGGATAGGATTTGATAGTTTACTACACTGGTATGACAATGATCTAGCAGACAAAACCTTTGCAGATGCGCTGGTTAAAGAATTGAAGCTATCTGATGACATGGCAACACCTTATATCGTTCAATGCAACAAAGAATTGTCCAAGCATTTTCAAACGTTCGAAATGCTAAATGGTACTACCATAACTAATGTTGGCTTTTACGGACCTCAAAGCAGACGGTTGCGATTAGCCCCATCTAATAAAGAACTCAAAAATTTGATTGCCAACTTCAATTATGAAGGCCATCAGATTACCAATTTAGAAATGGAAACCTCTGGAATATATGCTATGGCTAATTTGTTAGGGCACAGAGCGGTTTCTTTAAATGCTGTTTTGGCAAATCGAGCGACTGGCAATTTTTCTGAGCAGCCAGAGAAGACGGTAGATGAATTGATTCAATTTACCTTAGAGCGCATTGCCGCCATTTAAATAGCGGACTGACTATTGAACTAAAAGAACAAATCAACAGAAACAATTGGAACCCATAAAAGAATACCCATACCAGCATAGAGACATCAATTGGCTGAGTTTTAATGATCGAGTCTTGCAAGAAGCAGCTGATCAAAGCAACCCTTTGTATGAACGACTCAAGTTTATCGCCATTTTCTCTTCTAATCTGGACGAATATTTTAGGGTTCGAGTATCGCAATTGCGACAATTAAAAAGGGTTGACAAAAATTTGCGTAAAAAACTGGCTTTAAGACCTTCTAAATTTGTCAAGCAACTTCTCAAAAAAGTGGGAGAACAACAGCACCAGCTAGGGGACATATTTTTTGATCAGATTGTACCAGAATTAGCCGCAAACCACATTCACTTATTGACCGCCTCAAAATTGAAATCTGATTTTTCTAAAGAGGTAGCAGAATACTTTAAAAAGAATCTAAAAAATAAATTAGACTCTCAATATGTGGAAGCCAGTAAGTCCAGTGATATATTTTTAAAAAATCAAAGCCTCTATTTCCTAGTCACTTTTAAAAATGAAAATCGTTACGGCGTCGTTGAAATACCCTCAACAGAGCAGGATCGATTTATATCCTTAGGTCAAAAAGATGAAGAACACTACCTCTGCTTTCTTGACGATATTATCAAGCTCCAATTGAAAAACATTTTTCCAGATGAAGAGGTTGTCGATAGTTACTCTATCAAACTGTCACGAGATGCAGAGCTGTATTTAGATCAAGATTTAGAAGGTGAATTGGCTGACAAAATATATGAATCTTTGCAGCAGCGCACTGATGGTCAACCTACCCGGTTCCTGTATGATGAGCGTATCCCAAAAGAGGTTATTAAAAACATTAGAAAAAGCCTAGGACTTGGAAAAATTGACATGGTCTCAGGGGGTACCTATCATAATTTCCACGATTTTTTCGGTTTTCCAGATCCTACAGATAATGAAGAGCTACATGCTCCAGATCTAAGGACTATAGAGCACAAGGCCTTGCACGGTAAAGATTATTTTGATGTGATTAAGCAAAAAGATCAGCTGGTTCATTTTCCATTCATGTCTTTTGATTACGTACAGCGGTTTATAGATCAGTCAGCGCTTGATCCTAAAGTGGAACATATAAAAATAAGTCTCTATCGTGTAGCAGATGAAAGTGCCTTGACTGATTCACTGCTAACTGCCTTGGAAAATGGTAAAAAAGTCACCGTTTTTGTAGAGGCTAAAGCCCGTTTTGATGAAGAAAATAACATCAAGTGGGGGCGTATTTTTGAAGAACATGGTGCTACCGTCATTTACAGTTATCCTAAAATTAAGGTACATAGTAAGGTACTGCTCGTTCTAAGAAAAGAGAATGGAAAGTTAAGAAGATACGCCTACATAGGTACTGGCAACTTTAATGCTAAAACCTCTAAAATTTACTGTGATCACGGACTGTTTACCGCACATAAAGGGATTACCAAGGATCTCTTGCGTGTTTTTCAAGTCTTGGAAGGCGATTTGATCATTCCTAGAGCTAAACATTTACTTATCTCCCCTTTTACTACCAGACGCACATTTGAAGAGTTGATACGAAGGGAGATTGACAGTGCCCAAAGTGGAAAAACAGCTAAAATCACAGCCAAAATGAATCAGCTGGAGGATCAAGGTATGATCAACTTACTTTATAAAGCCAGTCAGGCCGGTGTAGAAATCCGATTGATTGTTAGAGGGTTTACTTGTCTAGTTCCAGGGTTAGAAGGAATCAGTGAGAACATTGAGATGACTTCCATAGTAGATCGTTTTCTAGAACATGGCCGTATTTACAAGTTCCATAATAATGGAGAGCCACTTATTTTCATGGGAAGTGCGGACTGGATGTCCCGTAATCTGGATCGTCGAATTGAGGTGCTTACCCCTATCTACGACAATGATGTGTACCTGGAGTTGGATCAAATATTGAAGATCCAATTGCAAGACAATATTAAAGCAAGAATGCATACACCAGAAGAAGACAACCCAATGGTGGATGAAGAGGCTAGCGACATTGTGCGCTCCCAACAGGAGATTTACAAGTACTTAAAAAAGAAACACAAGCATAACTCATAATCATGACAACCATTACCATAGGCGGCGTTCCTGAACACTTCAATCTTCCATGGCACTTAGCTCTAGAGGATAACGCTTTCGCGAAAGCGAACATCGACTTACAGTGGCAAGACATACCAGAAGGTACCGGTCGCATGTGCCAATCTTTAAGGGATGGAGAACTAGACGTAGCCTGTATTTTAACTGATGGGATTGTCAAGGATATAATTGCTGGAAATCCATCCAAAATCTTGCAGGTATATGTTGAATCCCCTTTATTATGGGGTGTCCATGCGCCTGCAAGTCTAATTGCAGAAGATACCGCACAGCTTATTGATCCAGTAATTGCCATTAGTCGCTATGGTAGTGGCTCTCATTTGATGAGCTACCTTCTCGCAAGAAGGCACGACTGGAACCCAAAAACTTTAAAGTTTGAGTTGGTAAATACGTTAGATGGTGCTGTAAAATCCCTAAGTGCTGGAGAAGCGCAATTGTTCCTATGGGAACGCTATATGACACAGCCTTATGTGGATCAAGGGATATTTAAAAGGCTAGAAACCATTGCTACTCCATGGCCTAGTTTTGTGATCGCTGCAACGGATAACTGTATTGCTGAGAAGGAAGAAGCATTGATTAAAATGATTCAAATAATAAACACCTACTCACTTGATTTCAAACACATTCCAAGTATCGACCGAACCATTGCTTCACATTACGATTTGCAGGTAGGAGATGTTCAACAATGGTTGCTACGAACTGAATTTACAGACCAACAACTGAAAGCAAAAACCGTTGCAAAAATTAACAAACAGTTTCAAGCGGTGGGAATTTCTAAAGAAGAAATCACGCTTGAAAAACTCATATACGACTTACCATTTCCAGACGAGGAGGAATAATTACCAATTGATCGGCTCCTTGCCTTTTTCCTGCAAGTATCGATTAGTCCTAGAGAAATGTTTATTTCCAAACCAATAGCCGCGATTAGCACTCAATGGTGAAGGATGGCCACTGGTCAATACAAAGTGTTTTTTCTCATCAATTAATTTTAATTTACCCTTGGCAAAGCCACCCCATAAAAGGAAAACCAATTGTTCGCGCTCATTAGACAAGGTCTTGATGACTTGATCAGTAAAGCGCTCCCAGCCTTTATTCTGGTGACTTCCAGCCTTTCCCTGTTCTACGGTGAGCACGGTATTCAGTAATAATACGCCTTGATCTGCCCAACTTTCTAGGTTTCCAGAATTAGGGTACTGATTATTAAGATCTTTTTGCTGTTCTTTAAAAATATTCATCAACGATGGTGGATGCGCTACCCCATCAGCAACTGAGAAGCATAAACCATTAGCTTGTCCAGGACCATGATAAGGATCTTGCCCTATAATGACCACTTTAACTTGCTCAAAGGGTGTACGATCAAATGCCGCAAATATCTTGCTACCCGGCGGGTAACAGGTGGTACGCTTATATTCCGCAGTGACGAATTCAATCAGTTGCTCAAAATACTCTTGGCTAAATTCTTCTCGCAATAGTTCTTTCCAACTCTCATCGATTTTTATGGGCATGCACTTGTTTTTTGTAAATTTAAATAAGTCTACTAGCAAACTCCAAGGTCAAAGCCATGAAGTAGTCCACAATAAAGAAAGAGGTTTAGGGCGTTAAAAAAGCGAAAATCCCACATAACAACTGCCACTACTACCCTATTTTTGTAATGCGCATGAGGAAAATTTCTAAAAAGACCTTGCAGGATATTGAGTTTGACAAGGTCATCAAACAAGCCACGGTTTATTGCAGTACTGAAGACGGTAAAGACCGTATGGCAAATGTGGTTCCCTATCCAGAAACCAGTGACATCAAAAATTCACTAGCGCAAACCCACGAGTATTTATCCTCTTATACCACTGAGTTTTCCATACCTAATCATGGATTTGACCCCATAGATCGGGAGTTACAGTTGCTAGGAATTGAGAACAGTATTTTAGAAAAAGAAAGCATTCGTAGGCTGGTAACCCTTCCTAGGTCAGTCAATGATCACATACGTTTTTTCAAAAAAACTGAAGAGCATTTCCCTAAGCTTGCCACTAGAACCAATGAAATCCCATTAAATACTGAGATTCCAGAGCGTGTAGATGCGGTGCTAGATCGGTTTGGAGAAATTAAGGATGATGCCTCACCTGTATTGAAAGATCTGCGTAGGGAAATGAACAGCGTTCGTGGGCAGCTCAATGGGAGCTTTGGAGCAGCCTTAACGCATTATCTTAAGTTAGAGTATCTCGATGAAATCCGAGAAAGTGTCGTAGAAAACCGTCGCGTCCTCGCCGTTCGTTCCATGCACCGCCGCAAGGTAAAGGGAAAGATCATGGGCAGTTCCAAGACCGGTAGCATCACTTATATAGAACCAGAGCGCGTGTTAACGCTTTCGCGAAAGCTGTCTGAACTCGAGATTGAAGAACACGAGGAAATACAGCGCATTCTCAAAGAGTTGACTGATTTTATGAGGTACTTTGAAGAGGATTTTGAAATCTATAGAGAGTATCTGTCGGCAACCGATGTAATTTCAGCCAAAGCCAAGTATGCTCGTAAGATTCATGGCGTGCTGCCTATGATTACTGAAAATCGAGAATTAGATCTAGTAGATGCCTATCACCCATTATTGTGGGTAGCAAATCAAGAGCGTGGGGAAAAAACATACCCACAAAGTATACAGTTGACGCCTAACAATCGCATTATCGTCATCTCAGGTCCTAATGCTGGAGGTAAATCGATTACTCTTAAGACAATTGGGTTACTGCAGGTTATGACCCAGGCAGGAATGCTCATTCCTGTTCATGAAAAAAGTAGGGTTTGTTTTTTTGATAATATACTTACAGACATAGGAGATAATCAAAGTATTGATAATCATCTAAGTACCTACAGTTATCGTTTAAAAAATATGCGCGGCTTTTTACGTAAAGCAGATGATAAAACTTTATTCCTTATTGATGAATTCGGTACAGGGTCTGATCCTGAATTGGGAGGTGCTTTAGCGGAGAGTATGCTGGAAGAAATGTATTCTCGCAAATCCTATGGAATTATAACAACGCACTACACAAACCTCAAAATGCTGGCCAACGAATTGCCAGAAATGACCAATGCTAATATGTTGTTTGATGCACGTTCCTTAGAACCTATATATCAGCTGCAATTAGGTGAAGCTGGGAGTTCATTCACATTTGAAGTGGCACAAAAAAATGGAATCCCCTACTCACTCATAAATAAGGCAAAGAAAAAGGTAGAGCGAGGTAAAATACGTTTTGACAAATCGATTGCTGCGTTGCAAAAGGAACGTTCTGATTTAAGGCGTAATAATGAATCATTGAGGACTAAAGAGGTTCAAGCCACTCAGAAGGCTAATAAACTTGAAGACACTCAAGATCGCGTACAGCAAAAATTGGAAGATTTTCAAGAGCTCTATGATAAAAATCAGCGGCAAATACAGCTTGGTAAAAAGTTTGATCAACTAGCTAAGGATTTTCATAACAATAAGAAGAAGCGACTTTTATTAGATGAGTTGATGAAAATGGTGATCACTGAAAATGTAAAAAGGCAACCGCTTGCTAAGAAAAAGGCAGAGGCCAAAAAAGCACAGGGAAAACAAAAGCAGGTAGAAAATGAAGTCATCCAAAAAGTGACTAAAATTCGAGAGCAACGCAAAGCCGTTCCTAAACAAGAAGTGGTGGTTGAAAAGCCGGTTCACGAGTTCAAAATTGACGAACGGGTGCGTTTAATCGACTCAAAATCTATTGGTACCATTGATTCTATTGAAAAAGGAAAAGCTACAGTTAATTATGGCATGTTTACTACCTTAGTAAGTCTAGAGCAATTAGAACCAGTCAAGAAATAATGGAAAAGAAAACAATCCTTTTTGATGGTGTATGTAACCTCTGCAATAAAGCAGTCACTTTCATTATTGATCATGATCCTAAAGATCAATTTAGATTTGCAGCGTTACAAAGCGATGTAGGCGTTAAATTATTAGATCAGCATGGAATTGATCCTCAGGAAATTGACAGCATTGTTTTACTAGAGAATGATGAAGTGCATATCAAAGCTAGTGCTGCCTTAAGGATCGCCAAAAACCTATCAGGTGCCTGGCCTTTACTTTATGCATTTGTGGTTTTACCTAAGTTTTTGACCAATTCCGTTTACGATTTTATCGCTCGCAATAGATACGATTGGTTTGGAAAAAAAGACAACTGTATGATTCCTACACCTGAATTGAAGTCAAAATTCCTTGACAACTAATAACTAATACTCAAGTTGTTGCCTTGATAAACACAACAACTAGTATATTTATCTAAATTACATAGAGTGAAAAGTTTTTTTGGTGGTTTATTGGTTTTTCTCATGTATGCTGTAGCATGCATTGCCATACTTGAGTTTGCAGTACCAAGTTTATCCACTGACTTGTTTGCTACAACCGACGAAAATCAAACTAACAATTCTTTAAAGGATTCCTTTCAAACGGATGATGTAGTCTTTGAAGATATCGAAGGCTCAGTTCTCGATGAGAAAGAAGATAGTTTATTGATTGAAAATGAACCAATGCTTTCAGATTCTACCATAGTAGGTTCAGAAACAGGTACAGATGTTTTTAATCCTGAACCTGTCGTTCAAACTTCTGATTATACAGCTCCTACTAAATTCAACATTATATTACCTAATGGTCGTTCATTAATCGAATGTAACGAGTTCGCCACGGTCTATAAGGGGTTAGAGAAAGTGAAAATACCTTTTGCATGTAGAGAGTATGGTCTTTCAATTAAGAAATATCTAGAGGAAAACTTAGGAACTACCTTACAAATTACAGGGTTTGCTGATCCTTCAGAATCCGCCTCTATTGGAAAATTTAGAGCAGAATATGTAAAGCGTTTGTTGAGTACTACTGGGATTGTCGCAGATAGAATGATAACTACTGGTGCCATTAAAAATCTTAATATAGAAAAGGGATACGTTGACGGCGGCATTCATATGGAAATAAAAGGGAATGCTACCAATGCCTCTGCAGGCTTTGCTACTCCAGGAAGCCCTAGCGTTAAGACACCGGTAAATAAAGAAACCAACAGTGGCTCTAATACTGTATTGGCCAGTAAAAAGTTCACAACTGGCTTTCAGGGCAGCTACTTTTATGGTGATCAAAAATTCACCGCTTATACCTCTGAAATCAAGAAAGTATTGGATCAAAATCCAGGAAGCAAAGTGTACGCTTATAGTTATACCACTACAGATGGTGATAATGAGGAGAATTTTGCGATATCACGTGATAATGCCAGTACTGTGAGAAAGTTATTGATACAATCGGGAATTACAGCTAATAAAATTCAGTCTGTAGCGCGAGGCGGTAAAAAATCAGGAACATCTGGTGCGAACCGTTCTATTATCCTAATCGTGAAATAAAATCATGGAAGATTTCAATTTACACCTGCCTTATTATGCGATTATTGCGGCGATGCTGCTTGGGGCTTTTTTAATAGGCTATTTTTTTGGAGGCCGCTCGCAGAAAACTATCGTGGTAAAGACAGAACAGGTCAAAGTTCCTTTATCACCTAATGCCCAAACGGAGGATCAGAAATCCGAACCGAAGGCAAGCAAGGCACAAGAACGAATAGATATTGATGAACTATCTAGACCAGGACCTGTACGCGCCATGAAAACCAGAGAGCGTTCTGGATCTTTAAGTAGCGATGCAAAAACCACCATTATTGAAGAGAAGTTGGATTTTTCAACTCTCGGCCGTGGAGATCGACACAACAAAGATGATTTTCAGAAAATTGTGGGTATTGGACCTTTCGTTGAAGAAAAATTGAATGAAATCGGTATTTATAATTACAGCCAGTTATCTAACATGACTGATCAAGATATGCTAGGAATTACACAACTGATTGATTTCTTTCCTGGAAGAATTCATAGGGACGATTGGAAAGGACAAGCCGCTGCCTTACTCATAGAAAAAAAGAAAGAAAAGAACTAAGTGCTGGCTTTAATGGCACTTCAAATTATAAAAAAATCCGCGTGATCACATCACGCGGATTTTTAGTAAGTGACATATCGACTATTGATTGCCTAAGATGATGGGCAATCCACTGTCACCTGATCCTACCACGACTACTTTAGAATTAGGAGATTCTGCTAGTCTTAAGGTAGCTTCAATACCTTTTTCCGTAAGGATCTTGTCGGTTAGCGATGCGCTTAAGATTTTATTAGCAACAGCCTTACCTTCTGCATCAATCTTTTGACGTTCTGCTTCTTTAGTTGCTTTAGCAAGGCGGAATTCGTACTCTAATGACTCTTGTTCCTGACGCAGTTTACGCTCAATTGCTTCTTTAATTTTAGTCGGTAAAGTGACGTCTTCTACAAGCACGCGATTAACCTGCACATATTGAGTTTTCAATTCTTTACGCACTTCGTCTAATATCTCTGCTTGAATTACATCACGCTTACTGGAATACAGTTGCTCTGGTGTGTATCTTCCTACCACACTACGTGCTGCAGCACTAATTGCTGGTGCAAGGATTTCGCTTTCATAGTTGCGCCCTTTCTCCTTATGTAAAAAAGGCAGTTTGTCATATTCTGGTTGGTACCATACGGTTCCATCCACTGAAACTTCAAGACCATTGACTGAAAGTACTCTCATTTTATCACTGATAGATAACTGTCTAACAGGATAAATGATCATGTCATTCCATGGAGCAATGATATGAAATCCCTCACCATAGGTGTTTTCAGTATCAATACCATCACTGAACGGTCTAAACAGAACTCCAGCTTGCCCTGCTTCTACCACCACAGAACTTTTAATAATGACTATAATAAATAAAATAACTCCTACGATCGCAAAAATCGCAGCTCTAGATAATCTTTCCATAATTGTTTTTTGTTAAATAAGTCCGTTGTATTTTCTTAAGAACCATTCTATCGCGAGTAAGGTAAGGATAATACCCATCAATAACTTCCAATCAATCAAAGATTGGTAAGAGACTTCCTGCCTTTCCACATCTTGCATTAAAGAATCCTTAAGCAATACTTCTTTTAATTCTTGTATTTGTCGTGGAAAGAACAAATTGTTATCAGTAGCGATAGTTTGTAATCCTTGGTAATTTGCATTTACAAACTGGTTTTCAATATCAAATTCTAAAATATTAAAGTTGCCAGAACGTGTTAGTTTCTCATTTGAAGCGGTTATTAAAAACTCATAAGATCCAGCAGGCAACCCGCTTAAATCAACTAAATAATTATAATTTGAAATTACTAACGGCCTGATGATATGCTCTTTAGTATCTGCATTTGTTAGTTGAATATTAAGAATCCCATCATCTTTAAATTCATAATTGTCATTTAAGTATTGGGCTGAAATCAAGATGCGGTCATTCTCATAATAGAAGGTCTTATAGTCAATACTCAAGCGATCCCGCTTTTTATTACTGGATAAATATTGGATTTGAGAATTGATCAACTCATCAAAATTCCTAAAATCCTTAGAGTCAAGATAGTTTTGAGTGCGCCATCGCCATAAACCGCTTCCTGCAAAAACAGCATGTCTTGTGGTCCCTAAGTCGTAAGTAAACCACAGTGGCTGTTGCGTCTTCACATTCCCTATTTGCTTAAACATTAAAGGTTGTAAAGTTGTACTCGCAGTAATCTGGCCAAAGGGTGATTGCACTGGCGGGTACCCATCAAAATTGAAGGACTCGAGATTAAAGTTCGGGTATGCCTCATTCACAATAGGTTGCACATCATCAAACTGAGGGTAATTTTCAATCTGGAAAGCTTCGTTATTTCGATTCAAAAAAGAAATATCCGGCTTAGTTCCTAGAACAATCCAGGTGTTCTTGTTAAGAGTTTTGATGGTAGAGTTCGCTTTCGCGAAAGCGGAATTATACCCATAAAGTATCACCATATTGAACTCATTGATATCGACAGGATCGTTGATGTTCTTGATAGTTAGCTTACGTTGCTGATTACTTTCAATAGCATTCTTTATCGCAGCAATATCTGGATGAATTGTTGTGGTGAGCAATAGAATTTTAGATTGTTGATCGATTACCTCGACCGCAAAATCACGTTTATTATTACTCGTGTTTTTTTCCTGAGGCAAGGTCTCCACTTGTGCCACCATCTTATGAAGTCCTACTGAATTACTCGTTAAATTGAAATTAAGAACGGCCGACTTTTGAGCTGAGTTAAACCGAACCGATTCTTGATGTAAGGTCGTATTGCCTTCTTCTATTTTGAAAGTAGTACTTACATCGTCAGTTCCTGAGTAACTGAGAAAAACCTCTACTGGATACTCATTCTTCAAATAGCTGAAACGATTGACATTAAGTTGGTTGATTTTTAAATCTGGATAGTTTGTGGTATCACCATAAACAATAGGATACAAATGCGTTTTGCGATCTAGCTTTTCATATTGATAGCTCTTACCCACCGTCTGATTCCCGTCAGTAAGTAGTACAATTGATTTATTTCTGTCCCTGTAGAGCTCTTGTGGTTCTGAAATAGCTTTAGAAATATCGGTAGATTTTCCATTGAAAGAAAGGCTATCACTTGGGGTAACAGACGCATCAAAATTATAGAAAAGTACTTCAAATTTCTTATTGAGCTCGCTGTCATTCTTAATGTTCAATACATCAGTGTTTAAGGCATCACTCATTCCTAGCTGTTCTATGGAGATGCTATTATCCACCATTACCACAAGCTGAGGCTTTAAGGTTTGGTAGCTGGTACTTTCAAACTTAGGAGAAATGAATAAAACCAAAATAGAAAAAACCGTGATCGCCCGTAAAACGGCAAACCACGGTTTTCTTTTGTCTCTTGCTCTAGAGAACAAATAATTGTACTGGATCAAAGCAATAATGATAGCTGCGCAAGCTGCGAGCGTCAACCAGATCCAGATCATAAACTCTATTTAGGTAAGCATTCCTCCATCTACATGCAGAGTCTGACCCGTCACATAGGCACTTAAATCACTTGCTAAAAACACACAAGCATTTGCTACATCTTCAGGAGTTCCACCTCTCTTTAGAGGAATAGCTTCTCTCCAACTTTGAACAGTTTCTTCATTAAGCTTGCCGGTCATTTCAGTCTCAATAAATCCTGGAGCAATGGCGTTACAGCGTATATTTCTAGAGCCTAATTCCAAAGCGACTGACTTTGTAAAGCCGATAATACCAGCTTTACTCGCTGCATAGTTGGTTTGACCTGCATTACCTTTAACACCTACCACACTGCTCATATTAATGATGCTTCCAGAACGTTGTTTCAACATGGTACGCTGTACAGCTTTAGTCATGTTGAAAACTGATTTAAGATTCACTTCAATGACCTTATCAAAATCCTCCTCGCTGATGCGCATTAGAAGATTGTCTTTAGTGATTCCAGCATTATTAATTAATACGTCAATGGAATCAAAATCTTTGGTGATTTGATCAATGAGTTCGTGTGCTTCCTTAAAGTCTGCTGCGTTACTCTTGTAAGCTTTCGACTTAACGCCTAGGTCAGTCAATTCCTTTTCCAGTTCTAGAGCAGGAGCTTCAGAGCTGCTGTAAGTAAAAGCGACATTAGCGCCGTGTTGTGCAAACATTCTAGCGATTCCACTACCTATACCTCTACTGGCACCAGTGATGATCACATTTTTTCCTTCCAAAAGTTTCATTTGGTTATAATTTTATTACGGAATTCATCTTTTAATAGCCCTTCACGCTCAAACCATTCTTTCAAACCCATATACTTTGTACGTGAGCCTTTGATTGCGTAATTATCAATCTTATCCTGCTTAGATCGCAAGACAAAAGCAGCTGCAATGATTTTCTTACGAATTTTTTCAAAATCTGTAGGTTCCAAATTCTTGATGGCAATGGCGTGATTTGCCATATCATCATAGGATAATGGAACTCTAGTCGATTTAAGTCTCGAAAGAATAAACTTTCCCCATATGGATTTACGTCCAGGCTTTTTCTTGTATTTACGTTTAGGTGCTGCGGTATCTCTTCCTCGATCATTTTGAGGGGAGACTGTCACAGTCTGTTCTGGCGTATAATCTTCTATCACACCAGTATCAACATCTTTCAGTTGATCCAGTATGGATTTGATCTCTGCCAGTTTTTTCACCGTTTGTGAATACTCCTGTTGGTAGTGCAGTTTCATTTTGACTGCCGCTTCTTGGTTGATTGTGTAATCTGCCATAAGGGGGATATTTAAGTATAAAGGTAGCCAAGCCTTTAAAAAGTTCTAACCTAGAACTTCAGCGACTTTTTTACCAATTTCGGCTGGAGAATCCACAACGTGAATTCCACATTCTTTCATTATTTTTTTCTTTGCTTGAGCAGTGTCTTCTGAGCCACCTACGATTGCACCTGCATGACCCATGGTTCTTCCTGCTGGAGCAGTTTCTCCTGCAATAAATCCAATAACTGGTTTTTTGTTTCCAGTTTCTTTAATCCATTGTGCCGCATCTGCTTCTAACTGACCACCTATCTCACCTATCATAACGATAGCTTCTGTTTCTGGGTCATTCATAAATAATTCTACTGCCTCCTTAGTTGTTGTTCCTATGATTGGATCACCGCCTATACCGATAGCTGTAGAAATTCCGTAGCCTTGCTTCACCACCTGGTCAGATGCTTCATAAGTCAATGTTCCTGATTTTGAAACAATTCCAACTTTTCCTTTCTTGAATACAAAACCTGGCATGATACCTACTTTTGCTTCTTCAGGAGTAATGACACCAGGACAGTTAGGACCAACTAATCGACAGTCTTTGTCTTTGATATAATCAGCAGCCTTCACCATGTCAGCTACTGGGATACCTTCTGTAATCGCAATAATCACTTTGATTCCTGCGTCTGCCGCTTCCATTATCGCATCTGCAGCAAATGCTGGCGGTACAAATATGATAGTAACATCAGCTCCTGCTTTCTCTACCGCTTCTTGAACGGTATTAAAAACGGGCTTGTCTAAATGCGTTTGTCCTCCTTTTCCTGGAGTCACACCGCCTACTACATTTGTTCCGTACTCGATCATTTGACCTGCGTGGAATGTTCCTTCACTACCTGTGAAACCTTGCACTATTATTTTAGAATCTTTATTGACTAAAACGCTCATTTATTTATTTTTTAGTTGAGTTTTATTAAAATTAAATTGCTGGATGGCTAGTTTGATGGCATTCTGCCAACTTCCCATTCTCCATTTTCCAAATACTGATAAAATACCCTATAGGCACTTCTTCATTTGGGTTTTCGATGGTTCTGGAATATAAGGTATATCTAACGGCTACCTCGTCTTTTTCACTTAAGATATGACTAACATCGTACCTTAAACTTTCATAAGATAAAGACGCTGATTCTATCAGTTCCCAATAACTATTGAAATCGTAAACATTATAACCTGTACTTGAATGCCAGTAAATCTTAAGGTCTTTATGAAGGAATTCTTCATAGACCTCTTTATTTTTAAATGCATCTGATTCAAAAAATGCTTGAACCTTCTTTTTTGCCGTTAATGACATGTTATTTATTATTTTTCATAAAGTTAGGCAGCATACGGACAGCAGCCAACTCTTTAAACTTTTCTTTTGAATCTGACGCTGGAGATCCGAATACACTGGTTCCAGCTGGTACATTTTTAGAAATACCACTTTGAGCATATACTTCTGCTCCTTTGCCTATAGTCACATCACTACGTATTCCTACCTGTCCCCATATTTTTGCCTCATCTTCAATCACCACACATCCAGAAATTCCCGTCTGGCTAGCAATCAAAACGTGTTTTCCTAAAACCGTATCATGTCCTATGTGCACCTGATTATCCAGTTTAGAGCCGTAACCTATGGTGGTATCGCCGCTCACACCACGATCAATGGTACACAGGGCACCTATTTCTACATTGTCTTCTATAACCACTCGTCCATTGCTAAGCAATTTATCATAACCATCTGCACGGCGTTTATAGTAAAACGCATCAGTTCCTAAAACGGTTCCTGAATGTATGGTTACATTATTACCTATGACACAACCATTGTTAATGGAAACATTACTATGAATCACACAGTTGTCTCCTATGACGACGTCATTTGCAATGAATACGTTAGGCTGGATAATACAGTTTTTTCCTAATTTATAGGTGGGTTGTTCCGCTTTCGCGAAAGCGGAAAAAGGATTGTAATGCTGTGTTAATTTATTAAAATCTCGAAATGGGTCGTCTGACAGTAATAAGGCTTTGCCCTCTGGACAATCAACCTTTTTATTGATTAAAACAATGGTCGCTGCACTTTCCAGTGCCTTGTGGTAATACTTAGGATGGTCAACAAAAACGATGTCTCCAGGTGTCACCACATGGATTTCATTCATTCCAGTCACAGGAAAATTAGCATCGCCTACATACTCACAGTTGAGTATTTCAGCGATTTCAGATAATCTATATGTGGTGGAAAATTTCAAATTATTGTTTCATTCGCTCGTGATAGGCGCCTTTTTCCGTATCAATACGGATGATATCGCCCTCATTGATAAATAATGGAACGTTCACACTTGCACCTGTTTCTACAGTCGCAGGCTTAGTAGAATTAGTAGCAGTATTTCCTTTCAATCCAGGTTCTGTAGCAGTAACTTCAAGAGTTACATATTGAGGCATATCAACAGATAAAGGCGTGTTATCCTCAGTATTGATTTGGATGGTCACATTCTCCCCTTCCTTCATCAATTCTGGAGTATCTAATGAATTTTCAAGCAAGCGGATTTGTGTATAATCCTCTGCATTCATAAAGTGATACCATTCCCCATCCTTGTATAAGAATTGAAATTTTTGGGACTCTACTCGTATGTCTTCGATTTTATGCCCTGCGGAAAAAGTGTTGTCTAACACCTTACCAGTGGTGACACTTTTAAGTTTAGTTCTTACAAAGGCTGGACCTTTCCCAGGCTTAACGTGAAGAAATTCAATGATTTTAAAAATATCGTGGTTGTAACGTATGCACAATCCTTTTCTAATGTCGCTAGTTGATGCCATAATTTAATTGCTTCCTAGGTATCCTCTCATGATACCTCGTTTGGAGTTTTTGATGAATTCTAATATCTCGTCGCGCTCTGTAGTCGCGCTCATTTCTGCTTCTATTATCTCTACCGCTTGTGTTACGTTGTAGTTCTTTTGGTAAAGAATCCTGAAAATATCCTGTATCTCTCGGATTTTTTCCAATTCAAAACCACGTCTTCTCAACCCAACTGAGTTTATCCCAACATAGCTCAATGGTTCGCGACCAGCTTTTACAAATGGTGGTACATCCTTACGAACTAAGGATCCTCCCGTTACAAATGCATGGCTACCTACTTGACAAAACTGTTGCACTGCTGACATTCCTGCAAGCACGACGTAGTCTCCTACCGTAATGTGTCCAGCAAGGGTACTGTTATTTGAAAAGATACAGTTGTCACCCACAATGCAATCGTGTGCAATGTGACAATACGCCATTATCCAGCAGTTCTTGCCTATAATAGTTTTCATGCGATCAGAGGTTCCTCTATTGATCGTAACACATTCTCTAATAGTTGTTCCATCGCCTATGATGGTTTGGGTATCCTCATCATCAAACTTCTTATCTTGAGGCACGGCTGATATCACAGCACCTGGAAAAATACTTACATTTTTTCCAATGCGAGCACCTTCCATAATAGTAACGTTAGACCCGATCCAAGATCCTTCACCTATCACTACGTCATTGTGAATGGTTGTAAAGGGTTCAATTACCACGTTTTTGGCAATTTTTGCTCCTGGGTGGACGTATGCTAATGGTTGGTTCATTATTTTACTTTTGAAATTTGTGCCATCAGCTCTGCTTCGGCACATAAAATGCCGTTTGCATATGCATAGGCTTGCATGTGTGCAATTCCTCGGCGTATAGGTGTAATCAATTCCGCCTTAAAGATAAGTGTATCTCCTGGAGACACTTTTCTTTTAAACTTCACGTTGTCCATTTTCATGAAAAAAGTCAAGTAATTTTCTGGATCTGGAACAGTACTGAGAACTAAAATCCCACCATTTTGAGCCATCGCCTCCACAATAAGAACTCCAGGCATTACTGGTTGTCCTGGGAAGTGACCTGTAAAAAAAGGCTCGTTCATGGTGACATTCTTCAAACCAATTACTTCAGTATCTGTTAATTTGAAAATCTTGTCCACTAGCAAGAATGGAGGTCGATGCGGCAACACGCTCATGATCTTCACTGTATCCATCAAAGGCTCTTGATGAATATCCACTTGAGGAACATTATCTCGAATTTCTTTCTTGATGATCTTAGAAAGCTTTTTTGCGAACTGTGTGTTTACAAAGTGACCAGGTTTAGTGGCAATCACTTTACCTCGAATTCTATAACCTACTAGAGCTAAATCACCAATGACATCCAGTAACTTATGTCTAGCTGCTTCATTAGGGTGATGTAAGGTCAAGTTATCTAGAATCCCGTTAGGTTTTACAGCAATATTGTCCTTTTTAAAAGCCTTCTTCAAATTAGTCATTGTCTTTTCAGACAATTCTTTATCTACATAAACGATAGCATTATTCAAATCCCCACCTTGAATCAAACCCTGCTCTAAAAGCATTTCAATCTCATGTAAAAAACTGAAAGTTCTGGAGCTTGCTATCTCTTCCTTGAAATTAGAAATTTTATCAAGTGTGGCATTTTGAGTTCCTAAAACCTTAGTACCGAAATCTACCATCGTGGTGATTTGATAAGAATCAGAGGGCATCAATAAAATTTCGCTACCCGTTTCCTCGTCCTTATAGGATATGACTTCTTTCACTACAAATTCCTTGCGAACTTGTTCTAATTCTATTTTACCAGCTTTTTCTAAAGCCTCTACGAAATATTTAGAGGAACCGTCCATAATAGGAGGCTCGCTGCTGTCAATTTCAATGATACAGTTATCGATCTCCAGCCCTACTAAGGCAGCCAGTACATGCTCACAAGTATTGATCTGGACACCATTCTTATCTAATGTTGTTCCTCTTTTTGTATCTGTCACATAGTTGGCTAACGCTTCAATTACAGGTTCGCCTTCTAGGTCGATACGCTGAAAAGCATAACCGTGATCCGCTGGAGCAGGTTTAAAGTTAAGTGTTACCTTCTTTCCTGTATGAAGTCCCACACCGTTTAGGGAAACTTCCTTTTCAATGGTTGTTTGCTTAAATTCTGTAGCAGTCATTTATGCCTTATTTTTTTCTAAGTCTCTAACTCTTTTATCTAGTTTAGGAAGGTTCTTGAAGTTTACGTAAGACCTATTCCAATCGCCATAATCAAACGCAGGTGAACCCTGGATATTAGAATTTGACTTAATGTTCTTCCCTATCCCTGATTGTGCTTGTATACCTACATTATCACCTATTACAAGGTGTCCCGCAATTCCAACCTGACCACCTATCCTGCAGTTTTTACCTATTTTACTGGAACCAGCAATACCAGTCTGTGATGCAATGACCGTATTTTCTCCTATTTCTACATTATGTGCCACTTGAATTTGATTATCAAGTTTCACTCCCTTTCTGATAATGGTACTTCCTAAAGTTGCTCTGTCTATAGTAGTTAATGCGCCTACATCCACGTTATCCTCAATGATGACGTTTCCTATTTGTGGAATCTTAGAATACGACCCGTCGCTATTAGGTGAGAACCCAAACCCGTCAGCACCTATAACACAGCCTGAATTGATGACCACATGATTTCCAATAACGGTATCTGACATAATGTGAGCGCCTGAATAAATCACGCAATTGTCACCTATACTTACATTTTCGGCGATACTGACATTGGAAAATATCTTGACGTTCTCCCCTATTTTCACATTGCTAGACACGCTACAAAAAGCTCCCAAGTAAAGACCGTCACCATAAGATACCGATTCATGTATAAAACTTGGATTTTCTATACCATTCTTATTGAGCTTTGCAGCTTGATAAAATTCCAATAATTTAGAAAAAGCCTTGTAGGAATCTGCTACCTTAATTAAGGTACAGTCTACTTCTTGCTCTGGTTCAAAAGTATCATTGACTATAACTGCAGATGCCTTAGTAGAATAAATATATGAGGTATACTTGGGATTGGAAAGGAAGCTTAAACTTCCCTCTGACCCTTCCTCTATTTTGGATAGCTTATCTACTTCAATATCGGGATCGCCGCTGACGGTTCCTTCCAGTATATCTGCAATTTGTTGCACGTTAAATTTCATTACAGCAAAAATAGTAATTTAAATCAATCTTGAATCTTAGGGTAACAATAGTAATATTTAGTCACAACTTTAGCCAAGGCTTTGAAACTAGGCTCTTTGGCAGCATCTGTCAATTCTACTACTTTATTTTTTTTGTTGAGAATTAATATGGGTTTCGCTTTCGCGTAAGCGGAATTACTAATTTCCCCATGAAAAATGAAGTAGCTTGCTTCCTTATCATTGAGTTTGTAGGATTTTTTTAGCTTCTCAATTTTCTTATCTAGCTTTTTCTGTGGTACGGGTGTATTTGAAAACTTAATGCGTAATAACTGTCGGTTCAATATCATCTGACATAATTCTCGCAGTACCAGATCGCTATGACTCTGGTTACTTTTTAACAACGTAAAAATATCCGTATCATCTATTGCTGCAAAACGTTCCAGTAACTGAGAGCGATCGATGGTTTTATTACTCAAGAAAAACTGCAAGGTAGTAGGAATGTCTACAGTAACCCCATTATCCAGTAATTCATGAACTCTTTGGACCACACTTTGTAACAAGTGCTCTGCTCCTATTCCAGTCTTATGTAGGTAGACTTGCCAGTACATCAAGCGCCTGCCTGAAAGGAAATTCTCCACGCTGTACAGTGCTTTTTCTTCTACTACTAGACGGTCGTCAACGACATTGAGCATGGATATCAAGCGCTGGCTGTTAATGTTGCCTTCAGCTACTCCTGTATAAAAACTATCGCGTTTCAAATAATCTAAACGATCCATATCCAGCTGGCTTGATATTAAGTCTAGCATAAATGGGCGATGGTACTTGCCTTGAAAGATTTTAATAGCAAGGGTTAAACTTCCGTTAAACTGGGCATTCAAATCCTGCATAAAAAGAAGTGAAATTTCTTCATGACTGATGCCCTGAATGATCAAATTTTCCAGTGCATGTGAAAAAGGACCATGCCCTAAATCGTGTAGTAATATGGCTTTGTATAAAGCATCTTCTTCTACATCATCAATGACAATCCCTTTAGAGCGAAGCACTTGAACGGCTCGCTGCATTAAATGGAGACAACCTATAGCATGATGGAATCTGGTATGATGAGCTCCAGGATAAACTAAATAACTTAACCCCATTTGGGTAATCCTTCTTAACCTCTGGAAGTAAGGATGTTCAATTAACTCAAAAATCGCATCATTAGGAATGGAAATAAATCCATAGATAGGATCGTTTAATATTTTAAGTTTGTTCTGCTGTTTCAATAGATGCAAGCGTTTCAACAAATATACAGATATGACAACGATCAAAATACTATGGGTAGATGATGAAGTGGACCTACTGAAACCACATATTATATTTTTAGAGCAAAAAGGCTATGAGGTCAGCACGCGAGTGTCTGGAACTGAGGCTTTAGAAGCTATAGAAACCGAGTTATATGATATTGTTCTTTTAGACGAAAACATGCCTGGTCTTACAGGATTAGAGACCCTTCATGAGATCAAAGAAAAACAAGCCAATCTTCCCGTGATCATGATCACTAAAAGTGAGGAGGAATATATCATGGAGGAAGCCATTGGTTCTAAAATCGCGGATTATTTGATCAAACCAGTAAATCCAAATCAAATTCTGCTTTCGCTCAAAAAAAATCTAGACCACTCTAGATTAGTGAATGCCAAAACTACATCTGATTACCAACGGGAGTTTCGTAAAATAGCCATGGATATGTCCATGATTAACACTTATGAAGAATGGACTCAGTTGTATCAAAAACTATTGTACTGGGAACTTGAGCTAGAAAACGTGGATGATTCTGGCATGTTTGAAATACTTAGCGCTCAAAAAACCGAAGCCAATCATCAATTCTGCAAATTCATTGATAAGAATTACCCCAGTTGGTTTGAAGATAAAAACGAGGATGCTCCATTACTGAGCCATCAATTATTTAAAAACCTAGTCGCCCCTCTTTTAAAAAATAAGGAGCAAGTATTATTAGTGGTGGTAGACAATTTGCGTTACGACCAGTTCAAGGTTTTTGAAAACATCATCAACACCCATTATAAAAAGATTCAAGAAGAAACTTATTGCTCCATCTTACCTACCGCTACACAATACGCCCGTAATGCGATCTTCTCAGGATTAATGCCAGCAGATATGGAGAAAAGACATCCAGAATACTGGCTCAACGATACGGAAGAAGGCGGGAAGAATATGCATGAGAACGATTTTCTAGAGGCACAACTCAAAAGACTCGGACTATCCATCAAACATCAGTATCATAAAATTACTAATGAAAATAGTGGACGCAAGCTGGAAGAGAGTTTCAAAACTCAAAAAGATAATGATCTGACGGTAATCGTTTACAACTTTGTGGACATGCTATCCCATTCTAAGACAGAAATGGAAGTTATTAAAGAATTAGCAAGTACCGATAAATCCTATAGATCGTTAGCCGTCAGTTGGTTCAAAAATTCACCCTTATTAGAAATGATACAGCGTGGACAAGAGTTGGGAATGAAGTTAGTGTTGACTACAGACCACGGTACTATTAATGTGACAACACCTAGTAAGGTAATAGGAGATAAAAACACCAGCTTAAACTTGAGATATAAAACCGGAAGGAGCTTATCCTATGAAGACAAGGATGTATTAGCAGCAACAGACCCAGCCACGATCAAGTTACCTAAAATCAATATGAGCAGTAGTTTCATTTTTGCTAAAGGCGACTTATTCTTTGCTTACCCTAACAATTACAATCACTATGTGAGTTATTATCGCAATACATATCAGCATGGTGGCGTATCCATGGAAGAAATGTTGATTCCGTTTGCTGTATTTACCCCTAGATAGATGGAGTATCATATAAAGGACATAGATAAGGCGGCAGAATATGTTATCGCTTCCGCGAAAGTAAATACCCTTTTATTTAATGCTCCTATGGGTAGCGGTAAGACGACATTGATTACAGCGATCTGTAAAAAGTTAGGAGTGACTGAAGACATTTCTTCACCTACTTTTAGTATAGTCAATGAATACAAGGGTTCAAACGGCATTATATACCATTTTGATCTCTACAGACTCAACTCAATCGACGAACTGCACGATATAGGAGCCGAAGAATACCTAGAGAGCCCAGCACTAAAACTCATAGAATGGCCAGATTTATCAATACCATTACTATCTGATTACCAGCACGTTGAAATAGTAACCCTAACAGAACAAAAAAGGGAGATTCGAGTAAGTGCTGTCGTTCATCGATGAAATATATGAACTGTTGTTACGTTTTTAAGTTAGACGCAAATACTTAATGGTGTTTTTAACGAATACTTGATTCTTTCAACGATCATTGGTCTAATTATTAAAAAAAAGTAGGGTTGAGTACTAGTTTAGTATCACTTATTTACTTAAACCATTTTTTTAATTACTCAAACCAAATATCATGAACAACAAATCACTCAAAGCATTTGCCCTAGTTTCCCTTTTTGCAGTATCTTTAGCTGCAACCGCAGCAACATCGTTTGCTCCTGAAACAACCAATGCAAAAAAAATCGACAAAGCAAGGATCAAGTTACCTTCTCGCGGGTAGTTTTGTAGCGGTCATTCTGGCCATAACACCTTACTTTTTTTACACATATGAAGTTGTCCCGGATGTTGAATCCTGGGACAATTTTTTATTTACATTTGATAGTCAGCATTATGAAAGCGTAATGTTATCTGCATGGACTATTATGGGAAAGTTTATTCCTTTCTACCTCATGGTTATTTGGTTTCTTACTTGTAAGCATTGGTGGTATCATTGTATTATTATTCCAATGGCTATGTATGGTTTTCAACTGTACAGCTCTATCAATGACGATCTTAAATTTATGGATGAAGGAGATGAGCTCGGGTATATAGTACCAGTAGTCGTAGCATCCCTTTCTATGTCCTATTTAGCTAGAACCAAAGTTTTCGACAAAATCAACAATATCGATATTTCTGAGATTGAAAACTTCGTTAAGAAACCTAGCGATAAATTCTTTAAGTAATTTCTTAACTTACAGACTCTTCAAATTCTTTTATGAGTCATATCCTCTCACCTTTTACTAAAGACCAATTGATTCCTCAAGAGGAGCGACTGGAAATTCAGCGCAACAAGCAGGAATTATTCATTGGTATCCCTAAAGAAAACCAACAAGTAGAAAAGCGCATTTGTTTGACACCTGATGCAGTAGCAGCCTTGACTGCTCACGGGCACCGTATTCTGATGGAGAAAGGAGCCGGTCTAGGAAGTAGTTTTACGGATAATGACTATCTAAATTCTGGAGCAGAATTAACTTCAGATACTAAAAAAGTGTTCTCTTGTCCTACTGTTCTTAAAGTAGCACCTCCCAGTGATGAGGAAATTGCCTTGATCAAACCACAAACGGTCCTTATCAGTGCTTTACAATTAAAGACTCGCGATAAATCTTATTTTGAAAAGTTAGCCGCTAAGAAAATAACCGCTCTTGCCTTCGAATTCATTCAAGATGATGACGGGAATCATGTGGCTACTACTGCCTTGAGCGAAATCTCTGGAGTAGCAGCTATTCTAATCGCTTCAGAATTGTTAAGCAGTGGCACCAATCGTACGGGTCAATTGTTTGGAAATATAACAGGCGTTCCGCCTGTTGATGTGGTCATCATGGGTGCTGGCACTGTTGGTGAGTTCGCTGCACGCACCGCTATAGGACTAGGCGCTCAAGTCAAAGTTTTTGATAATTCTATTTCAAATTTGCGCAGGATCAAAGACAATGTCAGTCAAACGGTATACACCTCTACCCTTCAACCTAAATATTTATCTAAAGCATTAAGGCGTTGCGATGTAGTCATCGCCGCTTTGAGTGGTAAAAACCGTGCTCCTGTTGTCGTTTCTCAAACTATGGTAGAGAACATGAAACCTGGTGCCGTGATCATTGACGTAAGTATTGATATGGGCGGTTGTTTTGAAACTAGCGAATTGACAACTCACGAGAATCCGACTTTTGTAAAATTTGGTATTACGCATTATTGTGTACCCAATTTACCTTCTAGGTATTCTAAAACAGCATCCATATCATTAAGCAACATCTTCACCCCTTACATCTTGAACATTGCTGATGATGGTGGGATTGAGCATTCCATCCGGATGGACAAGGGTCTTAAGAATGGGATTTATATGTATCATGGAATTCTTACCAATAAATCCGTTGGGGAGTGGTATAACTTGCCGTGTAGCGACGTAAATTTGTTGATCTTTTAAGACGACTCCATGGATTTTATCAAACGCTTGGGCTTTTATATGGGCGGTTTCGCTATTGGGCTTGTGTTTCTCATCTTTTTTTTAAGCGGTAAACGCGCTCAATGCAACTGGTTTCCTGAAGATCGCGTGATTGCAGACATCGGTAAAAAGTCAATCCGGCTTTCTCCTGAAGTGCGTGAAAATCTCAAAAATAGAGAATTAGATACGTTGAGTATTCAAATGATTCTAAAATACGGCGATGTTGATTTCGCTAAATCAAATACAGACACCGTTCCTTGCAACCGTTATTATATTAATGGTAGACAGGAATTGGCCAAGACTGCTTTAATAGTGACGAACTGTGAGCGCTATGCTCGAGTAGAAAAAATGGTTATAGAATAATTAAACGTCGCGACGCTCCAGTTCTTCATTGACCAAGGTCAATTCCCTACCCACTTGTCCTGCAACTGAGGTATTCTCTTGTGCACGACGTATTAAATAAGGCATCACATCTTTGATCGGACCAAATGGGACGATCTTGAAAACATTATAATTTTCTTTAGCGAGATTAAATGTCAAATTATCGCTCATTCCATAAAGCTGACCAAACCACACATCCTCCGTTCCTGCAGGTACACCTTTATTCTCTAGAATCTGCATGGCTTCCAGCGTGCTCTGCTCATTATGAGTTCCCACACACAGTTTAATCACATCCAGTCGATCCAGTATAAAGTTCATCACTCCATTAAACATTGCATCAGTAGCATCTTTTGAAGCACAAATAGGCGATGGATAATTCATTTGAGCAGCGCGATTACGCTCTTTCTCCATGTAAGCCCCTCGTACAATTTTAGCTCCAACGATAAAGTTGTTTGCGACCGCATCATTATACAATTCTTTAATGTAATCCATGCGATCGTGCCGGTAGCATTGAACAGTATTATAGATGTAAGCTTTTCCCTGATTGTATTTCAACATCATGTCACGTATCAGTCGATCTGCAGCATCTTGCATCCAGGTTTCCTCACCGTCAAATAAGAGGGCAACATCACTATCTACCGCAGTTTTACATAAGAGATCTACACGATTCACGATACGCTCCCATTCCAGTTGCTCTGGTGCTGTGAGTTCTTTTCCCTCCGTAAGTTTTTGCCATATGTAAAAACGACCGATACCGGTAGGCTTTACCACCTCAAAAGGTAGAGCTTCATTTTCTGAAGCAGCATGTATTAAGGTCAACTTCTTTCCTACCACATTATCAAAATCGGCTTCATTAGACTTTCCTTCTACGGAATAATCTAGAATAGAACTTACGCCCTTGCTGTACATCTTTTCTACCAGTGGCATGCATTCATCTTCAGTCGTACCGCCACAGAATTGATCAAATATGGTATGTCGCACCAATCCTTTAATGGGCAGTCCCATTTTTAAACCCATCATGGTAGCTTTAGACCCTAAATCGACCAGCCACTGGCGGCCCATCATAGAAAATATAAAGCGGGATTTCTTCAGCTCAGCGTCCGTTTTCAAAGCAAAAGCCGTTGCGGTATTCTCAAAAATATCATGATTCATCTAGCAAATATAAATTGGAAAGAGTTGTCTTTTAGCATAGAGTTGGTACTTTTGACAGCGATTATCGATAGTGGTAATGAGAATGGAGAGTTCGCTTTCGCGAAAGCGAAATTTCCATCAAACATCAAGTATTTCTAGCAATGACTTCAATTATCAATGAAAATTATGCCATTCATTTTGGCGACGAATGTTACCGTGCTCTGAATGAGTTTATTGCAGTTAAAAAACCGAGTACTGTTTTTGTCCTTGTTGATGAAAATACCATGGAACATTGTTATGCCCCATTTGCAGCAAAGCTGGAAACGGTGGCTCCAATAGAAGTGATTGAAATAGATGCTGGTGAGGAATTTAAAAACATTGATACTTGCAGCGGTGTTTGGAACGCGTTGATTGAGCTCAATTGTGATCGTAACAGTCTTTTTATAAGCTTGGGTGGTGGTGTAGTCACAGATTTAGGCGGTTTTGTAGCTGCCACTATCAAACGTGGTATTGATTTTATTCATGTTCCAACTAGTTTGCTAGCGATGGTGGACGCCTCTATAGGTGGAAAAAATGGTGTGGATTTAGGGCCCTTAAAAAATCAGGTAGGTGTCATACAGCCACCTGTAATGACTCTTGTGGATCCAAAATTCCTTTCCACCTTACCAGAGCAGCAATTGCGCAACGGCAGTATTGAGATGTTCAAACACGGCTTGATTGCCGATCGTGCTTACTGGGAAAATATGTTAGAGTTGGACTTTGATTTTTCTAGCGACACTTTTGAATCCTTAATTTATCAATCCATCATCATTAAAAATGACGTGGTCTTGAGCGATCCATTTGAAAAAGATGCCCGGAAATCCTTAAATTATGGACATACCGTGGGTCATGCTATTGAATCGTACTGCATGTCAAATCCTAAACAGCAAGAGGAGTTACTTCATGGAGAAGCTGTTGCCGCAGGGATCATTATTGAAAGCTATTTGAGCCAACTCAATACAGGCCTAAGTAAAAAGGATTTAAAACAGATTGAAGAGTTTTATGAGGCCTTAGAATTAGGTCTTAAATTCAGTGCGTCAGATGTAGAGCAGATCATTGGGTTTATGGCTCACGATAAAAAGAATGTCAACGGTGAGGTACGTTTTGTTCTATTAAATGCCATAGGTTCCTACCAAACGGATTGTGTAGTTGATGTACAAGAAATTCGGAATGGTTTTAAATTATACTTAAGCTAGAGAAACTCTTTTGAAATAATTGTTGGTGTTTACTTATTTTTATATTTTACCCCAAAATTGAAATCCTATTTATGAGAAATGTAATCGTTGATTATAAGAAGCTAACGCCTGATGTGTTACAGCTATTGGTCGCTCGTTATCCTGATGGCTATGGAGATGACGACGTGATTACCTTCAAAAATCACAAGAATGAAACGATTCATGCGGTCGAGGTAAAAACGGAAGACGTGAAATACCTTGTGAAAATCTCCCAGAAATTAGAGATGCAAATGGAAGCATTTGACGTGGATGACTATGACGATGCTGACATGGCAGACCCAGACGCACTACCAGAAATGGATCCAAATGCAGAAGCTGCTGAGATTGCAGATGAGGAATCTGATGAGGATGAGGATTAATACGAAGTAAAAACAAAGATCAGTTCCAGCGGCAGCGTCTCACTGAGCTGGTCGAAGTGTCGAGAACAGTTCCCTTGTTTAGAATTTATTTTTACAGAAGTTCATAAAAAAACCGTCCCGAATTTGGGACGGTTTTTTTTTGTTCCGCGTTTTTTTCTTCTATCGTTCTAATCCAACCAGCTTAATAGTACCGTCAAAATTGTGTTGGAAAATTCCAACGACATCATTAGGTTCATTTAGTGCCGCTTCCAACTCTGTGCAACTATCAGAGCAATCGATATCCAGCTGATTTAAAATTTGAAAACTCGTTGCAGATGAACCTGAAACATATAAATCCGCACCATTGTCAAATTGTTTTTTAAGATCTATTTTGAATGTGGTATTTGGGGGAACCTTAGTTTTTGAAATCACCCTAGCTAATTCATATCTAAGTGAAGAGCCATCCGCCGATGGGTTTTGAACCTCAAATACATTTACAGATAGTAGGTAATTGTAACCATATTCATAATTGAATCCATCTATGTAGCCGTAGAAATTTTCTACGCCTGTAGAAGTTTGATTGACTTTAATTTGGGTGGTCAAGATTGGTTCGAATCCATAGGCTACATTTTTATAATGCAAAACCTCCAGCACTTCATTCCCTTCAGTAATATCACTATCTGAATCGCAAGAGTTCAATAGGATCAACAGCGGAATAGCGAGAAAAACCAATCTTGAGGAAACCATAGTATTATGTTGATATGAAGCTAAGATGCAAAAAAGCCACGCAAGTTGCGTGGCTTTCAATAGTTTAATTAAAAATAGTATTGAAGACTAAGCAAGCACCGCTTGTACTTTGTCTGCTGCTTCCTGAAATTCAATAGCACTTTGTACATCCATTCCAGAGTTGTCAATCAATTCTTTTGCGATCTCTGCATTAGTTCCTTGGAGACGTACAATCAATGGTACATTCATCGCGTCACCCATGCTTTTCTTAGCATCGATAATTCCTTGTGCCACACGGTCACAACGTACGATACCACCAAAGATATTTACAAGAATAGCTTTCACTCCTTTATCCTTCAAGATAATTTTGAATGCTTCTTCTACTCTCTTGGCATCTGCTGTACCACCCACGTCAAGGAAGTTAGCTGGTTCACCACCAGATTGCTTGATCAAGTCCATCGTTGCCATCGCAAGTCCTGCACCGTTTACCATACATCCTACATTACCATCAAGATCTACATAGTTCAATCCTACCGCACGAGCTTCAACCTCTGTTGGGTTTTCTTCTCTTATATCGCGCATCGCCTCAAGATCCTTGTGACGGAACAATGCATTCTCGTCCAAAGTAATCTTACAATCCACAGCAATGATACGCTCATCACTTGCTTTCAATACTGGATTGATCTCAAATAGTGCGCTGTCTGATCCTACGTACGCATTGTATAATTTGGAAACGAATTTGGTCATTTCTTTAAATGCCTTACCGCTCAAACCTAGGTTAAATGCGATACGTCTCGCTTGGAATCCTTGCAATCCGTGTGCTGGATCAATAACTTCAGTGAAGATCAAATGCGGAGTTTCCTCTGCAACCGTCTCGATATCCATTCCACCTTCGGTAGAATACATAATCATGTTTTTCCCTTGTGCACGGTCTAATAATACGGACATGTAGAATTCTTCTACTTCAACCTCGCCTGGTTCGTAAACATCCTCTGCAATCAATACTTGGTGTACACGCTTACCTTCTGCAGAAGTTTGTGGCGTTACTAGGTCCATTCCTATAATCTCACCAGAGATCTTCTTCACATCGTCAAGACTTTTGGCAAGTTTTACTCCGCCACCTTTACCACGGCCACCTGCGTGTACCTGTGCTTTGATGACGTGCCATCCAGTTCCAGTTTCCTCGGTCAATTCCTTGGCAGCTTTAACGGCTTCTTCTGGAGTAGTTGCGATTTTACCACGTTGAATGGTAACACCATAACTGGCTAAAATTTCTTTTCCTTGATATTCGTGAAGGTTCATATGTGTTTTTTAATTCTTTCGATTCGTCTAGCAAAAATAGGAAAGCAGGCGGGTTAATGGAAATTATTGGTACTAATAAAAAGTTATGACTTACGAGTTCAGAGTTATGAGGATTCTGAGACCTTGAGTTTGTGGGTATTTACTCCTGCGCAGGCCCCATTGTCCACCCCCTGGCGGACATTTCCCCAAAGGGGAAAAATTTCATGAACATTTCTATTTTATTCAATGAAGTTTAACCTGCATCTGACAACCATCCAGTAAACCAGTATCGAGCGACAGAGAAGATATGGTTCTTGTTCCAAGGCAAGTTTACTGCAAATTCCTTTTCTCGACAACTCGATAAACTCAATACAGTGCTGACACTCAAAACAGAAATCATAAGATTTTGACTTCCAAAAAAGGTCTCTACTACGCTGGACCAAGCATTTTCTCAATCGGAAATCAAAAATCTCCAATCTCATATCGTTAATCCTGTTTGCGTTAGGGATTGAAGTGGAAAGCCCACAGCGAGGCACGATCGAGGACTTGCAACGCAAAGCCCAACCTGAGCGGTAGCGAAGGGAACGTCCTAATAAAAACGAAATGAAAAGCTAAAATTAAAATGTAAATCAAGTACTACAAACTTTTTGGGATTATCGCTGTTATCCGCCTCTCTCCTATTATTTTTGTACGCTTAACTTAACGCATAATAAAATGAATGCACAAGATCTTTTGAGCGTAGCCCAGGAACACGGTAGTCCTGTCTATGTCTATGATGCAGAGGCTATTGTCTCGCAGTATGAACGTTTGACGTCCGCTTTCGCGAAAGCGAAAAACCTTAGAATCCATTACGCCGTAAAGGCATTGTCAAACATCTCGATCTTGAAGCTTTTTAAACAGTTAGGCGCCGGACTCGATACCGTGAGTTCACAGGAAGTACAGTTGGGCCTAGCTGCTGGCGTGGATCCATCCAAAATCATCTACACGCCGAATGGCGTTTCCCTTGAGGAAATTGAGAAGGTGGCCGGTATGGGCGTGCAGATCAATATTGACAACCTGTCGATACTGGAGCAATTTGGTGCTAAGCATCCTACGGTTCCTGTTTGTGTGCGTATCAATCCGCATGTGATGGCTGGTGGTAATGCTAACATTAGCGTTGGTCACATTGACTCCAAATTTGGTATTTCCATACATCAGATTCCGCATTTGTTGCGTATCGTAGAAAATACGGGAATGACCGTGAATGGTGTGCACATGCATACCGGTAGTGACATTCTGGACATAGGCGTATTCTTGTATGCGACCGAAATCCTTTTTGAAACCGCGGCGAAATTTAAAGATCTAGAGTTCATCGATTTTGGCTCTGGATTTAAAGTACCTTACAAAGAAGGTGATGTATCAACAGATATTGAAGAACTGGGCGATCAACTGAGCGATCGTTTTAATGAGTTTTGCAAGAGTTACGGTAAAGACATTGCGCTGGCTTTTGAGCCAGGTAAGTTTTTGGTTTCTCAGGCTGGACACTTTTTGGCTAAAGTCAATGTGATCAAGCAAACGACCAGCACGGTTTTCGCTGGTGTGGATTCTGGTTTTAATCACTTGATCAGACCAATGCTTTATGGGTCTTACCACGGTATCAAGAATATTTCCAATCCAGATGGCAAAAACCGCTTTTACAGCGTCGTAGGTTACATCTGTGAAACGGACACTTTTGCACAAAACCGACAAATAAGCGAAATCGCCGAAGGCGATATTCTTGCCTTTTCCAACGCTGGTGCCTATTGCTACTCCATGGCGAGCAACTACAATTCGCGTTATCGTCCTGCAGAAGTGCTTTGGCATAATGGCAAGTCACACTTGATACGTGAACGTGAAACCATGGATGATATCTTGCGTAATCAAGTAGATGTAGAATTGGAGATTGGTGCTGAAGCTGTGGAAGCTTAGGGATTGGCGATTTGAGATTGACGATTGTTGATTGTTGATTGTTGATTTGGTCGAGACAGATCCACATCTTTGGATTTCTGTCATGCTGAAGTAGGTCGGCATCTTCAATATCTGTCATGCTGAACTTGTTTCAGCATCTCCTAGTCGTTTAACTGAATAATTATAGAACTCTCGATCCTTTGTTGGGTTGGGAGTTTTCTTTTTTTTCACCTCATTGGAAAGGTATTTTTGAAAGAGCCTTAATTGAAAGATAATGGCTTAAGTAATCTCCTAAATCAAAAACCCTAATAATTATCGTATCTTGTTTATAGTCTGATAATTATATGAGTTATGATATTAAGATCCTTAACATTAGCTATAGTAACTCTACTCCTTTTCTCTTCCTGCGACGAAGATGACGACACCATTTCCATAGGGCTGCTTGCCGAGCATCGCGGTGTCTACATCAATGACTTTTATACGGCTGGAATCTTGGGCAATGATGCCTTGGAAGATGATTTGCTCGCATGGGTAGATGTGAATGATTTTACTGATATCTATCTCTATAATATTGGTGATGCGTTGGGCGATGGACTGGATGATGATCTCAGAGCCTTTGTAAACAAAGCCCATAACGAAGATCCTTTCGTCAAGGTTTCTTTTGTATCTGCTGGGTTTGGGGATTCATTCTCTGAGATTGAAGGCTATCACGATGGTCGCAAAGACAGCAGGCCAGATGGAATTGTCAGTGAAATTGAGTTCTGGAATGGAACCATGAATTATCTAGATAATTATGAGCCATGGATCGATAGATTGAACGATCTGAAATTCACGCCACCACCAGGAATGGCTGGTCCATTGAATCCTGGCGTGACGCGTCAATTTTACATAGGAAAGATCAAAGATCCTGGTCTGCCACCTAGCCTACTCATTGCGAAGGAATTAGTTCTCCATCACGACGAGATCTTTTTAACCAACTACCATACAGACGCCTGGAATTTATCTGGCTCGATTGAAGAAAACTCCATCGTCAATAAGTTGAATTTGCTAGCGCAAGCTGGAATGGAACTCAACCAACAAGTTAACATTGTTATTCTATTCAATGTCAATCAGAGTTCGTTAGCGCCTGAAATTTGGGATTACTTTGCTACAACCGCCACGGATCATGAGTTCGAGGAAGCCTTTGTGGAATGGAGCAATGATTACCAGGCAAGCACTGCTATCACCAATAAGGAGTTTCTCAACATCAAGGGATTCGGTATTTATAGGTATACGGATGCGTTGAACGCACGACCGTAGGACCAGAACTTCATTGATTAATTTCCAAATTTTTCTCAAATTGCAGGGAAGATTTCATCACTGTTCATGAATTTTAAGAAAGTAGCATCCTTTATAGCATTGACATTCATCTGGTCATGGACCTTATGGATACTGGGTTTGCAGCATTTGGAAGACGGAATCACTGCAGAAAGCATCGACACCTTCTTGATCTATTTTTTTGCTGGTGTTTACGGGCCGAGCCTAAGTTCGATTATTATAACACTTCTATTTGATGGGTTCTCTAATACCTGGAAGTTGTGCAAAAAACTCTTTATGTTCAAAGCAGCTTGGTGGATTTATGTACTGATATTGGTGCTTCCGCTGGTATTTGTTGCTATTGGGTTACTGTTATATCAGTGGTTTTTTGGAAGCGTTGGAGATTTTAAGTTCGCTGCCGTTGCTTTTATTCCTATCGTTTTATGGTCCGGATTTTATGCAGGCCCATTAGGAGAAGAGTTAGGCTGGAGAGGCTTTTTGTTGGCAGAATTTCAGACTCAATTTTCCAATCTTAAAAGTGCTATTGTCATAGGAATTATCTGGTTTTGCTGGCACATCCCATTGTTTTGGGCACCTTTTGGAACCTTAGTAAGCGGTAAATCCCTCCACCTTTTCCCTATTCTTACCTATCTGGTTTTATTGGTGGGACTGTCCATCATCATTACATGGATGGTAGTACATTCTAGAGGCAGTGTGTGGATAGCCATCTTGTTCCACTTATCTATTAACGCCGGACTCCTGTTATTGTTTTTTCCAGAAATAGGACCAAACTTTAAGACCATACACTTGTTATCCACCGCTGGCGTATGGATTTTTGCAGGATACTTAATTTATCAAAGAGGGCTTAATCTTCCATTGCGATAAATGGGTATTTCGCTTTCGCGAAAGCGAACTATATGAAATAATAATGAAGGAAAAACTAAAAATCGACATTGTATCAGACGTTGTTTGCCCATGGTGCACCATAGGTTACAAACGATTGGAAAAGGCAATCAATGAATTGGGGATTGAAGACCAAATCGAAATCGAATGGCAACCATTCCAGCTCAATCCCAACATGCCTGCTGAAGGTCAGAATTTACAGGAGCATATTGTAGAAAAGTATGGTTCTAGTCTAGAGCAATACCGACAAATGCAGGAGCAAATGACTGCCGCTGGCGATAGTGTTGATTTTGTTTTTGATTATTACGAAGAACAGCGCATGGCCAATACGTTTGATTCGCATATCTTATTGGAATATGCCAAGGAATTCAACAAACAAACGGAATTGAAAATGCGGCTAACCACAGCATTTTTCAGCGAGCGTCAGGATGTTTCCAAACGGGAAGTTTTGAAACAAGCCTTACTGGATGTAGGCCTGAATGCTGAGGAAGGAATGGCACGATTGAATAATGAAGAAGCGCGAAAAGCAATCACAACCCAAGAAAATTATTGGAAAGAACTAGGTGTAAATTCCGTTCCCACAATCATATTTGATAGAAAAAGTGCCGTGACTGGTGCGCAGCCTGTAGATGTATTCAAACAAGTATTGACTCAAATACTAAAAGAGCACGAGACGTCTGAGTCTTCAAAATCTTAAAACTGAATAAATGAACCATAGACCAAAAGTCCTATTCTTTGATGTGAATGAAACCTTGCTTGATCTTTCCAGTTTGAAAGAAAATGTGAGCGAACTTTTAAACGGTCGTGATGATTTGCTGCCATTGTGGTTTACGACTCTATTGCAGTATTCGCTAGTGACTAGCGCTGGCGGTCAGTATGCCGATTTTGCAAAGATTGGTGCAGCGACCTTGCAAATGGTGGCGGCCAATAATGATATCGAACTTTCAAAGCGTAAAGCAGAAAGTCTTGTGATCGATTCTTTACGCGATCTCAAACCACATCCAGAAGTTAAAGATGCTCTTACTCGGTTGAAGAATGACAATTATAAATTAGTTGCGTTTACGAATGGCTCCAACGAAGGAGTCAACCAACAAATGAAAAATTCTGGACTGACTGACTTGTTTGATGAATTGTTGAGCGTTGAAAGCGCTGGAAAATTCAAGCCTTTTAAAGAAGCCTATGATTGGGCAGCGCAACACATGAATGTACAGCCCGATGAATGCATGATGATTGCTGCTCACGGTTGGGACGTCGCTGGCGCTCAATGGGCAGGATGGCGCGCGGCTTTTATTGCTAGACCTGGACAGCAGCAATATCCGCTAGCTCCTAAAGCAGAAATCTTTGCAACTAATTTGCAAGAAGTGGCAGACCTAATAGTTACCTATTCCAAGAATTAAGATTTCAATAATGAATCCTGTTTGATTCTTTATTAATTTGAACCTCTAAACGATCTACCTATGAAAACTCTTTTTCTTTTATTAGTTGGCTGCTTTTCTCTCATTACTACTGCTCAGGAAATTACTGGTGCATGGGAAGCTACATCTACCGATCTCAACGGAAATACCCTAAAAACAGTCGCCATCGTTACAGACGATCATAATGTACTTACCACTTATGACGCAACCACAGGTAAATTCATGAGCACTATGGGCGGATCTTGGTTAATGAACAACGGCGTATTAACCGAAACCATTGAGTTTCACACACAAGATCCAAGTCTTGTTGGACAGGAACAACAGCTTCAAGTTATCGTAGATAATGATACAATGCAAATACCAGAACTAGGAATGACTTTCAGTCGGATAGACGATGGATCTGAAGGTGCGTTGAATGGTGCGTGGTTAATGTCAGGGCGTGTGAGAGATGGTGAGACTCAATCGAGAGATACTACTGGCTCAAGAAAAACCATGAAAATCCTTTCAGGTACGCGCTTTCAATGGATCGCTTACGACACTACAAGCAAAGAATTCAAAGGAACTGGCGGTGGCAGCTATTCCACTGTTGATGGAAAATATACTGAGAATATCGAGTTCTTTTCTAAGGACGATTCCAGAGTCGGTGCAAGTCTTGAGTTCGACTATGATCTAAAGAATGGTGACTGGCATCATTCAGGATTATCCAGCAAAGGTGATCCCATTTATGAGATTTGGAGTCTTAGAGAGTAAGTCCCATATGCATATTGAACAATAGCATGCTCTATACCATACAGAACGATCAACTCATTTGTACCATAAGTTCTACAGGCGCGGAAATTAGATCCTTAAAGCATAAGGCAACTGGTAAAGAATATATTTGGCAGATTGAGGAATCTGTTTGGGGCAGCAGTTCGCCAGTGTTGTTTCCTGCTATCGGGAAGATTAAAGGCAACAAGATCACATATCAAGGTCAGGATTATTTGATGCCCAGACACGGTATCATCAGGCATACTGAGGATCTTATTTTTAAGCAGCATACCGATTCAAAATGTTCGTTTACACTACACAGCTCTCCAGAAACCTTGAAACAGTATCCGTTTAGGTTTTCATTTTCAGTGGTTTATGAGTTGGTTGAAAATGAATTGAAGATGACCTACTACGTTGAGAATAAAGACAAGGTTCCCATGCATTTTGCCTGTGGTGGTCATACAGCTTATGCCTGTCTGCTCAATGATGGCAAGCAATTAGGGCATTACGTGATCGAGTTCCCTACTACCAAATCATTAAAGGCTCGTACCTTGGGCTCATCAGGTTTACTTTCCAATGAAACTCGCGAAATCCCTTTGGTAAATTCTGCGTTATCACTTTCAAAGACCTTGTTTGATCGCGATGCTTTGATACTTGCAGACGTAGATTTTGATTGGGTTCGCTTTCGCGAAAGCGGAAAAAACAAAGGTATTCTCGTAAAGTTTGAAGGCTTTTCCAATCTCGCACTTTGGTCAAAACCTGCCGCTGATTTTGTTTGTATTGAACCATAGCTAGGGTTGCCTGATTCAGAAACGGAATCACTAGATATAACTGAAAAGTCAAGCTATACTTCCCTAGCGCCCCATTCTAACTTTGAAATATCTATCATCACTGTAGTGGAATAACAATTTACAGACTTTTGATAGTTAGTTTAACTTAGTAAAACGAATCATGGTGATGATGGTTTCTTTTTCTTAGAACAAATTCTCTAAAGCATCGAGTAAGAAAATAATTTCATAAAGTAGTAGAAAAATTATTCTATTACCGGATTTACCGATTCTCGAGCCATTCACATATAGCTTAAAAATTATCATCATTAAACTTCATGTTCCTTCTCAATTATTTCTATAAGAAATCATATCAAAAAAAACCTGTAGGATTATATTGATAACATTTGTTCATTTTTTTTATAAATGCAGCCAAAATTGGTGCTTTGACGCACAAATAAAGGAATATTCGTTGTTGCTACAAGGTTTTTTGTGTAAGTAATGGACTACTAAAAAATTGTTTATTATCTGGTTTCAAACTATTTAACATTTCGTTTTTAGATCAAATAATCAGAACCCTAAAAGTTAAATTTTGGTCAAATTTTATTAAATTCTCGATGTAATTATAACCCTCCCTCAAATGGATCAAGCTCAATTGACAAATATCTTTCTGGATCAAAGCGAGGACCTTCTTTGGATAATCAATCTTGACTTACAATTGATTTATGCGAACAAGAGATATTTTAACCTCATAAAAGAAGTGACGGGAAAGGAACTGAACCTTTACGAACCTGTACTGGTAAAAGGATTTGGCGAGGGTTATATGGAAAAATGGAAAAATTATTATAGTAGGGCGCTACAAGGCGAGTGTTTTAATTTAGAAGAACATTATTCTCATCCTGAAAGTAATGAAATACATTACGGTCAAATCACCTTAACACCACTCAAAGGAGACGATCAAGAGATTTTTGCAATAGCTTGTAAATCAAGAGATATTACCCGTATTGTTAAGCAAAAATCTGAAGCAAATCAATTAATTGACGCATCCCTGGATGTTTTTTGTACCATCAATGAGAAGGGCAATTTTGTATTTGTCAGCGCTGCTAGTATTGACCATTGGGGGTATACCGTTGAAGAGTTGGTGGGCAAACCTTACGTTGATTTTATTAAAGAAGAGGATTTGCCTAAAACTGAAGAAACAGCAGCAGCCATTCTTAACGGTCAAGACATCAAATCTTTCATTAATAGATATAAGAAAAAATGTGGAGGTATTGCCTATAATTTATGGTCGGTACACTGGGATAAAACTACACAACTCATGTATTGTGTCGTACGGGATGCCAAAGAAATCATTGAGCAAGAAACTAAAATTCAACAAAGTGAACAGCGCTTCAAAGCATTAGTTCAGGAAGGTGCTGATATGATTGCTATACTAGATGCAGAAGCGAACTATAAGTATGCGAGTCCAACCAGTCTATCTGTTCTTGGCATCCCACACGATGAATTTATAGGCAGAAATGCCTTTGAATTTATCCACCCAGAAGATGCAGAAAGAGCTTCAGAAGGATTGAATCAATTGACTACCCAAAACAGGGTAGTTCTAGAACCTTTTCGTTTCAAAAATCATAAGGATGAATGGAGATGGCTAGAAACGGTACTGACTAACATGACAGACAATCCGGCAGTCAATGGTATTGTATCTAACTCTAGGGATATCACTTATAAAATTGAAAAAGAGCATACGCTTAAGCTCCTAGAGAGTGTCATCACAAATACTAAAGATGCTATTTTAATGACAAAAGTAGAACCTGTTGAGTATCCTGGGCCTAAGATTATTTATGTCAATCAAGCGTTTACTGAAATGACAGGTTATGAGGCTAAAGATGTCATTGGTAAGACTCCTAGAATACTTCACGGTCGCAAAACAAATCCAGAAGAACTGGCAAGAATAGACAAAGCTCTTATAAATTTGGAACCCTGTGAAACTACTATCATCAATTACAAAAAATCAGGAGAAGAGTTTTGGAATAACTTCACAATGACGCCAGTTGCCAATGAAAAAGGATTGTATACACACTGGGTTGCCGTAGAGAGAGATGTAACGGAGGAGAAGAAATTAAGAGAATTGAATCAGCAAGCGAGCAGACTTGCCAAAATTGGAAGTTGGGAAATTGATATAGAAAATCAAAGTCTTTTCTGGTCTGACAAGGTTCACGAAATACATGGAACAGACCCAAACACATATGAATCAAATTTAGAAGAAGCCATCAACTTCTACAGAAAGGATTTTCGTCCCATGGTGCAGGAGGCGATTCAGGAATCCATCACCTCTGGAAACCCGTTTGATTTTGAAGCGGTCATTGTATCCACTGATAAGACTGAGATATGGGTACGCGCCAATGGAGTTGCAGAAATGGTAGATGGTAAATGTACTCGTTTGTACGGTAGTGTTCAAGACATCAACGACCGTAAGGAAGCAGAGGTCAGATTGCAATCACTTGCAGATAACTTACCAGGAGTGGTTTATCAGTATCAAATCTTTCCTGATGGAACGGATGCTCTGAATTATGTGTCTGGTTCAGTAGAACAATTATGTGGCTATACAGCAGCTGAGATCAAAGAAAATTTTGACCTCATATGGAATGGCGTTAAAAATGGTGGTGACTTTGAAGAGGTTCAAGCTGATGTTTCTAGATCTATTGAAACTAAAACCAGATGGAATAGTCGCTTTAGATATATGATGCCCTCTGGTGAATTTAAAACCTTCCTTGGTACTGGAGAACCTGAATTTCTAGCGGACGGTTCCGTTATCTATAATGCGATTATCCTTGATGTTACCGAAGAGGTCAAAAACGAAAAATTACTCGAGCAAACAGTTAGAACAGCACGAATGGGCAGCTGGGAAATGGACTTGGTTCATCAGGATGGGAATAACATGTACTGGTCACCAATGCTCTTTGATATTTTAGAGCTGGATGAGAGTTACAATCCTACTTTAACTGGAGGTATAGAGTTCCATGTAGGAGAGAGTAAAGAGCGCATTCAAAAGGCTCTTGAACTTTTAATTAGTGACGGTATTGAGTTTGATGAAGAGATCTTATTGATAACTGCCAAAGGGAATGAACGCTGGAATAGAGCTATTGGAAAAAGCGAAGTAGTAAATAACGTTCGAGTAAAGATTTATGGAAGCTTCCAAGATATTCATGAACGTAAAGTAGCAGAGATAAACGCCTTGAAAGCAAAAGAGATAGCACAGCTAAGTGATGCTAAATTTAAAGCATATACAGAGCAGTCACCTATAGCCATCTATACGACAAATGTCGAAGGAGATTGCATTTATGCTAATAATACCTGGCTCGATCTGGCTGGTATGACTATGGAGGAAGCCTTAGGCAAGGGTTGGGCCAACGCTTTACATCCTGATGATGAGGATTACGTTAAAAACAACTGGTATAAATCTGTTTTATCTAATGGAAAGTGGGTTTATGAATACCGATTTCAACACAAAAATGGAGATGTTGTTTGGGTGAACGGTACCGCAAAAGAACTATTCAATAAGAACAACGAACTAGTAGGTTATCTAGGGACTAATATTGATATTACTGAAATTAAGAAATCTGAAACAGAAAGAAGTAATCTTCAAAAAACAATTGAAAACAGTTTAAACGAGATTTACATTTTTGATGCTGAAACCCTTCAATATACCTATATAAATAAAGGTGCACTCATCAATTTAGGATATTCTTCAAAAGAGATTGAAGCCTTAACACCGTTAGACTTGAAGCCAAACTTTACGATATCCTCGTTTAAAGAACTCATCAACCCTCTAGAAACAAGAGAAAAAGAGAAAATTATCTTTTTTACCATTCATCAAAGGAAAGATGGAAGCAGTTATCCTGTAGAAGCCCACTTACAATTAGTAAACCAAGGCGACAAAAAACGATTCCTAGCCATAGTTCTAGATATTACAGAACGTAAAAAGGCTGAAAATAAAATCCTAGAGTCGAAAGAACGTTTTGAAAAAGTTATTGAGGCTACTAATGACTCTATCTGGGATTGGGACCTAATAAATGGTACCAATGAGCGTGATAAAGTCGTAGAACGATTTTTCGGTAAGAAGGCTTCCAACTTGAAAAATATTTCTGGATTCTGGCAAGATAACTTTCATCCCGAAGACCTTGAAAAAGTTCAAAACAGTGTTCACAAAGCAATAGCTGATCCAACAGTAACCCGATGGGAACTGGAATACCGAGTAGTTAACGAAAATGGTGAAACCTTGTATGTAAAAGACAAAGGTTTAATAATTAGGGATGACAAAGGGGTTGCAGTTCGCATGGTTGGAGCCATGACGGATATTACGGAATCTGTGCAGCGCATGAAAATAATAGAGCGACAAAATGAAACCCTTAGAGATATTGCGTGGACGCAATCACATGTTGTACGTGCACCACTTTCTAGAGTGTTGGGCATCATAAACCTCTTGGAGGAGCAATCTAATTTATCAGATGATTTAAACTTTTGGATGGAGCAGTTACGTACTTCTACGATGGAAATGGATCAAATAGTCAAGGACATTGTTAGTGAAACAAATGAACTGATAAATTAGTAAATTGGCCCCAATGAAAAGAAAAATTGTATTAGTTGATGATGATGCTATTTATCGTTTGATCGCGGCCCGTCTATTAGGACTCGTAGACACTACCCTACAAATTGATCAATTCGAAAATGGTCAATTAGCTTTAGATTACCTTCAAAAAGAAATGAATGTCAACGGGACCTACACAATTCTTTTAGATATCAATATGCCTGTATTAGATGGTTGGGGATTTCTAGATAAGGTTGAGAAAAAAAAGGTCAATGAGTTTCCTAATCTTCATATCTACATTGTTTCATCTTCTACTGATAAAAGCGATCTATCTAAAGCAGGTCAATATAAATCTGTAAAAGGCTTTTTCCATAAACCTCTAAGTATGGAAAATATCAAAGCGATAGTTAGCGAGCGGTACTTAACTTGATGTTCTGACTGGTTCATTGTTGTTAACGGTAATCCGCAGCCATGCCTGTCACTATTGATTTTACCATTTATCCTTCCTAATTGGAGAAGTGTCCATAATAATTTGAACTTGTACATTAGTAAATTATTGATAGTAAACCTATTAAGTAATAATAGTTTAGCTTTTTATAATTTAAGGTTTAGCCAACTGTGGTAGATACACGTCAACATAGAGGTACCTTTTTCTAAACTATCACAACACATGAAAACTATTTTAATTACAGGCGCAGGATCTGGACTGGGGAAAGGATCTGCCATAGGACTTGCAAAAAAAGGACATCACAATATCGGTGCTGTTCATACCATCAAAACATGCGCTCGAAGTAATTGCTCAATGTTTAAGGGATGAATTAAAGCCCTTAGGAATTACAGTCGCAACAATCAACCCAGGACCATTTGATACTGGATTCAATGATAGAATGTATGACACTTACAAACAATGGTTTAACGATGATCATCATTTTACAGATGTTAAGCATGTTGAAAAAGCGGCGCAACAGATGGCCGATAACCAATTTGACCCACAGGGCATGATCGATAAAATGGTGGAAATTATACCGATGGATAAGCACGACTTTAGAACAGTACATCCAGCTGATTTACCAGAGAAATGTCAAGAGTAACAGATCAGACAATATGAGTTAACGACTGATGTTATTGACAAGGCGAAGAGATAATTATTTCTTTATCGGTGTAATCAAAATCACTTGAGGGAACTACTTTGATGAGTATTAATCCTTCTATAGTAGCATAGAAGATTTTCGAAATTCCAATCCCATCAATAAATCTCAAAATAGTAGGTTACTTTATGGCTATTCACACAATACTTCCACCTGCTTTGTACCTTTACACAAATTTTAAATTACATGGCCTCAGGATTTTTTGCTTTACTAGATGATATAGGTGTTCTTATGGACGATGTGGCTGCGATGAGCAAAGTAGCGACAAAAAAGACAGCTGGAATTCTAGGCGATGATCTTGCCGTAAATGCAGAAAAAGCCTCAGGTTTTGTTTCCTCAAGAGAAATCCCTGTATTGTGGGCGATTACCAAAGGCTCTTTCATAAACAAACTAATTATACTACCGGTAGCGTTTTTGCTCAGTGCATTTTTGCCTTGGGCAATCACTATAATCCTTCTACTAGGTGGAATTTATCTCGCCTTTGAAGGTGCTGAAAAAATCTATGAATGGATTTTCCCGCATGCTGCTTCTGAAACGGACATACCGCCTTTGGAAATGACTGAAGAGGAAATTGTCGCCCATGAAAAAGAAAAAATCAGAGCAGCAATTGTAACAGACTTTATTCTGTCTGTAGAGATCGTGATTATCGCCCTTAGTTCAGTGGTTGAAGAGCCTATTTTGAATCAGGTTTTAGTAGTTTCTGTGGTGGCCATCATCGCTACCATTGGCGTTTATGGTATCGTTGCCGCCATTGTTAGGATGGATGATTTAGGTTTCAAGATGATCAAATCTAGTAATGAGAAAAAGGGATTTAAGCATTCCGTTGGAGCTTTTCTAGTAGCTGCATTACCTAAGATTGTAAAGAGTTTATCAGTCATCGGGACGATTGCGCTCATATTAGTAGCTGGTGGCATTTTCTTGCATAACGTCCATTTTATAGAAGAGCTATTGCACTCGCTACCCACCATTTTGTCAGAGGTGATCACGGGTATTGTGGTAGGTATATTGGCTTTAGGAGGTTTTAAATTGTTTAAGTTTTTATTCTTCGGTAAGAAAAAAGACGACAGTACTCTATAATTCATGCTTCCGCTTCATTGCTATAAAGGTGGAGCAATAGCAAGTTCGCTTTCGCGAAAGCGAACACATCACAAACATTAAAAGAATTCACATGATTGATGTACAAGGTAAAAATGCATTTATAACTGGTTCCAGTCGTGGCGTGGGACAACAAATAGCGCTAGGCCTCGCTCAAAAAGGCTGCAACATTATCCTTCACGGTAGAACTGAAGAAAGCACGAGCCAAACGCTGGATCTCTTAAAATCGTATCCTGTGAAAACCTATAGTGTTTATGGAAATCTGAGCAATGATGACCAGATCAGTAAATTGATCCAGCAAGTAAAGGCTTTGCAGATTTCTATTGACATTCTATACAACAATGCTGGAATCATGCGCCCGTATCGCGAGGATATTTGGAGCCATTCTACTACAGACTGGATGGAGACGTACCAGGTTAATGTAGTGGCGATGTACAAATTGTGTAGTGCCTTCATGCCAGCGATGATTGAAAATGATTTTGGTCGGGTGGTCAATGTGACCTCGAGAATTATGGATCAACCACAATTAGCTCCATATGGTGCTTCTAAGTGGGCTGTGGATAAGCTGAGCATGGACCTTGCCATTGCCGTTCAAGATACTAATGTACGTATCAATTATCTGGATCCTACCTGGCTCAAAACAGATCTAGGTGGAGAACATGCAGACAACCCTGTAGAGGCAGTTTTACCAGGTGCCTTAACTCCTGCTCTAGTGGAGAATGATGGTCCTAATGGGGAATTCTTCTGTGCTATTTAGAAAGTTATAAAATATTGATTCAATTTTTACAAAGACCCAGTTGGTTCTTTTAAATCTTGTACTCAGGCACAGTCATAAACTTAAGCAAAGACCTTATCAAATGCAGTTAAGGACATATGTGGTTTGTACCTTTGACTTTCAAAATTAGTAGGTAATCTAGAAATTAAAACCAGGTAAAGTTTTAGCCTCCTACTTGAAAGCAAACGAATTATAGCTGCAGAATGAAAGACAATAAAGTATTAAATTATATAAAAGAAGTTTTAGAAAATAGGCCAACAGATTGGTTAGGATTGACAACGCATCGCTTAGATATTTATGAGGAGCAATTTGCTAAGGTTCAATTCTTAGAAAAGTTTGAGGAATTGTATCAGGCAAGTAATTCAGATACATCTGTTCTCCTTGAGTTGCCCACGGCTTATGACTACATCCGGTTAGGACATCCGCTCTCTTGCATCTTGGAATGGGGAATTGCCAAAATTCATCATTTAGATTCAGAAAATGTGATTAGTTTTTCCTCTCAGTCCATTCCGCTTTTGTCTATTTTGAGAACCAACCTTCTACAGAACAAAACAACTCAAGTTTTCTATACTGGCGAGCTCCCAAAACATTTTGATACTCCTTTAATTAAGGAAGTTTACGGTTATACTTTTGAGCTGAAACAAATAAGCTCCATGAGTGAGGTAGCGGTATTTGATGGTAGCACTGTACTTATCTCTAGCGATGCCTCTATAGGCACAATGTCGATAGCTGATTCGATTGATTTTCACATTCAGCTGCATGGAGACTTAGGAAGTGTATTGACAGTCAATGGAAAAGCTAACAATAAATACATATCTGATATCCAGCATGTGCGTCGCAGGGAAACCATTGCAATGACTCCAGCAAATTCTTTGACAGCTTTACATTCATTTGTCAATCAATCTGAAATTGAAAGAATTGAAACTAATCTGGAAGCCGATAAGGCGAGTGTTTTAAGCTCTATTAAAAAAGTCACTGGTACTGATTTAACTCCTCATGTAGGATCCAGTGGATTATCCATACAATATGCCATCATGATGGGTTTGATTCATGATGCCATTGAAAATCATAAAGGCAAAGCCATCAAGTTTATCGTCCCACCTAATTGTTATGGAGGTACAAATGATCAAGCAAGACGGGTTGCCGCTACCCTTGACACTGTAGAAGTGGTTGATTTACCGGTAGATGGCGATAACGATATGGTAAGAAGCATCGATCGCGTGTTAGAAGAAATTGCCGCACAAGATGCTGTTCCTTATATCATTGCAGAAATCCCGACCAATCCTCGAGTGGAAGTGCCAGTTTTGGAAGCTTTAAAAAGTACGCTTTCGCGAAAGCGAACTACGCCTAGCGGCACTCCTGCTATAGACCCAGTTTTTATATTAGATCAAACATTTTGTCCTAATTACCAGTTTTTAGGAGAAGGAGAAATTCTATCAACTGTGAGAACGATCTCCTATGCCAGTGGCTCAAAATTTCCTAGCGGCGGTAAGTGTACTGCAGGATATGTGGTTGGAAACAACAAAACGACAGGTTTAATGGAGAAAATAGGCCTTCATCTAGAACTTTGTGACAATGAGGCAACTAGCTTTCAATTTGAAATATTAGCACAGCAATTGCCCTCCATGAACCAAAGGATAGCTGATGCTTATGAGAATACGAGAGAATTCGTAAACTTTATTAAAAAATCATTGCCAGAGGCTAAAATGAACTTTGTAAGTGAAGAGCTTGCTGCCCAAGGCTTCACCCCTTCTGTCTTTTCACTAGACCTTCCCACAAAAGGTACGACCGATGAAGAACGAGAATCTTACAAACGAAAGCTGAATTTGAAACTCATCAACATGATGATTTCTGAAATTCCAACGGAGAGTAAATTTTGTGTGAGCTATGGCCAATTAAAAGGCTGCTACTGGACCATTCCTGCAACAAGCACCCAGGGAACAACTAAGGAAGGTGATAAAGATTACATTGTAAGGGCGTCCTTATCTCCAGATTTAAATCTGGAAAAACATAAGGAGGTTTTTGCAGATTTTGTGGGCACGCTCTAGTTTGTATTTCTGCTACCTATGATTTCTTTATTCACAGATAAATTTAGTTTTAAAGAGCTACTTGTAACAATATAAGTGTCGATAACGTCCTATGGATAATCTAATTCCGTAAGGAGTTTTTAAAAAGTCGATCGTGGGACGTTTATCTAAGTTTGAAAACCATTACCTCAGCATCAAGCAGAATAGATGGTATTGGCTCTTTTCCCTTTTCTGTAGGTTTAGTCTGGCGTACGCATTTATAGTAGCAGGTCTTGTAAAAATATTTGGTGAGCGATTTGCTAGTGGTTTATCTGCTTTGCATCCTATGGGAGCCTATCTCGAGGCATTGCATCACACTGGATATTATTATACGTTTCTAGGTGTAGCACAAGTTCTCGCTGCACTATTACTTTTGATTCCTAGAACCGTTGCATTGGGTGCTGTTTTGTACCTACCTATCATTGTAAATATTTGCATCCTTTCCATTGCTGTTAGATTTGAAGGTTCTTTAGTTACCTCTCCATTGATGGTGTTTGCAAATCTGTTCTTGATCGTATGGAATTACGACCGATTGAAATATTTGTTACCTCTCAAAAACATCCAGCCGACTGCTTTTTTCCAAAAGCCAAAGAAGTACAATAATAAATTCCCATTTGCTTTCTTCGCAGGAGTGGTGGCTGTTATGGTATTGACTGTTGTAATATCAGAGTTCGGCTTTGATGTAATGCCTAGGAACTCTGTAGGCGATTGTCAACAACAATTTGAAGGAACAGAGAATGAAGTCGCTGGATTTGAGTTCTGTGAATGCATACATTCTGAAGGGGAGTCTCTAGAAAATTGCCTGAAAGCCTATGAAGTCAAGGCTATTTGATGCTAGCAGCAAATAAAACTATTGCAAATGGGAGTTAAAGTAAAACGAGCTGGTCTTAAAGAAAGTGTCATCATCTTGTTGATCGTTGCAACAGCTTTGATCTTACCGCACTCTGGTCTAGTGCCCTTCCCCTTTTTCTATGGCCTACCCATTCTATTATTGATAGGGCTCTATTTGAGGTATGAAGGAGAAAACTTTGCCTACGTAGGTCTAACCTTAAAGGGATTGAGCCTCAAACCATTGTTGATTGGTACCATTGCGGCGATTATACTTTTTTGTTTTCTTCAATATATTTTCTTTCCGCTCTTGGAGAGCTTTATTGTTTTTGAAGATGTGGAAGTGCCCTTGTATGATCAAATAAGAGGAAACCTAGGATACTACCTTTTCATTTTATTGATGGGTTGGATCATCGGTGGATTGTATGAAGAAATTGTATTTCATGGTTTCATCTTTACCCATATTGAAAAGCTGTTTCCTAACCAAATTGCGGCTCCTGCAAGTTTTGTGATTACTGGACTACTTTTTGGGTTGTATCATGTTCAACTGGGTTGGGCCGGTGCTATCAACGCTTGCCTAGCAGGAATGGCCTATCACGGTTTGATCTTGTATTTTAAAAGGAATCTATGGTACGGTATTTTCTTTCATGCCGTTTTTGATACCATCGCTATTACGATGCTCTATTTAGAATATTTTTAATATTCGTTATGGGATTGACACTATACATTGCTCAATTATAAATGACTAGATTAGCCTAACTTTAAAATAATGTTATCATGGCTAAAAGTAAAGACGCAAAGAAAAATATGAAAAAAGAACCGGCTAAGACGGTGAAAGAAAAGAAAGCTGAAAAGAAGGCTAAAAAGTCTAATCAAAGTAGATAGGCCTATTTCTATAGGGATAGATTATAAAAAATCAATGTAGTTCAAAAAAAAACGGCTCCGAATAGGAGCCGTTTAAAATTTAAAGCGAACTGATTTTATTTCAAATCAAATCGATCTAGGTTCATCACTTTAGTCCAGGCTGCAGCAAAGTCTTTTACAAACTTCTCTTGTGCATCTTCACAAGCATAGACTTCAGCAATTGCTCGTAATTCTGTATTGGATCCGAAAATCAAGTCTGCCCTCGTTCCTCTCCATTTGCTTTCTCCTGTTTTACGATCGCTTCCTTCAAACAACATTTCTGAAGATGACATGGCTTTCCAGGTGGTTCCTAAATCAGTCACGTTTACAAAAAAGTCATTGGAAAGTGTTCCAGGTTTATCAGTAAACACACCGTCCTTAGAACCATCATAATTGGTATCTAAAACACGCATACCAGCTACCAGCACACTCATTTCTGGAATGGACAAGGTCATTAAATTGGCACGATCGATCAATAATTCTTCTGCGGTCGCTTTTTGTCCTTTTTTGACATAGTTTCTAAACCCGTCTGCTTTAGGCTCTAGATATCCGAATGAATCTATATCTGTTTGCTCTACAGTTGCATCTACTCTACCAGCATCAAAACCAACTTTAACTGAATGCCCTGCATCTTTGGCTGCTTTTTCTACAGCAGCAGTTCCTCCTAATACAATCAAATCTGCCATTGACACGTGTTTACCACCTGATCGAGTATCATTAAAATCGTTTTGGATCTTCTTTAAAGCGTTCAAGACTTTCGTTAACTGCTCCGGATTGTTCACTTCCCAGCGGTTTTGCGGTGCTAAACGTATGCGTGCTCCATTTGCTCCACCACGATTATCAGAACCTCTAAATGTAGAAGCAGATGCCCATGCAACAGAAACTAATTCAGACACTGTCAACCCAGTTTCAAGTATCACTTCCTTTAAATGTGCAATATCTGATGCATCGATGATAGGAGTCTTTACTTCTGGTAAAGGGTCTTGCCATAACAAATCTTCCGCAGGCACATCTGTTCCTAGGTAGCGAGACTTAGGTCCCATGTCCCTATGGGTTAATTTGTACCACGCTTTCGCGAAAGCGTCTTCGAAATCTTCTGGATTTTCTAAAAAGTGCTTGGAGATCTTTAAATATTCTGGATCTTTCTTAAGCGCCATATCTGCCGTGGACATCATCAAATCCTGAGTTGCCGAGGCATCTCCAGCACGAGGTGCTTTCATAGCCTTGGATTCAGCTGTTGGTTTCCACTGGTGCGCTCCCGCAGGACTTTTAGTTAATTCCCATTCATAACCTAACAATACTTTAAAATAATCATGATCCCATTGGGTAGGGTTTGGTGTCCATGCTCCTTCCAGTCCGCTGGTGATTGCGTCATCTAGCACACCACTTTTATAGGAGTTTTTCCAGCCTGTACTCATTTCTTCCATGGCAGCTCCTGCTGGTTCGCTTCCTACATACTTTTCAGGATCTGCGGCACCATGAGCTTTTCCAAAGGTGTGACCACCCGCAGTAAGAGCTACAGTTTCTTTATCGTCCATTGCCATACGGCCAAAAGTCTGTCTTATATCATGTGCAGAACCTAGTGGGTCTGGATTACCGTTAGGACCTTCAGGATTAACATAGATCAATCCCATGTGAGTTGCTCCTAGCGGGCTTTCTAGATCTCCTGTCGCATAACGAGCCTCATTACCCATCCATTCTGTTTCTGATCCCCAGTAAATATCTTGTTCTGGTTCCCACACGTCTTCTCTACCGCCTGCAAAACCAAAAGTTTTAAAACCCATAGATTCTAAGGCCATGTTTCCTGTTAGAATCATCAAATCTGCCCAAGAGATTTTACGACCGTATTTTTTCTTGATAGGCCACAACAACAGTCGCGCCTTGTCAAGATTCCCGTTATCTGGCCAGCTATTTAGTGGAGCAAATCGTTGCGTACCAGATCCTGCACCACCGCGTCCATCGCCTATACGGTAGGTTCCTGCACTGTGCCAGGCCATTCTAATAAATAATCCACCGTAATGTCCATAATCTGCCGGCCACCAGTCTTGAGAGTCAGTCATTAAGGATTTCAAATCAGCCTTTAAAGCTTCTAAATCCAGACTTTTAAATTCTTCTGCATAGTTAAAATCAGCTCCCATAGGATCTGATTTTGTAGCATGTTGTCTTAGTATATTTAGGTTTAAGGAATTAGGCCACCAGTCTTTATTAGTCGTTCCTTTTCCTGCGGTACTCGTTGGTACACCACCCATGAATGGACATTTAGCAACAGCGCTAGGGTCGTTAATTTCCCAAACATTTGAATTTGCCGCGCCTTTATCGTGTCCTGATTTAGTATCCATAAGAAATGATTTTAGTAAGTTATTTATCAAATATATCCGAATTCTACAGCTATACCAGACAAACATTAGAGAATTATCAAAGATTGCTATAAGAGAAATTTATACCGATAAATAAAGCAACAGTTTAAACTAATTGTAATGACTAAAAGCAAATGAAAACCCTTGGGTTAATTTTCTTATATTCACTTCAAATCTTCTCATGGAAACGCGGCAGCTGCTTAATAAATTCTACGACTCCTTCGCTCACGGCGATGCGCATGGCATGATAGAATGTTATGCTCCGCAAATAGTTTTTGAAGACCCAGTCTTTGGGCAACTGCATGGAAAGCGAGCGGAATGCATGTGGCAAATGCTACTAGAAAACAAAAAACGTAAACCTCAAATATCCTATAGAGTTCTCATTTATGGGGCGGATACTGCACAAGTAGCCTGGACGGCAACTTATTTTTATGGAAAAAGCGATCGCAAGGTCGTCAATCAGGTCCTCGCTAGTTTTGACTTCAAGGATGGACTTATAGTGCATCATCGGGATAATTTCAACCTTTGGAATTGGTCTCGACAGGCACTTGGAATCAGCGGTTTTTTGATAGGATGGACAAATATTATGGAACGTAAAATCCAGAATAAAACGAGAGCCCTTCTTGACACTTATATAGAAAACAGTCTTTAAATCCCAATTGGGTTACCTGCTATTTCACACCTTATGATTTTTGATTTTTTCGCTTTCGCGAAAGCGAAAAAACCACACACATATGGCTCCTTTCTATATTGATTAATCGTACAAACTAATGTATTTTTACTGTTATGACAGAAGTTGCGGTTAAAGAAGAAAACAAACGTATTGCCAAGGAATACAAGGAATTGCTGAAGATCAGCTATCAAGCCTTGTCCCGCGATGACAAGAAATTGATACGCCAGGCTTTTGATCTAGCCGTTGAGGCTCATGCTCCGCAGCGCCGCAAGTCTGGAGAAGCCTACATCTTTCACCCCATTGCTGTTGCAAAAATTGTTGCAAAGCAAATAGGTCTAGACGCTACAGCGATTGCAGCTGCATTGCTTCACGACGTGGTTGAGGATACCAAATACACGCTGGCTGATATTGAAAAACTTTTCAATCCTACGGTTGCATTGATCGTGGATGGATTGACTAAGATCATGCACCTCAAAAATGATGCGGACATCTCTTCTCAAGCAGAGAATTTCCGGAAGATGCTATTGACCCTCAATGATGACGTGCGAGTAATCATTATCAAGATTGCTGATCGTTTGCATAATATGCAAACAATGGACAGTATGCCACCTAGCAAGCAGGTGAAAATCGCTAGTGAAACCCTATACATCTACGCTCCTATTGCGCACCGTTTAGGATTGTACAACATCAAGACAGAATTAGAAGATCTAGGGTTAAAATACACGGAGCCTGATGTGTTTGACGATATCCAAAAGTCCATAAAAGAAAGTAAGGAACAACAAGACGATTACATCAAACAATTCAGCGGGATTATTGATGACAGCCTGAATAAGGAAGGTTTAGAATACCGCATTCAAGGAAGACCTAAATCGGTTTTCTCCATACGCCGTAAGATGTTAAAGCAAAATGTAAGCTTTGACGAGGTCTATGATAAATTTGCGGTACGCATTATATTTCGCAGTGACAGGGCAAATGAGAAGTTTCTCGCTTGGAAAATCTACAGTGTAGTTACCGACCATTTTAGACCAAATCCAGTACGCCTGCGCGATTGGATCAGCTCCCCTAAGTCCACCGGTTATGAAGCCCTGCACATTACAGTGATGGGACCAGATGGACGCTGGGTAGAGGTGCAAATACGCAGTGAGCGCATGCATGAAATAGCTGAAAAAGGCTATGCAGCGCATTACAAATACAAGCAAGGCAGTGAAGAAGACGGCCTAGATGAATGGCTTAATCGATTGCAAGAAGCCCTAGAAAATCCAGAGGCCAGTGCTATAGATTTTGTTGAGCAGTTCAAGCTGAACTTATACAGCAAAGAAATTTTTGTGTTTACGCCTAAAGGTGAACTAAAGTCCCTGCCTAAAGGTGCTACGCCACTCGATTTTGCATTTGCCATACATACGGAAGTAGGTTTACATACCCGTGGTGCCAGAGTGAATGGTAAATTAGTTCCCTTATCTCACACACTTAATAGCGGTGATCAGGTTGATATAATTACTAGTGAAAATCAAAAGCCGACCAAAAATTGGCTGGATTATGCTACCACAGCTAGAGCCAGGTCAAAAATTAAAAGTGCTCTTAAGGACGATCAAAAAGAAGTTGCTGATGAAGGTAAAGTTATTCTTGCCAGAAAGTTAAGATCTCAAAAGATCAAACTGGATGAAAATACCGTCAATGAAATGGTGACGTATTTTAAAATGAAGACCAGTCAGGACCTGTTCTACCGCGTGGGAATAGGCAGTATCGATAACAAAATGATCAAGGAGTATGCAAGCAGTCGCAGCAACGCCTTATACAACTTCTTTAAAAGCAAGATGCGCAAGGCTCCGGAGAATACCGAGTTGCATAAAGAAGAGGTCACACAAAAATATGATGAGCTGGTTTTTGGTAAAGAGCAAGCACAGTTAGATTATACCTTATCACAATGTTGTAATCCTATACCAGGAGATTCGGTTTTTGGGTTTACGACCGTGAGTGAAGGAATAAAAGTGCACAAAAACAATTGCCCAAACGCCATCAGTTTACAAAGTAAATATGCGTACCGAATCATTTCAGCAAAATGGATTGATTCCTCCCAGAAAGAACATCGTGGAGATATCACACTTACCGGTATTGACCGGATGGGACTGGTTCAAGAAATCACCCAGTTGATCTCCCAAAATATGCACGTGAACATTAGAAACATTAGTTTTTCAAGTGATGACGGCGTGTTTATAGGTAATATTACAGTCGTTGTACCTAACATAACTATGTTGACAAAGTTGATGCAAAATCTTAATAAGATTAACGGCATCGACAAAGTCACTAGATCTTAAATCATGAGTGAAATTATCAACAATTTAGAAAGAGAGCAGGAAATCGTACGTGGTGTATTCACCCAATTTTTAAGCGATAAGAAGCATCGTAAAACTCCAGAGCGTTATGCTATTTTAGACGAGATTTATGCTAGTGAAGAGCATTTTGACGTCGAGTCTTTGTACGTAAAAATGAAGGAGCAGAATTACAGGGTAAGTCGCGCTACTCTTTATAATACGATCGAAATATTACTGGATTGCGGGCTGGTGCGCAGGCATCAATTTGGACAAAATCAATCGCATTATGAAAAGTCCTATTTTGACCGTCAGCACGACCATTTGATTATTCAAGATACTAATGAAGTAATCGAGTTTTGTGACCCTAGAATTGAGTCAATAAAAAAGACTATTGAGGAGGTCTTTGATGTCAAGATAACCAACCATTCTTTATATTTTTACGGCGTCAAAAACACAACCGAAAACAACACATAATGGCAGTAGATTTATTGCTCGGTCTTCAATGGGGCGACGAGGGAAAAGGTAAGATCGTAGACGTACTTACTTCAAAATACGATATCATAGCAAGATTTCAAGGAGGACCTAACGCAGGGCACACTCTAGAATTTGATGGTATCAAACATGTATTACACACCATTCCTAGCGGGATCTTCCACAAGGAAGCGATCAACATCGTGGGAAATGGAGTCGTAATCGACCCAGTGATTTTCAAGAAAGAATTGGATAATTTAAAGCAATTCGATCTAGACATTAAAAAGGTATTATTGCTTTCGCGAAAGGCGCACTTGATCCTACCTACGCACCGTTTGCTAGATGCGGCAAGTGAGGCATCAAAAGGGAAAGCAAAAATTGGAAGTACGCTGAAGGGTATCGGACCTACTTACATGGACAAGACTGGCCGAAACGGCATACGTTTAGGAGATCTGGAATTGCCTACATGGAAAGAAAAATACCGCAATCTGGCTGACAAGCATGAGGCGATGATCGGTTTCCACAATGTGGATATTGAATACAACCTTGAGGAACTAGAAAAAGAATTTTTCGCAGCAGTGAAAGCGTTGAAAGAATTGACCTTTATCGATTCTGAAGAATATCTACAGCAAGCACAACGAGATGGAAAAACCATCCTGGCTGAAGGTGCACAAGGATCCTTACTAGATATAGATTTTGGAACCTATCCATTTGTAACCTCTTCTAACACTACAGCAGCTGGAGCTTGTACAGGACTGGGAGTAGCACCTACACAAATAGGTGAAGTTTATGGAATCTTCAAAGCATACACAACTCGTGTGGGTAGCGGACCATTCCCAACGGAATTAGACGATGAGTATGGCGAGATTATGGCACGGGTTGGAAACGAATTTGGTGCTACTACTGGTAGAGCGAGACGTTGTGGATGGTTAGATCTTGTGGCCTTGAGATATGCTTGTGAAATCAATGGTGTGACTCAACTAATGATGATGAAAGGTGATGTCATGAGTGGGTTTGACAAAATCCAAGTCGCTACTGCTTACAAGTACCGTGGTAAAGAGATCAAACACCTGCCTTATAATATCGAGCCAGAAAACGTAGAACCAGTCTATACAGAAATGCCAGGCTGGAAAGAGGATTTGACTAAGCTAAGAGACGAGAAAGAGTTCCCAAAGGAACTAACTGACTACATCCATTTCTTAGAAAAAGAATTGAACATTCCTATTAAAATAGTTAGTGTAGGTCCAGATCGTAAGCAAACTATTCATAGGTAAAAATAAAAGTTATAGAGCTGTATTACAACAGTTTACCACTTCATATTTGAAGTTTCAATTTATGTCATTTAAAACAAAAGGAGCTGTAGTTCTTAAAGGAATGATGATGGGCGCGGCAGATGTTGTTCCTGGAGTATCTGGTGGTACTATTGCTTTTATTACTGGAATCTATGAAGAGTTGATCAAAACCATTGACAACTTAGATTTTAGTATGGTGACAGATTTTAACCGAATAGGTTGGAAAGCTACTGTTGTCAAATATAACTTGGGCTTTTTGTTTTCCTTGTTGTTAGGTATTGCCATCAGCGTATTGAGTCTGGCAAAGTTAATTACGTATCTCCTAGAGCATTTCCCTGTTCTAGTGTGGTCCTTTTTCTTTGGATTAGTACTCGCGAGTGTTTGGTACATCGGCAAACAGATTACGCAGTGGAATTTATTAGCTGTCGTGGCAATTATAGTAGGTTCCTTAGTTTCCTACTTTATAACTATTGCAGAACCATTAGGAGCACCAGGCAGCTGGTGGTATCTGATTTTCTCGGGTTTCATTGCCATTATCGCCATGATTTTACCTGGAATATCAGGAGCTTTTTTATTATTGCTATTAGGCAGCTACACCACCGTACTAAGTTCTATTACAGGATTAGTAGAAGGAGTGATTAAAGGAAATTGGACGGAAGCATTGCGTAGCCTAGGTAATCTTGCCTTAGTAGGTGTAGGTGCGATCCTAGGACTTAAGTTGTTTTCAAGAGCATTAACATGGTTATTTGAACACAAAAAAAATCTAACTCTAGCACTGCTTACTGGTTTCATGATAGGATCATTAAACAAATTGTGGCCCTGGAAAAAGGTCTTGAGTACCAGAACAAATAGTGAAGGTCTGGAAGTTCCTTTTCTTGAGCAGAGTATTTTGCCCTCGCAGTATGATGGCGATCCCCAATTGCTTTGGGTAATAGCTTTAATAGTTATAGGCTTTTTACTTATTCTTATCTTAGAACGTTTTGCTATAAAAAAACCTGAATAGTGCGTCAACCTACCCGCAGTCTTAGCGATAAGTTTTTCCTGGTTCTTAAAGGTATGGCTATGGGTACGGCTAATAAAGTTCCTGGGATCAGCGGTGGTGTTGTAGCTTACGTGGCTGGATTCTATGAAGAATTTATATACAGCTTTCAAAAACTGAATCTCAAAGCACTGAAACTGCTCGCAGCAGGACGCTTCCGCAGTTTTGGGTATTATATTAATGGTCGGTTTTTAGGTCTATTGTTGTTGGGTGAGCTTATCAGTTATTTCACAGTTAGTTTAGGTTTTGATGTTCTCATTTCATACTATCCTATTTTAGTTTGGGCGGCCTTTTTTGGTATGATTCTAGGGTCTATTTACTACCTGTCCCGCAACTATGATAACTGGAGCCGGCTAAATATAGGCTTGTTATGTCTGGGAGCGGCTATAGGCATAGGCACTTCCCTACTCGATCCTGCTCAAGACAACACAAATTTATTTTTTGTGTTTTTTTGTGGTATGGTGAGCGTTACTGGGATGACCTTGCCAGGATTGAGCGGTAGTTATATTTTGATTTTGCTAGGAAATTACGTGCTCTTACTGGTCGATAGTATCAATACCTTCTTGAAGACAGTAATTCTATCGCTTCAAGGGGATTTTACCTGGTGGAACGACCCACTTCATATGGATTTATTAGTGATACTGGTAGTTTTTGTTTTTGGCTCACTAGCGGGCTTGATCAGCTTATCGCATTTATTAGGTTGGACACTTAAACATTATCGAGACGAGACGAATGCTACCATCATCGGTTTCATAACCGGTTCTTTAGGGGTAGTGTGGCCTTGGAAAGAAGAAACCTATAAATTAAATAATCTTGGCGACCTTGCCTTTGATGTAACGGGCAACCGCATTGTTGAAAACTATGAACGTTACTGGCCATCCATGGCAGATCCACAAACCTGGATCGCCATCGTGATGATAGGAATTGGCTTTGGAATCGTGTATTTATTAGACCATTATGGAAACCAAAAAGATCCCGTCTAGCATTTTTGGATTGATCGGTGCGCGACTGGATTACAGTTTTTCCCGTGCCTATTTTTCACAAAAGTTCGAAGAGTTGAAACTCAAGGATCATGAGTACCGCAATTTTGAATTGGGCAGTGAGGAAGATCTAGTTCGCTTTCGCGAAAGCGTACTTTACAACCCATCTCAACGCACCACGCTAGGAAAATCAGAAATATTGAGAGGTCTTAATGTGACAATTCCCTATAAGGAAAGCATGTTGAAAGTGGTAGATCGTGTGAGTGAAGAGGCTGAAATCATAGGCGCGATAAATACAGTGGTCATTGAGGATAACATCTGGACGGGTCACAATACCGATGCCTACGGTTTTGCTAAGAGCCTGGAGCCCTTTTTACCTATTGACGGCAATGCTCTTATTTTAGGAACTGGAGGTGCTTCTAAAGCAGTTGCCTATACGCTAGAATCCTTACAAATCCCCTTTCTCAAAGTAAGTCGATCGCCAGGTGATGACGAACATACCATCGATTACAAAGTGCTGAATAAGGATGTACTTTCTCAAGTAAAATTGATCATCAACACCACACCTTTAGGCACCCATCCAGATATTCATCAATGTCCATTAATCCCTTATGAACATCTAGGAAAACAGCACATTCTTTACGACCTGGTCTACAATCCTAGCCAGACACTTTTCATGAAAAAAGGATTGCAACAAGGTGCTAAGGCAGTGAATGGATATCAAATGCTTGTGCATCAAGCAGAGCGAGCTTGGGAACTTTGGAATAGGTAATTCTCTACAAGATTGTGATAGCGGGAGATTCTATTTATCTTGCCGTCTTAATTAAACCCATATCATGGACACGAAAGATAACCTGCCTAAAGATGCAGACGGACAGCTAAACAAGGATCAAAAAGATCACTTGCAAGAAGATACCCTTGAAAATGCAATGGTAGACGAATCCCAAAAATCAAAGCCGGAAGAGCATATTGAGGTAGAGAAAGAATCACCTGAAACAGCTAAAAAGACAGGAGTAAAAACTACAACCAAGCAAGATGATCAAGACTCCACTCATGAGGATGCTATCGTTGAAGAAAAGGACAAAGTAGAAAGTACGGAAGACCCTATCGTTGATGTGGATGAAGATGAGGATGATGAAGAATCAGATCAGGAATTTGATGCCACTGCCAGTGATCCAGAACCAAAGGATTACAGTGAGATGAGTATAGTGGCGTTGACAGATGAGTTGCGTCACTTGATGCAAGAATTCCCTATCAACAAAATTAAATCACAAGCAGGTGATATTGAAAAAGCTTTTGAAACGGTCGATAAAGAAACTCAACTGGAGCAACAAGAAGCTTTTAGAAAAGCCCAATTAGAACTGGCAGAAGAAGAACGTTCTGCTGATTTTGAATATAAGAATACAGAAAGTAAAGCATTCAGAGAGCTACACGCACTCTACCGCAAACAACGCGGAGAATTCCAGCGTCAGGTGCGCAAAGAGAAAGAACAGAACCTTGAAAAGCGACGAGCCATCATTGAAGGGATCAAAAACCTGATTACTGAAGAAGAAAATATAGGATCTACTTTTAAGAAGTTCAATCAACTTCAAGACGACTGGAAAAACACGGGAAGCATACCACACGATGCCTACAATATCATATGGGAAGATTACCGCTTGCACGTGCAGAACTTCTACGACTATATTTCCTTGAGTAAGGAGTTGCGAGACAAAGATTTTGAACGCAACCTAGAATTCCGTAGAAAGATTATTGCTAGAGCGGTGGAGTTAGGTGACGAGCCTAATGTTCATAATGCGTTGCGGGAGCTTCAAGAGTTGCACCGCATGTGGAAAGAAGATACTGGCCCAGTAGAGAAGGAATTGAGAGATCCTATCTGGGAAGAGTTTAAAGCAGCGTCAGATGTGATTCATGAGCGTCGCCAGGCGTATTATGAGGAGCGTGATAAAATGGCAGGTAAACACCAGACTATTAAAGAAAACATCATTCAAGAAGTGCGTAATATTATAGACAGTAAACCTAGCAGCCACCGCGACTGGCAGGAACGTCTTAAGGAAATAAATGCGTTAAGAGAACTCTTTACACAAACCGGCCCAGCACCAAAAGCAGTAAATAACGAACTCTGGAGCCAATACCGCAGCGTTACAAGAGACTTCAATAAAGCAAAGAATGAGTTTTATAAAGGCTTGAAAAATGAACAGCAGGAAAATCTAGCTAAGAAGTTAGAGTTAGTAAAAATTGCTGAAGAGCATTCTGAAGCTGGGAATTTCAAAGAATCTCTAGACACCATGAAGCGCATTCAAGCCGATTGGAAGAAAATAGGTCATGTACCTCGCAAAGACAGTGATAAGATTTGGAAACGCTTCCAAAAAGCGTGTAACGCCTTTTTTGATCAGCAAAACGCTCAGAAAAAAGCTGAAAGCAAAGAAGAGCTAGCCAATTTTGTTTTGAAGGTAGAAGTTTATGACAAGTTGAAAGAACTGGTTCCTCAAGATGATAAGGAGACCATAATGAAGGAGGTTGAGTCAATTATGGAAGAATGGAACGCTCTAGGTCGTATCCCTTATTCCAAAAGACACTTACAGGAGAAGTTTGAAAAGCTTGTCAAATCTAAATTGACAGCAGCTGGAATGAGCGCTGTAGATGCGGAAATGTTGAAATACAACAACAAATTAGAAAGCCTTAAGGAAGGTGATGATCGCGATTTCAAGAATGAACGGTTTTATTTGCGCAAGCGCAGAGATGAAATACAAGATGAAACCCGACAATTAGAAAACAATCTTCAGTTTATCAACGCAAAAGATGACAAAAACCCTTTTTTAGTGCAGCAACGTAAAAATATTGCGAATTTGAAAAAGGAATTGGACGTGATTAAAGAGAAACAGAAGCAATTGAATATTCTTCAACGTCAATTAGTTAAAGAAGAAGAGGCTACGGAAGAGGAAAATTCTGGAGAAGAATCTTAGACAGTCTAAACTTTATTAAAAAGAGCGCTACCTTCCTAGCGCTCTTTTTTAGTTAAAAACGTTTTTTACTATGTGGAATTATTTGGAACGATTGTTTGGGAAGTCCTCTAGATATTATGAAAGTCTGATGCGCTCGAGAGATGCAGGGGCTGCAATCACAGCAAATCAATTGATGACTGCTACCTCGCTGTTACAACCTCTACTGCTACCGGCATATGAGTTTGAGATGGGCAAAGCTTCTAACTTAGAATTGCCTCCTCCAAAAAATAGTAAAAATCAAGCGGTTCCCTATTATGGAACTATAACACATCCGACTTATGAGTTGCATTTATTTTTAAATAAGGACAAAATGTTTCAAGATCCTTCTAACGTGCAATTGATACTCACAGAAAAACTAGATGCTGCATCAGAACTTGTAAAAATAAAATCACTCCCCATTTGGGAAGAAGTCATACATCACGATGCTACCATACACCATCAGATCGTAGATACATCACCTAAAAACCCATGGAGCCTTTACCGTGCTGCTAAAGAAGAACTCATAGGAAGCACTAAAAAGAATCAGGTCGCCGGCTACCCTCAATGGTTGGTCAACGATATAGATTTCAGGAAAATTGCTTCCCAAGAATTTCTTTTTCAAATGGAGTTGACTGATAGCGAGCAGGTCATCTATTTATTCACAAACTCGACTAGGGCAGCGACAGATTTCTACGTTCAAAAGTTGTAATTTAAACTTTTCCTTTGGTACCTTTCGTATCAAATAACCCTTCCATCTTAGTATGCATATTGTCAAACCAAAAGAAATTTACTTTGGTGAGTCTGTTAAAAGTCTTTCTTGGATCCCTTTTACTGATCAAGTAGTAGGTGGCAATTCAAGTGCTGAAGTTGTTCAGCATGAAGATTTTATTGAATTTAAAGGTCGTGTACGCAAGGATCTAAAAACAGGATGGGCAGGGTTGCGATCTAAGAAACAAGCTCAAGATTTAAGTGATTATAAGTTTATAGAACTTAAAATCATGACGGATGGTTTTCCTTATCAATTTCAATTGGAACATGATCTAGCCTGGCAACGCGACAAGCTTAGCCTGACCATAGATATTGTGGCTAATCAATGGAAGATCATGCACTTAGAGATGGCAGACTTTAAGATATTTAATACCCCAAATGGCATCATCGAGCGGAAACCTAAATTGGAATTATTATCCTGTATTTATAGATTCAACATTCTAGCCTCAAGAGAGGTAACCAAAGAATTTAATTTTAAAATAGAATATTTAAAATTTCATTAAGCCTTCAGCTTGTTCTTGTGGTACTCCACCAATCCTTCAATAGGTCTTCTTACAATATTTCCTACTTCGTAATCATACTCAATAGCTACCTGCTTTATGCGGTGCTCTGCAAAATGAGCGATGCTACCTACAAAGTGTACCTGGTGGGACTTGATCTCTTCTCTAAATTGAAGGATCATATTTCTAGAGAATTTTCTCAATCCTCGTCTTAATAGTTTCTTGATATAATTTTCTTCTAAATGTTGGAAGATGAATTCCGCATGACTGGCGAGGTAAGCGTTTGGATTAGGTTGCTTATATAAATTGAACTTGATAAAATCATCATTCATATCGTAGGAATTCGCAAACTCTTCCATTAAAGGCTCTGGCATGTTTTTAAAATAATAATCACGTATCAATTGCTTCCCATACCAGTTTCCACTGGCCTCATCCATTAAAGTATAACCTAAGGATTTAACACGTTGGTGAATTTCCTCCCCATCAGAATAGCAACAATTGGAACCCGTTCCTAAAATACAGACCACACCTGGCTCATCTCCTACTGCGGCATACACTGCGGCAGCGGTGTCTTCTTTAACCACCACATCAGCATTTGAGAAATAGGTTTGAAGAATCACTTCTAGCGCTAGTCTGGGCTTCTCTGTTCCACAACCAGCACCATAAAAATGAATGGTTTTAATTTCATTCTTATGCTTCACCAATTCCTCCGATTCAAAAATTCTAGATTGTAGGTCGTCGCTAGAAAGTATTGCCGGATTTAAGCCGCGTGTTCTAGATTTGAAAAGCTGTTCTCCTTGATCATTTAGCGCAATCCAATCGCATTTCGTAGAGCCACCGTCAGTAATTACTATCATGGTAGGAATTTTGAAGTTAATAAATAAAAAAGCTGCTGGAAATCCAGCAGCTTTTTTGTAGGTAGGAAATTATAGAGAATTAATTTTCTCAGCTAGGTCAACTAACTTGTTGGAATACCCAAATTCATTATCATACCAGCTTACCAACTTGTAGAAAGATGGATTCAATTCAATTGCAGCTTCAGCATCATAAATACTGGTGCGTGGATCGCTTACAAAGTCCTGAGATACTACAGGCTCATCCGTGTAACCTACCACACCTTTCATAGAACCTTCTGATGCTTTCTTAAATGCAGCGTGAATTTCTTCTAGGCTTGTTTCTTTACTCAACTTTACCGTCAAGTCCACTACGGAAACGTCTACCGTTGGTACACGGAACGCCATTCCTGTGAGTTTTCCTTTCAACGCTGGAATTACCTTAGTCACAGCTACTGCTGCCCCTGTAGAAGCAGGGATAATATTTACCATAGAGCTACGTCCAGATCTAAAGTCCTTTTTACTAGGTCCATCAACCGTTGTTTGAGTTGCTGTAGTAGCGTGAATTGTAGTCATCAACGCTTCTTCAATCCCAAAGGTGTCATTCAATATTTTGGCCATAGGAGCCAGACAGTTGGTGGTACAAGATGCATTAGATACAATCTTGTGGTCTGCTGTGAGTTCATTATCATTCACACCCATTACAAACATAGGCGCCGTTTTAGAAGGTGCAGAAATCACTACTTTCTTAGCTCCCGCGTCGATATGCGCTTGTGCATTGTCTAAATCTGTAAAAATTCCTGTACAATCTGCTACTACATCTACTCCTGCTTCATCCCACTTCAAGTTTTTTGGATCGCGCTCTGCGGTTACTCTTACATGCACTCCATCAACAATCAAGTTCCCGTCTTTAATTTCAATCGTCCCGCCGTAACGACCGTGAACGGAATCGTACTTGAGTAAATACGCCAATTGCTCTATATCTACTAAGTCGTTGATCGCAACTACTTCTACATTATCACGTTCCAAAGTCGCTCTAAAAACAATACGACCTATGCGTCCAAATCCGTTAATTCCTAATTTCAATTTCTTACTCATGATGTTTTTTTTAACTATTAATGGCTGTTTTCCAACAGTCGATTTTTTTAATGTACTTATAAGAGACTATCGCTCTTCTTAAAATCTTTTTTCTAACTAAAACGCAAAATCAAAATGGCAGTTTTTACTTTTCGTTTTTCACTTTTCACTTTTCACTTTTCACTTTTCACTTTTCATTTTTCACTCTTCACTCTTCACTCTTCACTCTTCACTCTTCACTCTTCACTCTTCACTTTTCGTTTTTCACTTTTAAGTCGTCATGATATCACTCACACGTATCAATTCCTTATCAATATCTGTTTTTCCTTTGACAGCTTGATCCAGCGGGCAGAGTACAATTTTAGTATCCTGTATACCCACCATATAGTTAGATTTGCCTTCCATCAAGCTTTCTACTGCTTTAACTCCCATACGGCTCGCTAGGACTCGATCCCAACAGGATGGTGAGCCACCGCGTTGCATGTGACCTAAAACTGATACTCGAACTTCGTATTCTGGTAAATTTGCTTCTACATAATCCTTCAATTCAAAAACATTATCACCAGTTTTATCACCTTCTGCTACCACAACGATACTAGAAGACTTACCGGAAGCACGACTGCGTTTCAAACTCTCTAACAAACGGTCTTTACCTAAATTTTCTTCAGGAATCAAAATTTCTTCTGCTCCTGCTCCAACGCCTGCGTTCAGTGCAATGTTACCTACATCACGCCCCATTACTTCGACAAAAAAGAGTCGGTTATGGGAACTAGCGGTATCGCGTATTTTATCAATTGCATCCACTACCGTATTCAATGCGGTATCGTATCCTAAAGTCGAGCTGGTACCGTAAATGTCATTATCAATAGTTCCTGGGATTCCCATGACTGGAAAATCATTTTCGTCAGAGAAAATCATGGCTCCAGTGAAACTTCCATCACCACCTATAACGACTAATGCATCAAGTCCTTGTTCTTTTGCTTTCGCGAAAGCGGTATCACGTCCCTTTCTCGTCATAAACTCCTTAGATCGAGCGCTCTTCAAAATAGTACCGCCTTTATTGACAATATTATTGACGCTACGGGCATCCATAGACTTAAAATCACCCTCTATCAATCCTTGAAAACCACGGTAGATACCGATGCATTCCAATTCATGATAGGCACAAGTACGAACTACAGAACGTATCGCGGCATTCATCCCTGGAGAGTCACCACCAGAGGTCATCACACCTATTTTTTGCATTTTATTCATTCACTCTTTTTGACAATCTGCTAGCTAATCTATTAAAGAATCGTCATTGTAAGTTACGAATTCGTTTATATTTAGCATTCTATAAAAATTCAAACGTTTTCGTTAATAACTTTTCAGTGCATGGCTTTAGAATTTATTGATTTTGCGATTATTATCGCCTTTTTTGTGATTTCCCTAGTAGTAGGAATTATCGTCTCCCGTAAAAGCTCTCAAAGTGCCGATTCCTTTTTCCTTTCTGGTCGCAACATGCCCTGGTGGTTGTTAGGGGTATCTATGGTCGCTACCACCTTTGCTGCAGACACGCCTAACCTTGTGGCTGGTATTGTAAGGACTACTGGAGTGGCTGGAAACTGGGAATGGTGGGCGTTTCTATTGACAGGCATGCTGACCGTTTTTTTTTATGCGCGCTTGTGGCGCCGTAGCGGGATCACTACAGACCTAGAGTTTTATGAATTGAGGTATGACGGTAAAAGCGCCGCCTTTTTAAGAGGTTTTAGAGCAGTTTACCTGGGCGTGGTATTCAATGTCATTATCATGGGAACCGTTTGTCTTGCGGCCATTAAAATTGGTCATGTGATGTTTGGCTTTACCGCAGGTAGGACTCTAATTATTGCCAGTATAGTTACAGTGGCCTATTCACTTCTTGGTGGATTGAAAGGCGTATTGATTACTGACTTTATACAGTTCATCATTGCGATGGTAGGTTCCATCTGGGCGACTTGGTACATTCTGGATCTACCAGAAATAGGCGGCATGCAAAACCTGATCTCCCACCCTAACGTGATTTCTAAAATCAACTTGATGCCCGACTTTTCTAATACAGACCTACTCATGGCGATTTTTATTATTCCAATTGCTGTACAATGGTGGAGTACCTGGTATCCGGGAGCAGAGCCAGGCGGCGGCGGATACGTAGCACAACGCATGCTGGCGGCCAAAGATGAAAAAAATGCCACATGGGCGGTACTTTTTTTTAATCTGGCGCACTATGCGTTGCGACCTTGGCCATGGATCATTATTGGACTGGCGTCCTTGATTATTTACCCTAATTTAGATTCCTTAGCCGCCGCATTCCCTGGGCTGGGCAGCCAGTTCATACGTAATGACTTGAGTTATCCCGCCATGTTGACCTTTTTACCCGCAGGACTTTTAGGTCTGGTGGTCACGTCATTAGTAGCGGCATTTATGAGTACGATCTCCACCCATTTGAACTGGGGTTCCAGTTATGTGGTCAACGACTTTTACGCCCGCTTTATAAAACCTACAGCTACCGAAACTAACAAAATTGTGGTGGGTCGTGTTTCCATCGTGATCATGATGGTTCTTGCCGGCTTGCTTGCACTGGTCCTGGAAGAAGCAAAAGACGCTTTTGACCTAGTCATTCAAATAGGTGCTGGTTCTGGATTGTTGTTTATCCTGCGCTGGTTCTGGTACCGCATCAACCCGTGGTCAGAGATTACGGCTATGGGAGTTTCCTTTATAATGGCACTTGCCTTTTTTGTAAATGCCAGACTGGACGGCGCCTTATTTACAGATCTTGCCGGCTATGAGAAAATTTGTTTGAACGTACTGGTGACCAGCATTGCCTGGCTTTTAGTGACCTTTATGACCCAACCTACTAGTGCTGATACCCTAGCAAAATTCAACCAAGCCATCTTTGGCAAGGAATCTAAATTTCATAATTTCCAATTTAAAACCATTGCCTTTCTATTAGGTGTAGCAGGCGTTTACAGCTTGCTGTTTTCCATTGGAAAGCTCCTGTACGGTCAAACGATTATAGGTCTCGCCTTATTAGGATTTTTTCTAGCATGCGCCGGTGGTATTTTAGGATTGCGCAAGAAGTTATTTTAATGGGTTCGCTTTCGCGAAAGAGTGCTCGCGACAAGATTTTGCAGCTGTTATAGGAGCAGTATAATTGCACTTAACCTATGAAAATCTCCGGATAAAAAGTAGTTTTGAGTTTATATAACGAGTTGTGTGTAAGTTAAAAAAAACACTGTTGAAAGATAATACCAAAATTATAATATTTACTGCTCTTGCTTTTACTGGCGTTATTACGCTCCTAATATTGAATTCATTGGATTCACATTTTAGCTATCACGACATTCTTGTAGAATTCCACGGTTTAGTTTTTGACTTGTTTGTCTTTGGTATTTTAATAACTTTATACGATGCTTATAAAGACCGGAAGGATAGCAGACAAAGGGAAAGAACTAAGATTGAAAATGACGTTGAAAGATATAAGGAAGAATTGGATGATTTAAGAGGGTGGCGTAGCGACGAGGCTAAATTCAGAATACAAGGAATTGCTAAAAGACTTCTAAAGCTAAATGAATCTAAATTGGACTTATCAAATTGCCATTTGAAAACAACCTCAATAACCGATAATCTCACAAACTTTCATAATTGGAATTTTTCTGGAGCTGATTTGAGCTTGAACATTTTTATTGACAAGGATTTTCAAGATGTAAATTTTACAGGAGCCCAGTTTAATAATAGTAGTTTCGGCTTATGCAATTTGAAAGGTTGCAAATTTGACAAAGCCGAAATCGAAACATTGAATTTTAATAAGTGTGACTTAAGTTCTACAACGTTTGACTATTGCTTAATTAAATCACCTGGATGGTTTGAATTTTTGAAAACCAAGGAAAATATTGGGATATTAGAAGTAATTGAGAATCATACAATAGTCAAATTATCAAAAGTAAAAGATGATATGTATATGATATTTCATAAGGATAACCTTGAACAGAAATTGGAAGTAAACGGCAAATTATTTGAAATTGGTGCGAAATAACCTACACAAAACAACGGCTATAAATAATGCGGGATGCAGTGATTAACCCGAAAGAAATTGCTATTTTACGATGACCGCCAAAACCTTGTTTTGGCTCTTTGTTAAACCGAAAGAAAAGTGCGTGTTTGCGCCCGCACTACTACTCATAGCCACGACCGTTCAGGCCAATTGCCTGCGGCCGTAGCTCTCCGCTATGAAATTTTGAATCTAAGGCCTGGATTTCTAAACGATTCGAATGCGAGCATTGCAAAAACTAGTAATCAGTCCTAAAGACCTCAAAATTTCAAGACTCCCGATCTACTCTAGTGTCTTCCTCTCGCTCCTACCTCGCTCGTCGGAGACAGAAACAGTAAGGGGGTGAAACACCTGATCGAAGAATAGGTTTGTACTTGGCTAAGGCATTGCTTCCTCCACCAACTGGCACGAACAACGCATAATGCACATCAGGCAGTGCATTCCTCTCACTGTGCTCGTCGGATGTAGGATGCTCTACGCGAGGCTTCAATTCAATTACTTTACTATCTTCATCAAACAAAACCATTAAAAGACCAGGTAACATTTACCTGTGAGGGAACGCCTCAAACGCAATATACCTTTGCCGTTGGCAACAATTTAAACCAAACAAGATTTGAAAAGAATACAACCTGACTTTATCAATAATTTAGGAATAGGTGCTTTTGCATGTTTCTCATTACTTGAATTCTGTGGTTTAATCGAATACATTTTTAGAAATATTCTGATAATAAATAAAACGGACTCAATAATGATTTTATGGCTTCCTGAAATAGTGAGCCTTATCATATTTGTGTTTCTAATTGTATGGTTAATAAACAAGTTTAATCATCCAACTGAAATTGATCCTCGAAAAGTTCTGATTAAACTAATTGGAATGTTTTTCGGAATTATCACATTGCAGTTTTTATTTACATATTTCGGAACAGATTATTTGATGGAAAAATATCCAACGGAATTTGACTCATATATTGACAAAAGAAAGGGAAATTATGAATTACAAGGTTATATTGCTTTCATTCCGATTTTAAAATATGTGATTTTTGGAATTATATTATTGGGTAAAAAAACTGTTGCCAACAACGTATAACCGCAATTACGGCGGATTCGACTACGTCCGAATCCACTCGGAATTGTTATAGTCAGTTCTATACCTAAAAATTAACGCATATTAACCCGTAACTGACGGTTATACGAGACCGTTCAGGCCAATTGCCTACGGCCGTAGCTCTCCGCTATGAAATTTTGAATCTAAGGCCTGGATTTCTAAATCATTCGAAAGCGAGTATTGCCAAAACAATCCATCAATCAATAGGACCAAAAAATTTAAAGACTCCTGATCTACTCTAGTGTCTTCCTCTCGCTCCTACCTCGCTCGTCGGAGATAGAAACGGTAAGGGGGTGAAACACCTGATCGAAGAATAGGTTTGTACTTGGCTAAGGCATTGCTTCCTCCACCAACTGGCACGAACAATGCATAAAGCGCATCAGGCATTGCATTCCTCTCGCTGTGCTCGTCGGATGCAAGATGCTCCACGCGAGGCTACAATTCAATGACATTAACTATCTTCATCAAACAAAACTAATTAAGGCAAGGTAACAGCCAAACGTGGGGAACGCCTCACACGCATTATACCTTTGCCGTTGTAGTGCATTTAAAAAAACAAAACTTATGACAAGAGATGAAGCCCAAGATTCTTGGGAAAAAATTGTTGATTTAGGATTCTCGTATTACAATAAATTGAATCGAGAACAGCGAGTATGGTTTAATGTTGAACCTTTAACAACTGACGGATTATGGGATCATTATATAAATTACGGAGCGGACAAAAATGCCGATACCATTGAGGATTTGGAATATCTAAATTTTAGTTCGGTTGCAAACCAGTTACGAAAATTTAATAAAACCTATTTCCCTAATGGAGTTCCTGAAGGACCAGATGCCCGACAAGAAGAATTTGATAAATTTGATGAAGACCAACTGGAAGAAGATATTGAAAAAATGGATGATAGGTTCTGGAAAGTATCTGATGATTTGGAAAATGCTTTAGTCGAACATATCAACAATACAGGTATTGGAAAATAAAAATGCACTACAACAACATATAAAAACAATGCTTAAACCTGTTCTAAATCCAAACTTCCTGCTCGCTTGCTTGCTTAGCGGATTGTCCCGCGGACAATCACGCTCGCTGCTCGCACAGTTTTTATACGAGACGTTGTGCGTAATTAAAAAATGAGCGATATTACAATAGACAGATTTGAAAAAAAGCCAAAATTTATTTCTGATTTGGCAGATTTTGACAATTCTAAAACTGAATTGCATATTCGTGCGGACGTAAAAAACAGAAAGCTCTTGAACGAACTGAATATTGAAAAACTTTGGTTAATTGGAGCTAAAGAAAAAGACATCGAACAAATTTTTTCGCTTAATCAACCGAAATATGTGAGTCTTTATCAATTTCTTGCAAAAGACTTAAGTTGTTTAGAGAATTTAAATAAGTGTGAAACTCTAATAACGGAATGGAATGCAAAAGCGACTGAGCTTTGGAATATAGAATCTAATCCGAATTTGAAAAAATTAGCGATTAGAGATTATTACAAGATTTCAGACTTGTCAGCATTGGAGAAAGCGACTCAAATCAAAAGTTTATCATTAGATGGCGGAATAGATAAAAAGTTAAAAGTTGACAGCTTAAAAGTACTTTCTAAACTTCCTCAATTGGAATATTTGAGACTGACTAACATAAAAGTCGCAGAAGAATCTCTTGAACCAATTACAAATTTGAGAAATTTAAAAATACTCGAACTTTCGAATCAGTTTCCGACAAAAGAATATGCAAATCTTGCAGTCAAATTGACCAAAACGGAATGTTCAATGTTTCGACCTTATCACGAAGTCGAAATAAAAGATGAAAATGGAAATTTGGTTTATGATAGAATGATTATCGGAAAAAGAAAACCATTTCTTTTATCGACAAAAGACCAAACTCGAATTGAGAAATACGAAAAGGAATTTGAAAAACTAAAGAATAACTTCGCACAATAATGGCGATAAGTAATTGCTTGTTCTCGCCTACTTCTGAAAATCCTAACAGATTTTAAGTTTGGTCCGTACTCGCAAAGTTAAGTGCTAATCCACGCAACTACTCATAGCCGAGACCGTTCAGGCCAATTGCCTGCGGCCGTAGCTCTCCGCTATGAAATTTTGAATCTAAGGCCTGGATTTCTAAATCATTCAAAAGCGAGCAATGCCAAAACTAGTAATCAGTCCTAAGGACCACAAAATTTCAAGACTCCCGATCTACTCTAGTGTCTTCCTCTCGCTCCTACCCTCGCTCGTCGGAGACAGAAACTGCAAAGGTGTGAAAAGCCCGATTAATAATTAGGTCTGTACTTAGATAAGTCATCGCTTCCTCCACCAACAGTCATCAACTATGCATAATGCGCATCAGTCGTTCCAAATGCTCCACGCGAGGCTTTATTTCAATGACATTAACTATCTTCATCAAATAAAACCATTAAAAGGCAAGGTAACAACCAAATGTGAGGGAACGCCTCACACGCATTATACCTTTGCCGTTACAAGCAAGCTGAATGAGCAACTTACTCTGAATTTATGAATAGTAAAAAGTGGTGGAAAAATTACTACACAGAATTGAATTTAACTTTCGGAATCACTTGCATTTTTTGTGCTTTATACTTTTTTGCGCCAACTTTATTCACATTAAAAAGTTCACTGATTTCTAAAACTGGAGAAATAAAAAAAATAGAAACCTACTATACACAAATAGTCACAGACAGAGGTCTTCATAAAGTAAAAAGCACGAAATCTCAATTACAGTTGCAAATAATTGGACAGACACAAATCTATTCGCTAACTAAAAACATTGGATATGACTACCGAAATGAAAAATATGAAAACATAAAAAAATCATTACTTAATTCAAAAACAGTAAAAGTTTGGATAAAAAAAAATGAATCAAAAATATGGAACCCAGTAATATTTGAGATAGAAAAAGATGACGGAACAATTATATACGATATGAACGATGCGAAATCTGAATTATATTTCCTTTTCCCTTTTATGATAATACTTGGACTTTTTTCCTCAAGTATGTTTTTTAGACATAAATACCCAAAAAAGTTTAAAAAGATAATCGGAATTTAAAAAGCCAGCTTGTAACAACGCCCATGTTCATTACTAGGTCACTGCCGACTTACGAAAATCCTCGCGGATTTTCAGTTTGGTGCGTACTTGCAAAGTTAATTGCTAACCCACGCAACTACTCATCCGAGACCGTTCAGGCCAATTGCCTGCGGCCGTAGCTCTCCGCTATGAAATTTTGAATCTAAGGCCTGGATTTCTAAATCATTCGAAAGCGAGTATTGCCAAAATCAACAACCAATCACAAGGCTACAAAATTTCAAGACTCCCGATCTACTCTAGTGTCTTCCTCTCGCTCCTACCTCGCTCGTCGGAGACAGAAACGGCAAAGGTGTGAAACGCCTGATCGAAGAATAGGTTTGTACTTGGCTAAGGCTTTGCTTCCTCCACCAACTGGCACGAACAATGCATAATGCGCATCAGGCAGTGCATTCCTCTCGCTGTGCTCGTATGATGCAAGATGCTCCACGCGAGGCTTCTATTCAATAACATTAACTATCTTCATCAAACAAAACTAATTAAGGCAAGGTAACAGCCAAACGTGAGGGAACGCCTCACACGCATTATACCTTTGCTGTTGGGCTTAATTAATAATATGAAGAACTTAACAAGCATAAAATCAATCGGAGGAATTGATGCCGATAACGATGAACTTCTAATGAAGTGCTTCCAAAATCATGATTCGTATAATGAAATTAGAGATTTTGAAAAATTCATTGTTCTAGGAAGAAAAGGAACAGGTAAAACTGCAATTTTTAAAAAGTTTTTAAATAATAAGGATTATTCCTTTTTTAGTTTCGGCCATACCTTCTCAGATTATCCATGGCATTATCATGATAAACAAGCAAAGATTGGAGTACCAGATTTTGATAAATTTACTCACAGTTGGAAATATTTAATATTGATGAGTCTGTCAAAGATTTTATTAAATCAAGATCAAAGCTTGCCATATAATGATGAATCTCTCGACTATTTGTCTAAAATAGAAAGTTTTATAGTGGACACATATGGAACAAGAGATCCAGATGTTACACAAATTTTTACTCCTTCAAAAAAACTAAAATTTAAATCCAATTTCACGGTTGATTTAGCGCTAATAAAAGCTACAATGACCCCAGAAGGATTACCTATGGAGTATCTGCCTACGGTTATACAAGAGGTGAATTTAAATTTGATAGAATATATAATTGGTAGCTTAAATCCTGATAATTCTTACCATATATTGTTTGATCAATTAGATCTTGGATTTGATCCTAAAAATCCCGACTATAATAATAGAGTAATCGGACTATTACTGGCAGCGAAAGAAATAAATAGAATAGCTAAAGAAAATAATAAGAAGCTTTCTATTATAATCTTTCTTAGAGACGATATATACAATTCATTAAAATTTGAAGATAAAAATAAACTAACCCAATCTTCAACTACGGTAATTGAATGGGACAGACCAGGAAGTCATTCATTAAAAGAATTAATAGAAAGAAGACTTACCGAAAATCTGAAGGAAACACCTAACGAAGAAATTAAATGGGAACAAGTTTTCGATGAAAATCAACTAATGACTGGTAAGCAATCTAAATATAGTTATATAACTGATCGAACTTTTTTAAGACCAAGAGATGCAATTCAATTTTGCAATGAAATAATTAAATCTCATAACTTGAATGATGAAAGAGAAGGCATGATAACTAATAAAGAAATAAACTCTGCAAAAAACGATTATAGCAAGTATTTTTTAGATGAACTTGATGACGAGATTCATAAACATGTTCCAAAATATGAAAATATTCTAGAAATAATAAAAAGTATAGGTTACCACCAATTCGACATGGATGATTTTGATAATTCTATACAAAAGAAAAAATCTCTTTTTAGCGAAGAAATAGATACTTATGATTCATTGAAAAGCTTATTTGAATTCTCAATTATTGGATATTATAAAGCAGGTGGTAGTGGTTATGGTGGATCTGAATATATTTTTAAATATAAAAATACACGCGCGCAGTTTGAAGAAAGCGCAAAAACTTATAGGGTTCATCCAGGTTTAATAGATTTTCTTGGACTCAAAAGATCTACTAAGCCAAAGGAAATTAACTAAGCCCAACATCGGTTCACCGCAAATAACGGGTTGTGTGGTGAAAATGTTTATTTTAGAGACCAATTATTAATTGAACTAAGCCGACAAATCCGCGTCCTTAATCCCGCAACTTGCGGTAACCGAAACCGTCCAGGCCAATTGCCTGCGGCCGTAGCTCTCCGCTATGAAATTTTGAATCTAAGGATTGGTATTCTAAACCATTCGAACGTGTGCATTGCCAAAACAATCCGTCAATCAAAAGGACCACAAAATTTCAAGACTCCCGATCTACTCTAGTATCTACATCTCAATCGCCGAAAAGAAAAACGGCACACAAGGGCAATAAATGAAAATCATTGTTTCCTTGGGAAAGATTCCTTTCGTAAAATCATTTAGTTAGCTCCAACTTGGGATAAAACACTTTCGATAAGATCTTTTGGGTGACTGGTTTTAGGAACAGGAAAGTCAAACCAATTTTGTAAGCTCTCTTTAAATCCCAGTCCATTTAAATAATTATTTAATGCAAAGTTTAAACCCTTAGTGAATTTAGGGTGATCAGCTCCTTGGGCATCGATATGGTATAAATCGTTTTGAGCAAAGCCTTCAAAAACAGGTCCTGTTATTTCTATACCAAATTCCTGAGGGTCCTTGCCTATTGGACTGTGAACCGTTGTTGTGAATTGATGCCAAAATGCAGACTGAATACAGTTCCTCTCAAATAATTGCTTCACAACTTCTAAGGAATCTATAGTTTCCTGCTCGGTTTGCATTGGAAACCCGTACATCAGGTAGGCATGAACCATGATATTATTTTCAGAAAAGTTATGAGTGACTCTTGCCACTTGTGCTATATCAACTCCTTTTTTCATCTTAGCCAACAATCTATCTGAAGCTACTTCCAGTCCGCCGGTAACGGCTATACAACCTGATTTTTGCATTAATTGACATAATTCAAAATCAAATGTTTTTTCAAATCGAATGTTTGTCCACCAGGTGATGTTTACATTTCTTTCTATCAGTTGATTTGATAAGGCTCTCAACATTTTAGGCGGAGCAGCTTCATCAACAAAGTGAAAACCATTTATGCCTGTATCCTCAATTATTTTCTCAATTTTATCTACTAAAGCTTCAGCTGTTGTGTTTTGATAATTACCTATATAATCTAAACTCACATCACAAAATGAGCATTGTTTCCAATAACAACCGTGAGAAATAGTCAATTTATTCCATCTAGCATCCGTCCACATGCGATGCATTGGGTTGACCACATCTAAGAATGAAACATATTTATCAAATGGTAATCCGGAATAATCTGGAGCGGGCAGGTTTCTATGATGAAAAATGGTATTTGGAATTTTATTCTTGTAAACCACTTGACCGTTTTCTAGAACAAAGGTTCTTTCAAGTTCATCAATATCAATCACATCTTCTAAATACTTGACTATTTTTAGTAATGGCCCTTCTCCATCGTCCAATGAAATAAAGTCAATGAATTTGAAAATTCTGGAGTCCGTAAGCGAACGTAATTCTGTATTACAATACCCACCACCAAATGCAATTGGAATACCTGGAAAAAACTGTTTTATAAACTGAGAACAACGTAAGGCGGCAAACAGATTTCCAGGAAAAGGAATCGTAAAGCAAACTAAATCTGGAGTGTGCTCTTGAAGTTTCTCTTCTAGGATATTCATCATTTCATCCTCAATGAGTGTAGGTTGATACCTCATTAATTCATCCAATTGATCAAAGCTACTTGCTGCAGTAGCGATTTGCTCCGCATATTTAGTGAATGCGAAAAACTCATCGACATTCGCCTGAATAAAATCACCTATTTCTTCTATAAATAGGGTTCCATAATGCTTTGCTTTATCAATAATTCCTAGTTCCCCAGCTTCCCATTTAATTTGAGTGCTCACGTTTATTAATCGGTGGCCCAAGGGTAAAAAATCAGTTTCTAATATTTTATTTGCAGTTGTAATATCCTGCTTTTGAAGAAAGCCTATAACGATATCAACCCTTGATATATAAAGCTCTTTCATTGCACTAACATTTGGATAAAAATTATTACCCAAATCTGTTGCTTCTTTGAAAATGGAGCGAAGAAAATTACCAGAGAAAACTGAGGTGAATAACTCGATACTTAAATCACAATGAGAAAAAGATATATCATGTCCTTCAAGAAAACCTTTGAGATAAGCAGACGCCGGATAGGCTGTATTTAACTGAGTAAAAGGAGGTGTTATAAAAAGAACCTTAGATTGCTGCATCCTGCAAAGATAGAATTCAATGTAATGAACCTGACTGAATTTAAACTCTTTTGTACAACTGTACACACGTTCTTAATGAATTCTAGATATCACTCAGACACTTTAAGCGAGGTGGCTCTATATGCTGATTCAAAAATCATGAAGGCATATCTACAAGTCTCACTAACACTAATTTCGGTGGTAAAAATCTAGCATGGCGAACTTCCTCGCCAGACACGATTTTCATGTGATCATCTAAAAAAGCAGATGTTTTAGGGGTAGTTCCGCTTTCGCGAAAGCGATATTCGTAGCAATCTGAAAACCAATAATCTTCTTATATTAAAAAAAAAATAAAATGAAGCAGTTGTTTCAACTCAACACCGCACTTATCGCTATTCTCTTGTTGAGTTATTCAAGCATTTTTGCTCAGATCACCTTGAAAGTTACAGTTCGTAGTAGCGATATGCTTGCTGGAGATCAAATTTATGTTGCGGGAGATTTTAATAATTGGAATCCAAATAGTGATGAATATAGACTAGAAGAAAACGAAAATGGGTTCTATAGCCTATCCTTTTATCCATCATTAGGAGAACACGACTTTAAATTTACTAAAGGCAGCTGGAGCAATGTTGAAGTAGACAAAGACGGTCAGGATTTAGGTAATCGAAAATTTACATATTCTGGAAAACCTAAACAGATAGAGCTACACATATCCAATTGGAAAGATGCTCGAACTACTGCAGTGGATCCACCTAAAAATGTAACGATAATAAGCGAAGATTTTGACATTCCACAACTGGAGCGCAGCAGGAGGATTTGGGTGTACTTGCCGCCAGATTATGACGCTAGCAACAAATCATACCCAGTTTTATATATGCAGGACGGTCAAAATTTATTCGATGCTGCTACAAGTTATTCTGAAGAGTGGGAAATAGATGAGTCTTTAAATAAGATGTTTCAAGGTGGAGATCAAGGAGTGATAGTCGTGGGCATTGATAATGGCGGCAGTACTAGATTAGATGAATATTCCCCTTGGGTTAATTCTAATTATGGTGGCGGTGAGGGAGCATCTTATGTAAACTTTTTAGTAGAAACGCTAAAACCATATATTGACTCTAATTTCAGGACTAAACCAGACCGAACGAATACTGGGATTATGGGAAGCTCCATGGGTGGTTTGATCTCTTTTTATGCCGCCATAGAACGCCAAGATATTTTCAGCAAGGCAGGTGTTTTTTCTCCATCCTTCTGGTTTTCTGATCGGGTATATGATCACGTGCGCACGACAGGAAAAAATAATGACATGAGAATTGTACTTCTAGGAGGAGCTAAGGAAGGTGCTGGGTTAGTGCAAAATATTGACGATATGATCAAAACCTTACACAAAGCAGGTTTTGGTGAGCCCGAAATAAAGCGAGTAATCCTTCCAGATGGTGCACACAGCGAATGGTTCTGGCGTCGTGAATTTCCAGAAAGCTATATGTGGTTGTTCAATGAAAATAACCTTTCTCAAGATTGATAAAAAACCAGTTTATCTAGGAGCGTTCAATGACACTTTTAAAAATAATACTTCAAGGAATTTCGCTTTCGCGAAAGCGAACTCGTCACAAATTTATAGGTGTCAGAATTTCCTAAATACACATCAAATAGTTGAAAAAATTAAGCTAGAGATCAATTACTTGAAAATCTGTATCGTTGATCCATTCTTATAAAGTATTCCCAATAATGCTAGAAAGCTTTTATATGAAAGCTAAGCGGAATAAATTGTAGCATAACATCTTTAGGTCGACGCAATCATTTGCTGTCCATCCTTCTAAAAATTACAAAAACCCTTTTAATGAAAAATATTGAAAACCCAGAAGGTTTAGAAAAATGTCCATTTCGCGGCACCCGAATAGGCGGTGCCATAGGAACAGCTCCTAGAACGGACGACTGGTGGCCTAACCGCCTACAAGTTGAATTGCTACATCAGGAGCAACCCGTTTCCAACCCCTTAAGCGATGAAGACTACAAGACTGCATTTAATAACATAGACTTCAAACAATTAAAACAAGATATAAAAGAGGTTTTAATAGATTCCAAAGACTGGTGGCCTGCAGATTATAAAAATTATGGTCCCCAAATGATTCGCATGGCTTGGCACTCAGCAGGAACCTATCGTATCGCTGACGGCCGTGGAGGAGCAGCTCAAGGGATGCAACGATTCGCGCCCATCAACTCTTGGTGGGATAATGGTAATATTGACAAATCCAGACGTTTGATATGGCCTATAAAGAAAAAATATGGTGCTGCTCTATCTTGGGCTGATCTTATCGTTCTTACTGGAAACTGTTCTTTAGAAATTATGAACTTCCCAACTTTTGGTTTTGCTGGAGGTCGCCGTGATGCCTGGGAACCAGATCGTAGCACCTATTGGGGTCCAGAGTTTTGGAATGGCAAGCCATACGATGAATCCCCAACAGGCGGTAACCATTTAGGACATCCAGAAGAAATGGTAAATGAAAACCTGCGTTGGGTAGGTGGTCCTAAAGAAGATTATCATGATCTAGAAAATCCATTAGCAGCCACACACTCCAACTTAATTTATGTGAATCCTGAAGGCCCAGGCGGTAACATGGATCCTGTAGACTCTGCTAGAAACATTCGGGAATCTTTCAAGCGTATGGCCATGGATGATGAAGAAACAGTAGCACTCATAGCTGGAGGACATGCCTTTGGAAAAAGCCATGGTGCTGTACCTGCTGATAAAATTGGTGCTGCACCTGAAGCTGCTTCTATAGAAGCTCAAGGCTTTGGATGGCACAATCCAGTAGGAACAGGGAATGCAGAATACACCAGTACCAATGGTATTGAAGGTTCTTGGACTCCAAACCCAACTAATTGGGACAATGACTACCTCATCAACCTTTTTAAGTTTGATTGGGAACAAAAGAAAAGCCCTGCAGGTGCGGGTCAATGGACTCCCATCAATCCAGATGCTCCTAAAACACCTGATGCTCACATTGATGGTAAGATGGATGATTTAATGATGATGACTTCAGATATTGCTTTAAAAGTAGATCCTGCTTATCGTAAAGTGTGTGAAAAATTCATGAGTGATTTTGATTATTTTACAAACGCTTTCGCGAAAGCGTGGTTTAAATTGACACATCGCGACATGGGACCTAAAGACCGCTATTTAGGTCCTGAAGTACCACAAGAAGATTTACTATGGCAAGATCCAGTACCTGCCTGCAATCATGAGCTAGTAACCGATTTAGACATTGCAGATTTGAAAAATCAAATTCTTGCTAGTGATTTGAGCGTTTCTGCCTTGGTTTCTGCCGCATGGTCATCAGCTGCCGTCTACCGCCATTCAGATAAACGTGGTGGAGCTAACGGAGCAAGAATAGCATTAGAACCACAAAATAATTGGGAAATGAACCGCCCAACGGAGTTGAATCAGGTACTAGACACATTAAAAGAAATTCAAAGTAAATTCAATAGTAATCAGTCTGGAGATAAGCAAATTTCCCTAGCTGATCTAATAGTTTTAGGAGGTTGTACTGCCATTGAAAAAGCGGCGAATGATGCAGGTACGCACGTGCAAGTACCATTTACCCCAGGACGTATGGACACCACTCAAGAATTGACAGATGTGGAAAGCTTTGACTGGTTAAAACCGGTGTCCGATGGATTTAGGAATTATCACAATGACAAAGTAGGTTACCGAGTGTCTACAGAAAGAATATTCCTTGACAAGGCTCAATTACTGAATTTGAGCGCTCCTGAATGGACAGTGCTTACTGGCGGACTGAGAGTTTTAGATCAAAATTTTGATCACTCTAAACATGGAGTATTTACTGAACGTCCAGGCCAATTGACCAATGACTTCTTTCAAGTGCTCACAAGTATGGATTATGAATGGGTACCGAAAAGTTCTAGTAAACTATTGTTTGATATAAAAAATAGAGAAAATGGAGAAGCAAAATATACCGCTACCCGTTGCGACCTTATTTTTGGTTCAAATTCACAATTACGGAATATTGCTGAGGTCTATGCCGCTGATGATGGTCAGGAAAGATTTGTACATGACTTTGTCAAGGCATGGGATAAGGTCATGATGGCAGATCGGTATGACGTTAAGGACGACTAAATCGTGAAAGATTAAAGTTTTACAATTGCCCGATCTATAAGGATCGGGCAATGTTTCATCGCAGTATTTAGTGAATTATAAATCTCAAAAGTAATGTCCCATTCATCTAAACTTCTAGGTTTTGAAAGCCTTAAGCAAAGTATGCGGTTGAATTGTTAAACTGATTGATGGTGTTTTTGGTTATTACGCTAGGAGTGCATTTAATTCACTTTAATTAAATTGCTAGAACCTCATTTTAAAAATGAACCTTTAGCTAACTAGCAACTTTTTAATGAAACAAAGTCTGTTTATTTTTGAGTACACACTTTTTTTTAAATAACCATTCAAAATATTTTCAGTTGGAAAGGTATATTGGTACCGCACTTTTTACAGTTTTTTCATTCATGGCGACTGTTGTTGGACAACAGGTCAAGAGTCCTGATTTATCACAAGAACATCTGTTAAGCTCAGAGCAAGGGAAGAATTACTTAATTAAAGTTCAACTACCTATAACTTATCAAGATTCAATCGATTATCCCGTTCTCTATTATTTAGATGCTTGGTGGCTGGAAGATAGCGTGGTAGGCGCATTCACTTTACTACAAGGTTCAAGAAAAGTGCGGGCCGCTATTTTGGTAGGAATTTCCACCACTGGGAATGAATATGAATTTAACAAACAGCGCACTAGGGATTATACGCCTACTCCATTCGAAATGGAAAAATTAGGTTTTCCCATGGTAATTTTTAGTCAACCAAAATTTTTTGAAATCACAAGAGGTAATTCTGGAAGCTCTGAACTTTTTACAAGCTTTTTGACTAATATACTTTTTCCTTTCATTGATGGTACTTATAACACAGACATCAAAGACCGAAGCATTTTAGGGCATTCCCTGGGCGGACTCTTTGGTATTCATAACCTTTCATCAGCTCAACCTACTTTTGATAATTATATCAGCATTTCTCCATCTTTATGGTGGATTAAAGATGATAATTATTACGAAAGCTTATACCGTAACTTTTCAAATGAAGTATCTAAAAAGAAACTTTTCCTATGTTATGGAAGTTCTGAAGGCTTACTAATTACAACCTGGACCGATAAACTTAATGAGTACTTACTTACTAAAGGGCTTCCTGTAGATCATTTTAAGTTCGTCAAATACCCTGATGAAGATCATACGTCGGTATTACCAGAATCCATTTATGAAGGACTGGAGTTTTTATATGGCTATTCTAAGTAATATGAGGTATTAATGATATAAGTGTAATATTTCTTTTGAAATTAATCTAAAAAGCATCTATAAGATTCTTCATAAACACACCAATCTTACTAGGCTCCAACCATCGAGTAACCACTACAAGGTCATTTTTACGATCCACTACGATAAAGTTACCACCAAAACCAGCTGCATAAAATACGTCCTCTCCTACACCATTCCAGTGTCTAGGACCTTTTTGATTTAGCCACCACATGAATCCGTAATTCACATTTGGTTGTGAAGGTGTGATAGCAGCATCGATCCATTCAGATGATATCAATTGCTGATCATTCCACTTTCCATTCTTCAAAAACAGCATGCCAAAGCGAGCCATGTCCTCAGTATTTATGAACATACCAGCACCGCTGTGTCCACCGCCAGTGACGCTTTTCATTTGCAGCCCGTCCACATCTACCCAAGCATCTTTATAGCCGTACCAGCGCCAGGTAGTAGAAGCGCCTATTCGATCCATTACATGCTCTTTTAACACTTGAGGTAAAGGTTGACGCCACACCTGTAGTAAACTGTAAGCTAGCACATTCACACGCACATCGTTATATTCCATAACCGTACCTGGAGTTGCGGGCTTCGCGTATTTCCAGTCATCAATACCTCCTTCTCGTGGTGGTCGATCTGCCCAATCTTGCCCGCCAAAAAGCGTTCCTTGCCAGGCACTGTTTTGCTGTAGCAATTGGCTCCAGGTAATTTGAGAATTGTGCCTGCCTGCAAATGTATCGTCCCAAACATAGGACTGCACTTTATCATCAACATTGGCTATCAATCCTTGATCTACTGCCAGTCCCGCAACCGTGGACAGAAAGCTTTTTGTCACAGAAAAAGTCATATCCACCCGCTTCGTGTCGCCCCATTGAGTCACTAATTTTCCATTTTTAAGAATCATTCCCGCCGGCCCGCCGCGTTTTTTGGTAGGACCTTGTATCTCGTGGAACGGCTCGCTTTTAAATCCTTCTAGGATGGCAATTCTTAAATCCCTTGAACCTGAATATTCGTTCGCTTTCGCGAAAGCGATAACCGCATCCAGTTTATTGGAGTCTATAGAAGCCTCAACAGGAGAGATAGGTTGCCAGCTTTCATTGCGCTCTGGAAAATAATAGTCTTGTGCGTTTGTAAATTGAACAATAATAACCAGTAGAAAGAAATATGTATTTTTCATAGGCTCTAAAATTAGTGCAAAGCATTGAATTCTACTATATCAATTGCCCGCAGTATCTGCTTACAAATCCATAAATTTGCGACATGATCAAAGAGATACAGCTGCGCGTAAGTCTACCTGAGGAAGAACAGGATCCCAATTTGACTAAAAGAGCTGCGGCCTTTCTAGTTGAGGATGCCTCAAAAATCAATGGCGTGGTAGTATTACGCAAATCTATAGATGCGCGTAAAAAGGTTGTCGTATTCAATTACAAGCTTGCTGTTTATATCAACGAAGAGCTCCCGAAGGAATCTGAATATCATTTTGATTATCAAGATGTTTCTAGTGCTAAGGAAATCCACATCATAGGTTTTGGACCTGCAGGTATGTATGCTGCCTTGCGTTGCATTGAGCTGGGCTACAAACCTATAGTTTTAGAACGAGGCAAAGACGTGCAAAAACGCCGTCGCGACATCAAAGCCATCAATCAAGATCATGTGGTGAATGCTGATTCCAACTATTGCTTTGGTGAGGGTGGTGCAGGAACCTATAGCGACGGGAAACTCTACACGCGTAGTTTGAAACGAGGTGACGTGCGTCGCATTTTCGAAAACTTAGTTTTTCACGGTGCAACCCACGAAATTCTAGTAGACGCGCATCCGCATATAGGCACGAACAAATTACCTAAAATCATACAACGCATACGGGAAACCATTTTGAATTACGGTGGTGAGATTCATTTTGAGACTAAGGTGACCGACTTTGAAATAAAAGATCAAAAAATAAGAGCCATCATTCTAGATAACGGGCACGAAATGGCCGTGGAGCGCGTCATCCTTGCTACTGGTCATAGTGCTAGAGATATCTTTCATTTACTGGACAAAAAGAAAATTGAGATAGAGGCCAAATCATTTGCCATGGGCGTGCGTGTCGAGCATCCACAGCACATTATTGACTCCATACAGTACAATTGTGGTATGGAACGTCCTGACCTGCTGCCAGCAGCATCATACAGTCTTGTTCAACAAGTAAAAGGACGTGGTGTATATTCATTTTGTATGTGCCCAGGCGGGTTTATAGTCCCTGCAGCTACTGAAGATGGAGAGGTCGTTGTTAATGGTATGTCACCATCAAGACGAAATAACAAGTTTGCCAACAGCGGTATTGTGGTAGAAATCAATGCCGAAGAAGATTTGAGATCGTTTGCTCAATACGGTGCTCTTGCTGGACTGGAATTTCAAAAAAGCCTAGAACGTATTTCCTACACTGCTGGCGGAAGATCGCAAACCGCACCAGCACAACGATTGACTGATTTTGTTGAGGGGAAATTATCAAGTAGTTTAAATGAATGCTCCTATCAGCCAGGTTTATTGAGTGCACCATTACACAGTTTGCTGCCTAAACATTTAGGCAGTCGATTGCGTAAAGGATTTCAAGCCTTTGGAGATAAAATGCATGGTTATAATACTAATGAAGCCAACATTGTAGGTGTAGAGTCTAGAACCTCATCACCCGTGAAGATTCCAAGAAACGATACTCTAGAACATCCACAAATCAGTAATTTATTCCCTTGTGGTGAAGGTGGTGGTTATGCGGGTGGTATTGTGAGTGCTGCGATGGATGGAGAACGATGTGCGGAGGCTGCGGTGAGTGGGATATAGTGGTTCGATTAGTATTTCAATCACTCTCTAACGTCTTTTGCATTCGGAATTTTCAGTCAGTATTCCAATCACTCTCTAACACCCTTTGCCTTCGGCATTTCCCTCAAGGGAAACAAGTGATATCAGAATTTACCGTCTAGACTAAATGCAGCACCATGTATCGTCTTCCCTTGAGGGAAGATAAGAGATGGGTGTTTTGAGTTGTTATTTTTTCAAGTCAGCAATTAATCCTTTTAATTCTAATAGAACCTCATCCATATTTTTTTGAATCTGTTCATTTCTAAATCGAATAAATGTCACTCCCAATTCCTCAATCCTACCTTGCCTCTTTCCATCTTCAAGAACATTGTTATCATGGGAAAAGCCATCCAATTCGATAGCCAATCCAATTTCTTTGATGTAAAAATCAACTACATAATCTAGTATCGGCATTTGCCTTCTAACAACCACACCAAGTTTGGACTGCTTGACTTGTTCCCAAAATAGCTTTTCAGTTATTGTCATTTTAATTCGCAAACGTTTGGATAAATCTCTTGCTGCGGGTGAATAGGGTAAAATGTTGTGGTTTCTCATTTCGAATATTTCAAAACTTCATGATTTATATTTTAACATCCATTGCCTTCGGCATTTCCCTCAAGGGAAACAAGTGATATTAGAATTTACCGTCTAGACTAAATGCAGCACCATGTATCGTCTTCCCTTGAGGGAAGATAAGAGATGGGTGTTTTACCGTCATTCGTGGATTATCATATTCCATCAACCAACTCTCTAACAACCATTTAATTAAGTATTTCAATCACTCTGCTACACCTTTTGCCTTCGGCATTTCCCTCAAGGGAAACAATTGATATCAGAATTTACCGTCTAGACTAAATCCAGCACCATGTATCGTCTTCCCTTGAGGGAAGATAAGAGATGGGTGTCTCAAATCCTTGAAAAGCACACTTTCTTTACACTAGAAGAAAAAACATCACAAAATTCTACATCCCACAACTCCCAATAGGACTCCCATCCGGAATGCCTGGTACCACTGCAGCTTCATAATTTTCTGGGTGCAATCGATAATCTTCAATCATGGCAGCTAGAAATTGGTCATTTGCATCTTTAGAACCATCATACCGGTCGTAGAGCTCCAGCACTTGTTGATAAACTCCCGCAGCAACGGTAGCCGTAGTTGCTCTACTCGATAGCAATCCTAAATACTTGAGCAATAGTTGTTCTTCCAATCTGGTTTTGATAAGTTTTTCATAAGCAGATCTATATCTCTGATTGGTTACAAGCTCTGTGGTTTGATCTAAAACTTCTTCTAAGTTCAAGGCATCTTCATCATAAATAGCTTGCTGTGCCACGCGATTTAATCGAGTGGAGTTCAGCAAAAAGTCTAGAGTCACATCTGCACTGGTTGCGGCAGCAGCTACAGGGTCAAAAGCGACTCCAGTTTGCGATTTGAAACTTTCACGATCTCTATTATACCCATAAGCCCGTGGCGGAAATAAACTCAACACCCCTTGCGGAATGGCCAATTGCTCTACTTTCAATGTATTCAGTAACGCGCTGAGTGCCGATTTTTGTTCGCTTTTGGAAACATACTCAAATGCTTGATCCTTTTTCATAGCATAGGAATAGCGCATCCCTCCTACCAGCTTAGATGCTGCTTCCACCTGATAGCGGTGTGAAAAATACACAGGAACAAATACATCTTCCAAAACACTTAAAGGCTGACCATCAGCAACATTATTCACTCCAAATTGATTCATCGCAACCTCACGCACTTTCATCATTCGGTTCAATTCAGTCACTGCGTTTTCACCTCCATCCCATAAATGAGCATCGGCATGAGCGCCTGTGGTTGCTCTAGCATCGCTATCACTTATAAATTGAAGATTTTCATATTCTGCCTTCTTGATAATTCTCAACAAAAAGTCTTTTTCAGTCTCATTTTCCTCTGGTGTTCCATAAGAATATTGAACCGTCAATTTATCCCACTCTCCTATTCCCGTATCATAGGCATCAGCCAAGCTTATTTCTCCATCAACTAGATCATATTTAGGATGCGGATAATCCATAACACTAGCGCGATCGCTCACACTGGCTGCATAATTATGTGCAAAACCCAGAGTATGACCTACTTCATGAGCTCCCAGCTGACGGATTCTTGCTAGCGCCATTTTCAGCATCTCTGGCGATTCTTGACCGTTAGCAAATGGTTCTTTCAACATTCCCTGAGCGAGCATGTAGTCCTGACGTATGCGCAAACTCCCTAAACTTACATGACCCTTTATTATTTCTCCTGTTCTTGGGTCTGTCACACTACCACCATAACTCCAACCTCTGGTACTGCGATGTACCCACTGGATCACATTGTAACGGCAATCCATCGGATCAGCGCCTTCAGGAAGCATTTTGACTTGAAAGGCATTTGTGTAACCTGCGCTTTCAAAAGCCTGATTCCACCAGCCGGCACCTTCTAACAAAGCACTACGTACTGGTTCTGGTGTTCCTCGATCTAAGTAATAAATAATAGTTTCTACCGCTTCGCTCATTGCTGCTTGCGGGTTTTTCTTCTCCAATCGGTGTCGGGTGATCCACCGCTTTTCCATTGGGGTACCTATGGGGCTGCTGTAGTCCAGGTAACTGGTGTAAAACGAACCTGATCTAGGATGGAAGGCTCTAGGCTCAAAATTATCATCTGGTAATTCCACAAAACTGTGATGCTGAATCACGCTAACTGATTCGGCATCTGGAGCCACACTGCGTATATCACTGTCTTTTGCTTCACCAGTAAAAGTAAGCAGTGCTTCAAATTCTACATTTTTAGGAAATGCCTTGGTGTTCTCTAACCAGAGTACACTTCTGGATTTTTCTATTTTATAAGTACCTTGATTGCGGTCTTTCAATCGTTTTGCTACGCCATGCGCATCTTCCATTAAAAAAGGAGTTAAGTCGATGGTATAGGTTCCTTTACTCACTTCAGTCTTCTCTTTTTTATCGTCTTTAATCTCAAATCCATAAATAACGGATCTTGCAAAAGCTTGCTCAACAGATTTGCGCTCCTCCTCATTGCTGGTGATGGCTCGGTATCGTTGATTAGGTTGTACTAACAGTAATTTATTTCCTGCTTTCACCCATTTCACAACTACACCATCGCCTAATTGTCCTCGATCCAGCCCTATATCATTAGAACCTAAACCAGTAGACAACGAGTGAACGTATAAGAATTCTTTATCCAACTCCTTCACTTCCAGCAGTATGGTTCCTTTGTCATCATCATAGATGAAGTTGAAGAAGCCTTTGAATTGTTGTGGGTTTTCTGTGGATTGCGCTTTGATGAAGTTCGCTTTCGCGAAAGCGAACTTATCAAGTGTATGCCGTGCTTGACACGGTGCGAAAGCGGAACAAAAAACAATCAGATAGGACGCTAGAGTTGGTAGGTATTTCATAATTTTAGACAAAGCATCTAAAATAACAATTTAAACAAAGGCTTGAAAAGTTGGAGTAGGTTAAAATTCAAAAAAATGATTATGAGATTTCTAGCAGTATTTGTTCTTGCCATACTTACCACCTCTTGCGATGATCAAGAAGTGGATAATGACTTAATCGGTGCCTGGAAACACGTGGAATCCTTGAGTGATATAGGCGATGGCAAGGCGACTTTTCATAGAGTGAACAGCGATAAAACTTTATTGTTCACCGCTTATGGAACTGTAATTTCTAATGAAAATGTGTGCATGGGAAACAATTTTCAAGAAGGTACCGTAGCCACTTGGAACCCTTCAGATAAAGGTTTCCAATTGGAAGACTGTAAAGCTACCTATACCTTGGACAAAGAGATTGGTGTTTTGGTTGTCAATTATCAATGTATGGAAGCCTGCGCTGAAAAATACGTGCGAGCTGATTAATCCTTACGGTACTTACTTGTCTTTTCAAATACCGCATCTAAAATATCTATATCGGTTTGATCTAAGGTCAATCCTCGACGTTGCATGACTACATGAGCGACTTCATAGGCTTTAGAAGGTTTGTAGGTCATGGTGCCTTGTGGACCACCCCATGAAAAACTGGGTATGAAATTACGTGGGAATCCGGCACCGTAAATGTTAGCACTCACGCCCACAACGGTTCCTGTATTGAACATGGTATTGATACCACATTTAGAGTGATCTCCCATCATCAAACCACAAAACTGCAAACCAGTAGCGGCAAATCTTCCTGTCTCATAGTTCCATAATTTGACCTCGGCATAATTGTTTTTGAGGTTGCTCGTATTAGTATCGGCGCCTATGTTGCACCACTCGCCTAGCACGCTGTTGCCTAGGAAACCTTCATGACCTTTATTCGAATATCCAAAAATCACCGAATTATTCACCTCGCCACCAATTTTAGAATGCGGTCCGATTGTCGTTGGGCCATACACTTTAGTTCCCAGTTTTGTTGCGCTGTGCTCACATAACGCAAAGCTGCCACGAATAATGGAACCTTCCATAACCTCTGCATTTTTACCTATGTAAATAGGTCCTGTAGATGCGTTTAGAATAGAGAATTGCACCACTGCTCCTTCTTCTAGGAATATTTGTTCTGGATTTACGGTTTGTACACTAGCAGGAATGGGTTGGCTTTTTCTTCCTTTTGTAATTAAATCAAAGTCAGCTTGAAGGGCTTTTCCATTTTTTGAGAAGATGTCCCAGGTGTTGAAAATCCCGTCCACATCTTCTTCAGTAAACAATACTTGAGTCAGTTCAATGGTTGGCGTGTGGATTTTCTCCGCTCGATAAGCAACGATGTTATTTCCTGCAAGTAGCTTCTGCCCTATTTCAAGATTAAGGATGGCAGCAGCCAACTTATCTGTAGCAAAAATATGACCTGCTACAACCAGGTTATCACTGGTCTCCTTTATCGGGTATTTGATTTGTAAATAATCTTCCGTCTGATAACTTGTCTTTAAGTCCAGTAGTTTTTCCCATCGCTCTGCCATGGTCAAGATTCCGCAACGTATATATGATGTAGGTCTCGTGTAAGTAAATGGTAATAATGGGGTGTGCTGGTTGAAGTCGGCTAGAACAAGATTCATAGGTAAAGCTTTTGATCAAAGGTCGGAAAAATTAGAGATAGATAGCGAACCGTCCAATACCAATACTGCCAAAATTGAATTTCGATATCTTAGCTATCAAATTAAAGTGAGCTATGTTTAAAAATGACCTATTTACCAAAGGGATTTTGGCTGTAATCGCCTTGAATCTTTCCATCCTAACAGTATCAAATTTTGTTACTACCACTGAAAAGCCTGCAGCTATGGCAATGGTACCTATAAACGAAGATGGTTCGATTACGGTTCGCCTTTCCAATGCGGAAACACTAGATGTTAATATTTCTAGAATCAGCACTATGGATGAGCTGGATGTGAATGTTGAAGAAATAGGTGGAGGCTTTTTAAGTCATGGGGGACCTATACCTGTTACCATAGAGAATTAATTTTTTTGATATGAAAAAATGGGCTCCGCTCCTATTATCGGTAGTATTGCTGTTGATACAAATCATGGGTTATTTGCAGTTACGACGTTTCCCGGCATTTGTTGAGAAATGGTATAGTATGGGTATTTACACTTACATCAGCCGTGCGATGCGTATAGGCTTAGGATGGATTCCATTTTCGTTCGGCGACATTCTATATGTGCTTATCATCATTCTTGTAATACGCTGGTTTGTGATTCATTTTAAGGAGGTTGTCACGCTTTCGCGAAAGCGATATACTCAGGTTTTCACTGCATTAAACATTATTCTTGCCTTCTTCCATTTTGCATGGGGCTTCAATTATTACAGGCAGCCATTAAATGAAATTTTAGAATTAGATGCTACTTACACCGATGAAGAGTTAATCAGAGTCACACAAAAATTGGTATTTACAGCTAATGCCCTGCACGAGCAGCTGCAACCGGTAGATTCATTGAAAGTAGAATTTACTAGATCCCAATCGGAATTGTTTGAATTGGCCCCATCTGGATTTTCTAATCTAGGTGCCGTCTATCCATCCTTAGATTATGGACCTGCTAGTATTAAAAAGTCATTATTGACCTTACCGCTCACTTACATGGGATACAGCGGTTATTTGAATCCCATAACTGGAGAGGCACAGACCAACGGCTACATTGACAACTATAAAACACCTGTTTTGATCTTACATGAAATGTCGCACCAGCTGGGCTTTGCAAAAGAAAATGAAGCCAATTTTATTGCGGTACTGGCAGGCATGAATCACGACGATCTTTACTTTCAGTACAGCGCCACCATATTTGCTTTAGGGTACTGCTTGAATGATTTGAGTATGAAAGATCCCTTACAGATGGAACTCGCGAGAGCTGCAATGCATTACGGCATCATTGAGAATTATCAAGATTTGCGCGACTTTTGGGCACCTTATAATGATAACGTCATTGAGAAAATTTCTCAAAAGACCTATGAATCCTACTTGAAAGCAAATAACCAGCCGGACGGAATGCGCACGTATTCCTACGTTGTGGCCTTGCTCGTGAATTACTATAAATAGCAAATTGTTTACAGGTCGTTGGTAATTCCGCTTTCGCGAAAGCGTAACACGCCTATTATTCAAAATCTCTTCCCTATCTTTAGATTTTAAACAACCTCTTATATGAAAAAATTACTTTTTTCACTCTTGGCGGTGGCTGCAATGACCTCACATGCCCAAGAGTATTTTCCTAACAACGACGACATATCTGCCGTTAGTAGTGCCTCCCGGGCAATTACTAATGCCACGATTATAACGGCGCCTGGGAAAAAAATTGAAAACGCCTCCATTCTAATAAAGGATGGCAAAATTGTAGAAATAGGCAAAAACATCAAGATTCCTAAAAATGCTCTTGTAGAGGATGCCACAGGAACCTTTATTTATCCTTCTTTTATTGAAGCTTATGGTGATTTTGGAATGGAAAAACCTTCCAGAACATCTCGTGGTGGACAGCAGTATGATGAAGGCCGCAAAGGTTTTTACTGGAATGATCACATCAGACCAGAGCAAAATGCCATCGATTTTTATGAATACGATGAGAAAGCCGCTAAAAGCATGATGGAAGCCGGTTATGGAACCGTTCAAACCCACTTGCATGATGGTATCGCCCGTGGTACTGGAATGTTAGTTGCCTTAAATACCAACGGTGACGATTCTGGCAGAGTTTTGAAAAACTCAAACGGTGCTTATTACTCCTTTGACCGCAGCAGTCAGACCAACCAATCCTACCCTACTTCACTGATGGGGACGCTAGCTTTATTGCGTCAAGCGCATTTTGATGCCGACTGGTATGCTAAAGGAAAATCAAAAACTAAAGACCGTTCTCTTGAAGCTTTGAACAATACCAAGAACATGGTGCAATACATAGAAGCTGGAGATAAGAAGAATATTCTGAGAGCAGATAAACTTGGGGATCGCGTAGGCAAACAATTCATCATTGTAGGTGGAATGGACGCTTATGAAATGATCGATGATATCAAAGCAACTAATGCTCAATTGATCCTACCAATGGATTTTGAAGATGCCTATGATGTAACCAATCCTTACCAAGAATGGTACATCAACTTATCTACCATGCGCGACTGGAAACAAGGTCCTGCTAACCCAATGATGCTTCAAAAAGCAGGAATAAATTATGCAATTACCACCCATGGGTTGAAGTCTCCTGGAGATCTTAAGGAAAAACTGATGAGAGCTATGGAATATGGCTTAACCGCTGACCAAGCACTTGCTGCTTTAACTACTGTACCGGCAAAAATGCTTCAAGCAGATGCCATGATTGGTACGCTGGAAAAAGGAAAGCTGGCCAACTTCATCGTTACTTCCGGTGAATTGTTTGATAAGGATACGGACATCTATGAGAATTGGGTTCAGGGATCTAAGCATCAGTTAAAAGACCGCAGCATTCTAAATGTAGACGGTACCTATACCACTTCTCTTAACGGTGAAAACTACACGATGACTATTTCTGGTGATTCTAAATCAGTTGTGGTAAAGCAAGACAGCACCAAATTAGGTAGTAAGATTTCTAGAAATGGAGACTGGATCACTGTAACCACCACCCAAAAAGACACTACTGATAAAAGTTATAACCGCTGGAACGCAAAGCTAGGTCCTGACAATTCCATGATTAGTGGTAAAGTCTACCTTGCTGATGGAACCGAAAGAAACTTCACGGCTCGAAAAACGACGACAGATGAAAAGTCAGAAGATGACAAGAAAGACGATGAGGACAAGGATGAAGATATGGCCATGAAAGAAATGGGCCCTTTGACCTATCCTAATGTTGCTTTTGGATCTATCACAAAACCAGTAGCGGAAACCATTCTTTACAAGAACGCCACGGTGTGGACTAATGAAGCGGATGGTATTCTAGAAAACACAGATGTTTTAGTCAAAAATGGTAAAATTTCAAAAGTAGGCTCCAACCTAGGCGCTGGTGGTGCTAGAGTTATTGACGCTACAGGAATGCATTTAACTAGCGGTATCATTGATGAACACTCTCACATAGGTATCGATGGTGGTGTCAACGAAGCTGGACATAATTCTACAGCGGAAGTTACTATTGAAGACGTTGTCGATCATGAAGACATCAACTTATATCGTGATCTTGCGGGTGGTGTAACTACTTCGCAACTATTACATGGTTCCGCTAACCCTATAGGTGGGCGTAGTGCCATCATCAAATTGAAATGGGGTTATAAACCAGATGAGATGATTTATAACAACTCTCCTAAGTTCATCAAGTTTGCACTAGGTGAAAACGTAAAGCAATCTAGATATGATAACGGAGTTCGCTTCCCACAAACACGTATGGGTGTTGAGCAGGTATTTGAAGATTACTTTACCAGAGGCCAGGCTTATGACAAATCTCGTGGTACTGATGACTTTAGATATGATGAAGAAATGGAAGTCATTTCTGAAATCCTAAAAGGAGAACGCTATGTTTCCTGTCACTCTTATGTACAAAGTGAAATCAACATGATGATGGAAGTGGCAGAGCGTTACGGCTTTGTTCTCAATACATTCACACATATTTTAGAAGGTTACAAAGTGGCTGATAAGATGGCTGAACACGGCGCTGGTGGTTCCACCTTCTCTGACTGGTGGGCTTACAAATATGAAGTGCTAGATGCCATACCTTACAATGGAGCGATCATGCACTCGCAAGGAGTGGTAACAGCATTCAATAGTGATGATGCCGAAATGTCTAGAAGACTGAATCAAGAAGCAGCTAAAGCCGTCAAATACGGTGACGTGAGCGAGGAAGAAGCTTGGAAGTTTGTAACACTCAACCCGGCTAAATTACTTCACATTGATGACCGTACTGGTAGTATCAAAGAAGGTAAGGATGCAGATTTAGTTCTTTGGAACACAAATCCTTTAGATATTCAAGCGACAGCGCAAATGACGATGATTGATGGAGCGGTATTCTTTGATATAAAGAAAGATGAGCAAATGAGAGCTGCCGTTAAAAAAGAGCGTCAGCAATTAGTTAATGAAATGATCATGGCAAAAAATAAAGGTCTTAAAACACAGGCACCTAAACAAGCCGTGAAAACCCTTTATGATTGTGATACAATAGAATGGTAAAAATGAAGAACATGAAAAAATATATAAGTTTAGTAAGTCTGTTCTTCGGCATTACCGCCCTGGCACAGCAAGCACCTGCTCCCGCACAGTCGACAGCAGTGCGCATCATAAACGGTACCGCCCATTTAGGAAATGGAGAGGTGATCGAGAATTCTGTAATAGAATTTGAGGATGGAAAATTGACAATGATAGCAGACGCTACCACGGTACGATTGACAGCACCTAAAGGTGAGGTGATCGATGCCAGTGGTAGACATATTTACCCTGGAATGATTGCTTCTAACACCACTCTAGGACTGGTAGAAGTAGATGCAGTGGGCGCTAGTGATGACGAGGACGAGATAGGAGAATACAACCCGCATGTGCGCAGTTTAATTGCTTACAATGCAGAAAGTCGTGTGGTAGAAACCATGAGACCTAACGGCATTCTTCTCGCCCAGATCACACCACGTGGTGGTCGCGTTTCTGGACAGTCGAGTGTGGTACAAATGGATGCCTGGAACTGGGAGGATGCCGCAGTGCGCGTCGATGATGGTATTCACGTAAACTGGCCTCGTAGCTTTTCAAGATCCGGTTCCTGGCCCAACTATGGCCCTATCGAGCCTAGTAAAGATTATGACGAGGAAGTTGAGGAACTACAACAGCTTTTAAATAAAGGCAAGGCCTACGGTAGCACAGACAATCCAGATCAAATCGATTTGAAATTGAAGGCATTACAACCAGTTCTTGCAGGTGAAGCTAATATGTACATCCATGTAAGTGGGGAGAAAGCAGTTCTTGATGTCATCGCTTTCGCGAAAGCGAACAACATGACCAGCAACATCGTACTGGTAGGAGCTCAAGGGGCTCAAGACGTAGCCAAGGATATCGCAGCCGCAGGAATCCCAGTCTTAGCAGGACGTGTACACGATTTACCAGCAAGAGATGATGAGGATTATGACATGCCGTACAAGTTTCCAAAACTATTAGCAGATGCTGGGGTGATGGTAGCCCTAGAGAATTCAGGAAGTATGGAGCGACACCAGGTGCGTAACGTTCCTTTTTATGCAGGAACGGTTTCTGGTTTTGGCCTGGATGTAGAAAAAGCCTTGATGATGGTAACCTTGAACCCAGCTAAAATTCTAGGTATTGACAAGGATTATGGTTCTCTAGAACAAGGGAAAAGTGCTACCCTATTCATATCTGAAGGAAATGCGCTGGACATGAGAACTAACAAGCTGAGTCGTGCTTTTATTGATGGTCGTGATATCTCACTGGACACCCGCCAAAAAGACTTGTACGAGCGTTATATGGAGAAATATTCACGAGAGAAATAAACCACTCTCCTAGCCTATTTGAAAAGCCCATTCCTTTCAGAATGGGCTTTTGTATTGTATCTCGATACCTAACATACCATTTGCCGATTAATTTCATTGAATTGTTAATTTTATTATAAAAACCGTCATTAAATTTTTAAATTAGGTCTGTCCCAAAAGGAAACTGGGTCTGGTACTAAAAAATCCGCTTACGAATGAATAACCTTTTAAACATTGACATTCTGACTAAAACATTTGATGATATGCCCGTTGGGGTAGGTATTTTTCAAGTAACAGATCTGGATGACATCGAAAGCATTCAATATGTATTCATGAACAAAGTTCTTTTGTATGAGATGAGGAAAACAAAGGAGGAAGTTTTTGGCAAAAAGATCATGGAGGTAGCACCAGAAGCTTATGCGCATGAAGCAGGCTTGTATGTTATTGAAACCTATAGAAAGGTGGCTCGGGAACATGAAACCATCAATTTAGGCTTGGTACAGTACTCCAATCATATGGTGGCAGGTACTTATGAGTGTTCTGTACACCACATTCAAGACAATTACGTGTACGTAATGCTTAGAAACGTGACAGAATTAGAAAAAGCTAAAAACGAACTGGAAAAAAAGAATAAGGAGCTAAGTGAGTTCGCTTACATCGCATCTCATGATTTAAAATCACCTCTCAGCAACATTTCCATGCTGGTAAAAATGATAGAGAGTGATTATGGAGAAACACTAGATGAACATGCGATCACGTTTCTAAAATTCATCAATCAGTCCATTGGTAGAATGAAAAATCTAATTACCGACTTGTTGGAATACAGCACGGTTGGAAACAAGAAAGAAGTGACACAGATAGACTGTCAAAAGCTCGTTGAAACCGTGGAACAAGATTTAGAATCTACCATCAAAGAGACTGATGCTCAAATAGAAATCGGGACATTACCCACATTAAATGGCTATGAAACAGAACTTAGTTCGCTTTTTCAAAATTTAATCATTAATGCCATCAAGTTTGTAAAACCTGGTATAACACCTGTGATAAGTATAACTGCTGAGAAAGACAATGGCTGGCGATTTGCTGTGAAAGACAACGGTATTGGGATATCCACAGAGAACCCTTCAGAAATCTTCAGTATATTTAAGCGATTGCATACTGAAAAACACTATGAGGGAACAGGTATAGGCCTGGCACATTGCAAGAAAATCGTTGATTTACACGAGGGGAAAATTTGGGTAGAATCAACACCAGGAGAAGGAAGCACATTTTATTTTACGATTCCACAAAAAGAGAGCGCGTAGAAAGGAAGGGACGGCTCACGCGCTTTATACTTTTGCCGTTACCACACATTAGGAAAAAACATTATTGAAGAAATTAATAACCGTTTCCATTCTAATAATAGTTATCCAAAATATACTCTCAAACGGTGTTGACCGCTTGGAACCAATAAAAAGACTGATATGACACTTTTTATAAGATATTTGATTTCCTTTATGTACTTAACGATATATGCCTGTAATTCACAGTCGTACCATAAGAATGATAGCTTAAAGCTGCATGAAATAACTTTAGATGATAATACATTAATAATTAAGGTTTCAAAAGATTTTGTTTACGAGGAATATGTGCATGACCCTAGGATTAAAATCCTTATTAATGAAAAAGATAGCGATGTTAACGCGATATTTATTGAAAAAAGTATTGCCTACGAGAATTCTGAAGCTTACTTGTATTCTTTAATGAGTGGCGCGATCGTAAAAGATTCAGTGTCCGAACCAAGTAATTTTACATTTGGCGTGGAAAAAATCAGTCAAAATAATCAAGTAACATGGGTTAACTATAGAGAAATCGGCGAGGTTGAGCAACCTTATATCACAAGATATATATTGGATGTTAAAGATCAAAATGCCATAGTTATGATTGATTTTTTATCTAAAACTAAACTGAATGAAAAGTTGAAAAAAGAATATAACGATGTTGTCAAAACTGTAGAAATAGAGTAACTAATCAATAAAAAGACCTTACGAGAGAATTGACCTGAATGGAAAATGTGTGAAACGCCTAGTCTTTAGTTAGGTTTGTAATTAGATAAGCCATCGCTTCCTCTACCAACTGGCACGAACACGGCATAAAGCGCATCAGGCGTTCCAAATGCTCAACGCGAGGCTACAATTCAATTACATTAACTATCTTCATCAATCAAATTCAAACTAAGGCAAGGTAACAGCCCAACGTGAGGAAATGCCACAGACGAATTATACATTTGCCTTTTCCTACATTTGCAAAAAACAAGCTTTATACTTACCTTTCGCGTTAGTAACGTAAAGTGAGCCTATGGTTGTTTCCTTTGGATCGAAAGAGACCGAACAAATTTGGAATGGAATACGTGTCAAGAAAATGCCGATTGAAGTTCAAAACGTTGGACGTCGAAAATTGAGAATGTTGAACAACTCGCAGGACATTGCTGATTTGCGAATTCCGCCCTCAAACAGACTTGAAAAACTGACTGGAAAATTAAATGAATTTTATAGCATTCGGCTTAACAAACAATGGAGGATTATCTTCATTTGGGATAAAGGAAACGCAAGCGAAGTCGAAATAATAGATTATCATTAAAAAAATACAATGGAAAAGTTAGCAAATGTACATCCTGGAGAAATCCTGAATTATGAGTTTCTTGAGCCATTGGAAATTACGGCTTACCGACTTTCCAAGGACTTGAAAATTCCGCAAACTCGAATTTCGGAAATCGTAAAAGGAAACCGTCGAATTACAGCGGACACAGCTTTGCGATTGAGTAAATATTTTGGAAATTCTGCCAAGTTCTGGCTGGGACTTCAAGATGATTATGACATCGAAGAAGAGAAAAAATCTAAAGAATCAGAACTGAACGAAATTAAGCATTACGGAAATAAAAACGTTGCCTAACGATTGCTATAAGTAATGCAAGTAAACACCCTCTCAACTACTCAAAGTCGAGACGTTCAGGTCAATAATTACCAGAGGCCTTAGCTGGGTGTCTTCCTCTCGCTCCTACCTCGCTCGTCGGAGACAAGTTGAAATTTTGAATCTAAGGCCTGAATTTCAAGACAATTCGAATGCTTTCACTGTCCAAATGATCCATCTGTCATAAGACCTCAAAACTTCAAGACTTTCGATCTATTCTAGTGCATTCGCTGTGCTCGTCGGGTGCAAGATGCTCCAAGCGAGGTTACAATTCAAGATCTAATAACTATCTTCATCAAACAAAACAAAAATAAGTCAAGGTAACAGCCAAATGTGAGGGAACGCCTCACACGCATCATACCTTTGCCGTTATCACACATTAGAAAAAATGAAAATAGGACTAATAATAATCGGATTTTTAATCTCGACGATTCTTCAAGCTCAAGAATTTGAAAATAAGTCGGACGAACTAATACATGCAGAACAATTACTAGATTACGCTCTGAAAAATACATCGGAAAGAAAAATAATGGAATCGCCTCTGATTCCTAAAAAAGAAAATGCAATCGACTACGCGGAAAATATTTTGTTCGAACTTTATGGAAAAGAAAAAATTCAATATGAAAAGCCATATCAAATTCATTTGATATGTGACTATTGGATAATGACTGGAACTCTTCCAAAAGGAATGAAAGGTGGAACTTTTGAGTTGGTCTTTGATTCGTGGAATGGAAAAATATTAATATTGAAACACGGAAAATAAAACGTGTGGTAGCAATGTATAAACGCAATAACGACGGAATTTTCTCTCGAAAATTCTCGCCTTTTTGCTATATTGTTCTCTAAGCTGAACATCGGTCAACGCCAGTCCGTTTCTGAGCTTACACCTACCGTTCAGGCCAATTGCTTACGGCCGTAGCTAGGTGTCTTCCTCTCTCTCCTACCTCGATCCTAGGGGTCAGGGTGAAATTTTGAATCTAAGGCTTTGAATTATAGCTTTACCGCTGGCGGTAAACTGAGAACAATGAAATAACTAGCTTTCGTACATTTATATTGAGAAATATTTACGGTGCTGGTTTATTAGAAATTCGGTTTGCATTTTACAGGTACGCTTTTGACTATACCCTCTCCCTTTCAGAAAAGCTTAACGAAATCACAGTTATTTTAAAACAATTGAAAACTGAGAAAACCTTAAATTAGAGTTTTGCGTTCCTGATAAAGGTGTTCGCATTAAGTTAAATCATTTTTGATGCAACTTCACTGTTTTAAATACATATATGGCGAACACAATCTATAGAAAATGTTCCAATTGTGGTGAAATATCTCTAAACAAGGATTATTGTCCTGTCTGCGGCACCCTTATCAATAATACCTTGAAGCGTGAACTAGAACGTAAAGAACGAGCAGTTCAAAAACAGATGATTTCAAGCACCACCAAACCTAAAAGCGCCTTTACGCTTTTTCTAGAAAATGCAAAAAACCATGATAACATTATCATCAGATATCTGGCGCGTTTTTTTTATACCACTTGGATTATTGTATTAGCTATCGGTGGTTTTTTAGCATTGGTTTTCGGATATATAGCAGCCTAAATTGTGTCATTTTTCCCAATGTTTATCTATACCATTAAACGTTTTTATTTTCCAGTTTTTATGCTGATTGCATTATTGATATTTATAGCCCAACGTCTTTCTATAGATATACCTAACCTTGTAAATAACTATCTGAATGATTTGTTATGTATGCCTATTGTATTAAAAATTTGTCAATATACAGTCAGGCAAATTAAGGGTGATCAGAACCTACAGATTCCAATTGGGATCGCCTTTGCCCTTACCATCGTTTATGCCCTTTACTTTGAATGGTTACTTCCTAAAGTTAATGATCGCTATACGGCTGACGTGATAGATGTATGCTTATATGGTATAGGTTTTGTGTTTTTCCTTTGGGTAGAACGTAGTGATGAAAGGGAACACAAGGAATAGTCAACCGCCGCAAAAATCTAAATTTACCAAGTCACTTTGAAGCTAAGTTTACATCTCCAAAGTCTTATTTTTGTCTTTGATTTTACGAGTCTGATTGTCCACATAAAATTAAAAATATCCTCATATTGCATTCTAGAAATAGCCGATGTAAAAACGTGATCGCAATTAAATCGTGAGGAACAAATTTAAAAGCATTTGCACGTGATGATGAATGAACCCAGTTCATACCTCTCTGGCTTCCAGTATTTTTACAAGGTTTCAAAAAAAATAAATACACCATCCCATGAATTTAAAAGTAGGAGATAAAGTACACCTTATCATTGAAAAAGAAACGCCGCTAGGTTTTACGGTGCTTATAGAAAATGAATTTGAAGGATTGCTTTATCATGACGATGTTTATATCGAGCTGGAAGAGAATATGGAAGGCATCGGGTTTATCAAAAACATACGTGAGGACGGGAAAATTGATGTTTCTCTAAGGCCACAAGGCTATCTTAACGTCATTGAGACTGACTCCCAGACCATTCTAGATGCACTTAGAGAAAGTCCGCAAGGATATATTTTAGTTACTGATAAGAGTTCTCCAGATTCTGTGCGTTTCCATTTCAACATGAGTAAAAAATCCTTTAAAAAAGCCGTTGGAAACCTTTACAAGCAAAAGATGGTTTTGATCAAGGAGGATCGCATTGAGTTGGTGGTGAAGAAATAATATTCATTGCGTATAGCTTGAATCTAGATCACTATTCACATTATCAATGCTAGCAAAGATTATTTTATAGTTCGCTTTCGCGAAAGCGAAACTACTACAAACAAAAAAGCAGGCCTCAGCAGCCTGCTTTCTAATTTAATAATGCACAATCTTATTTTTCTGGATTCAATATCATATCGATTCTAGACAATAAGTCATCATAATGAAATCTCGTGATCGTATCGCTAGTTCCACGCATTTTAGAGCGTACTGTAGATTGAAGGGTCTTTAACTCCCCACGAACAATGGAGCGCACATCGCTTTGATTTACATCGTAATAACCACCACTACGTCCACGACGCATTTCTCCCGTCATTAGGGAACTCATGTGATCTACAAAAGCACGTTGCAAGTTTCTTTGGTAGATATCCAACTTACCATTAGGTTGGAAAACACCTTTTCTAGTGTCATCAAATAGATCCACTGCACTATAGTAATCCGTCGCTACAGTTTCTGCATTAAGCAATCTACCTATGCGATCCAGACTCAATAAATTTGTAAGGTGACGCTCTTGAAGCGCTCTCATCGTTTCTGCATATCCAGCATAATCAATATTCTGTACAATCGCAGGATCAATCAACCATTCTGGAGTTTCAAACACATTGTCCACTAACCAGTCTACAGATTCTTTCTGCGTTTGCTTATCCACATTGCTGTATACCGTGCCACTTTGATTTGGCTTTTTAAGATCTTCGTTTACTCCTCCTACATTAGTCACTACATGACCTACGTAACGGGACCAAACGCCTAACATCTCACCGTACAACTCTTCTAGATCGTCATAATCATTAGTGCTTTCTGAAGTCCAATCTGGAAGATTTTCAGCAACATATTTTAAGTTTTTGATTCCGTAAGAACTTGCTTTTACAGGATCATTTCCTATAGCTTCTGTCTGTGATTGTGGGTCAAAACTGCTGCTTTGACGACCGAATTTATACTTAGGATCACCAGCTTTTTCCATAATCCATTTGTTAAGCGTCTCAACTTCAGCCTCAGGAGTAGTTGCTCCTGGGATCACACGATACCCCCAGTTTACGGCATAGGCATCATAAGGTCCCATTTGACGTACAAAACGGATGTTCTCGTCTCCCGGCTGTGCGATGTAATTGTAACGAGCATAATCCATAAGACTTGCTGCAATACCGTTTTCTTGAGTAAAATCTCCATCTCTATAGTCTTCCACATTATAAGCAAAACTCGCTGCCATATTGTGAGGGAAACCTAATGCGTGACCTACCTCATGAGCAATGACCTGACGCATCATCTCTCCTATTTCTTCCGGTGCCGTGTCCAATGTCCTAGCAGATGGATTAGCCGCTCCTGTTTCTAGTAAATATCTGTTTCTATAAGACCTCAAGTGATTATGATACCAGATGATATCGCTTTCAATGATTTCTCCAGATCTTGGGTCGCTCACACTTGGCCCTACTGCGTTGCGAGTTGTACTGGCTACATAACGAACTACAGAGTATCTGATGTCCTCTGGACTAAACTCAGGGTCTTCCTCCATTGTTGGAGCATCTTTAGCAATGATGGCATTCTTAAATCCAGCCGCTTCAAATGGAATCTGCCAGTCTTCGATACCTTGTTTGATGTACTCTTTTAAATTTTCTGGGGTTCCTGGGTCTAGATAATAGACAATTGGTTTCACTGGCTCTACCAACTCTCCACGAGCGTAGGCTTCAGGGTCTTTAGGTTCTAATCTCCAACGACGTATGTAGGTTTTCTCATCGGCTTTTAAGGCTTTACTGGAATAATCAATTTGGTCTACCGTGAAGAAACCTACCCTAGGATCATTCAATCGAGGCATCATAGGCTCTTTAGGAAGCAAGATCATGGACTGATTCATTTGTAGACTGATAGAACCTACAGATCCATTAGATGGCGGCTCAGATGCGTTATAAGTGAAATCTTGTTTTACCTCTACGTTTTCTGGGAAACTTTTGATGGAGTTAATAAAGCTGCGATCGCTATCTAGATTGCGTACTTTGTAACTGGAACGCAATCCTGAGCTCAATCCGCTCAATGCTGGAATGTCAGAGCTGAAGAATTTAGTCACATCAATCACAATTGCAGTGGAGTCAGGATTCAATGCCAAAATATCGAAAGCATACAACGTAGGCTCGTAATTATTCACCTTAACAGAGTTTCCTATAGCTGCTGCAGAATCTAAAGAAACCTCAGAGAAGGATTTTACCTTTAAAAGGATCTTATCTTGAAATCGTTCCCATGCCACTACTTGTTCATTGGTTTTACTACCGGCGTTCATATACCCACCACCCAGGTTAGAAGGAATCTGAGCGATACGACTGACTAACAACATATCCTTCTTCAAGGTATTGTTAGGGATCTCGTAGTAGTATTTGTCGTCCAGCTGATGGACTTTAAAAAGACCTTCGTCTGTTGTAGCATCTTTAGTGATGACCTTAGCATAAGGTTTCATCCCATTGTCTTTTTCCTTAGACTTAGCCGTTTCAGAGCTCGCTTTCGCGGAAGCGGTCTTATTAGTCTTACAACTTGATAACGCGAGCGTTCCTGTTAAAAACGCAGCTAAAATAATTTTTTTGTTCATAGAAAAATATTGAGCTTACTAAGTTACAAGGCTATGATAGATTTGTAAAACGTTTTGGGAATTATCTTAGACATCAAATAAATTAAAGATGAAGTTTGAAATAGAAAATGAAAAAATTGCCTACTCTGGATTTTTGAAAGTGCTTAGAGCAGATGTAATCCATGAGGCTGTCCATAATGGAGATTCTATCCATGCCACTAGAGAATGTTTGGAACGTGGAGACTCTGTCGCAGTATTGATCTATGAAAAGGATACAGATTCCTTTCTATTCACTCGCCAATTTAGATATCCTAGTGCTAGAAGGAACAACCCGTGGATGCTGGAGTTAGTCGCCGGATCTATAGACGGTGATGAAGAAGGGCAAGTTGCGGCTAGACGAGAAGTAAAGGAAGAGATAGGTTTTGAAATCCAAGACCTAGAAAAAGTAATGACCTACTTTCCTTCACCAGGTGGATGTTCTGAACAGATCACTATTTATTATGCCCAGGTAAACTCTTCACAACAGGTCACGAAAGAAGGTGGGAAAACAGAGGAGAAAGAGGACATTGAATTGGTAAGGATCAAAAAGGACGAGGCAAAAAAAATGCTCCAAAAAGGAGCATTTAATAACAGTATATCTATTATAGGATTACAATGGTTTTTCTTGAAAAAAGGATGAAAAAACATCCCCTAGGAAGACATTCCTGATTTGATTAATATTTATTAACCACTACCGTCTTAATATTTACAAATTCCCTAATCCCAAATCTAGATAATTCGCGACCATAACCTGAAATTCCAGTACCACCAAAAGGTAAGTTAGGATGACTGCTTACCTTCTCATTGATAAACACAGCACCATCATCAAAATGCGGAGCTAATTTTTCCAATCGGTCGATGTTTTGTGAAAAAAGACTAACTCCTAGTCCAAAATCAGATTGATTCACCAGATCCACAGCTTCTTCCTCTGTTTTAAAAGTGGTGACCGACAGCAAGGGTCCAAAGGTCTCTTCCTTAAATACAGGCATATCACTGGTAACACTCGTTAGAATAGTAGGTTCAAAATAGGCTTGATTTCGTTTTCCTCCTATGTGCAATTTGGCTCCCATATTTAGGGATTTAGTCATTGTTTCTTCCAACCCTTCTGCAAGATCTGCTCTAGCCATGACTCCTATATACGTATCTTCACTTAAAGGGTCACCAGATTTCAGTTCTGTTAATTTTTGGGTTAGTTTGTTTAAAAAGACTCCAGCAATTCCTTCTTGCAATAAAAGTCTTTTACCAGCAATACAACTTTGACCTGTGTTTTGAAATCTAGCACTCAAACAAGTATCCACCGCACTATCTATATCCACATCATCAAAAACAACTAGTGCATTACTTCCTCCCAATTCCAGTACTGACTTTTTAATTTCACTACCCGCAACAGATGCAACAGCACTTCCAGCAGGTTTAGACCCTGTCAGAGTAACCGCTTTAATTATTGGGTTTTTAATGATTTTTTCAATCGGGTCGCTACCTATAATTAAACTAGTCAAGCAGCCCGCTGGAAAACCAGCCTCTTGGAAAAGATCTTGTAGCATGACGGCGCATCCCATAACGCTACTGGAGTGTTTTAAAACACCTACATTTCCAGCCATTAATGCTGGAACAATAAATCGCATGACTTGCCAAAACGGGTAATTCCAGGGCATCACGGCAAGCACCACCCCTATTGGTTCATAACTCACATAAGATTTGTGATAATCTGTTTCAAAATTTTCTTGCTCTAAAAATCCTGGAGCTTTCTCAGCATAATAATCACAGAGCCAGGCGCATTTTTCAACTTCTGATATTCCCTGAGAGATAGGCTTGCCCATTTCCAGTGCCATTTGTCGGGCATACACCTTAGAGTTACTTTTAAGCATAACCCCCACTTTTTTAATTAATTTAGACCTGAGGACAAAGTCAGTGGTTCTCCATTCTTTAAATGCAACATCAGCAATCTTTAGTTTGTCTTCAATTTGCTTGACGCTGTCTTCGTTATAAGATTCTAATTCTAGGCCTGTGTATGGATTTATTGTGGTGATCATCTTTTTCTTTTAAAAATACAATTCGAGAGCCAGCGTGCGGCAAGCCTTTGCAATGGTTTAACTAATCCTACCGTGTTGATAAGGTTGTTGAGAACCTACGCTTTCGCGAAAGCGTAAAAACCCACATCATCATTACATTTAAGAAACATCAACTCATGGAAAATAGAGACGAATACCTAGTAGCGCTGAGGCCAGATATACCTAGCGCTAAAATCAACGACACCATGAGCGCTGATGAGCAATTCCAGAACCGCACCTTGCGACCTGTGGCTAAACTTCAACACGATTTGCTAGTGGAAGTTTTCAGAAACTACATCAAAAAACATAAAAATGTTTTTTATGGTCTCAATGTCGTTAAGCGAACAGACTACATTGAAAATGCTGTCAATAGAGATCAGAAATTCCGCAATAGTTTGAAGGGAATCATGATAGGTATGTTTACTTTAAATGAATATCAAACCTATATCGAAAATTCTAGCGCTCTCAATAAGCGCATGATGAATATCGTACGCGAGCGTTTGATAAGCAGTATTCAGTTATTTGAGCGTCCGGCCATTGACCTCTAACCGAATGCTAAATTTTAATTAAGCCATCCTATTTTAGAGCTGCAGCCTTGTATCTTTAGCACTCTAAAACCAAGCTATGAAAGATTTGAAACTAGCTGCCGTGGCCGCTTGTAAAAAGGAAATAAGAGAACGTATTGCTGTGCACAAAGAAAAACTAGATGAGATCAACGAAAGTATCGAGTCTAATGAAACGAAGCATGGTTATGACAATGACGACAGTCAAGGAGAGCTCTTAGGAGATTTTGAACGTCATGCCCAGCTGAGAGAGGAACATGAAGATATGTTATTGACCTTGAGCAATATGGATTTTCATGGCGGCAAACAAACCGTACAAGAAGGTGCCATCGTAAAATTACAAGACAAAACTCTGTTGATTAGTATCGCAATGGGTGAGCTACCCATGAGGGAAGAGATAGATAAAATTTATGCTATTTCTAAAGAAGCCCCAATTTTCAAAGCAATGAAAGATTTAAAAGAAGGAGATACTTTTACTTATAATGATCAAACTCAAAAAATTTTAGAAGTCTATTAAGATTTCATTTTGACAGAATTAAAAAGGCTGCCCATCTGGGCAGCCTTTTTAATTTGAGGTTCTAAAGTAATCTTATCTCACGATCAACTTTCGGGTGGAAGAAACATTACCGTCTCCTATTTTTACAAGGTACATTCCACTAGATAATCCAGCAATGTCGATCGCTTGATTGAAGTTTCCTGAATTATCAAATTGCTTAGTCAATACTTCTTGACCTATAGAATTATAGATGTTTACTAAAATCTTAGCGCCATTCAAAGGCTCACTAAAAGTGATGTTGAATTGGTTTGTTGCAGGATTTGGAAACATGCTTAATGAGGTTATCTGATCTCTTCTAGAGGATGCTGTTTTAGGTGTAGCACCATTGACCAATAGGGAATAGGCTTGCGATCCTAACAAACTTCCTTTATGAGTTACACTTACCGTATAATCGCCTGCGGGTGCGTTTATTTTTATAATTTCAATATTGTCTACATTATTGATACCAGTGGTGGCAGCTGCCTCAGGATTATTCACATCAAGTTTATAAGGAAAGTATTCCGTGCCATCTGCTGCAGTTACTTTAATGTCCAAATCATTAACAAGTATCGGTGTCGGGTCATCTTCCGCGTCACTAGGTGCCTGTCCTGGTTGATCAGTCCAAGACAAAGCAAATGATAACGTATTTGAGCCCTTTGTAGAAAAAGCAGCTTGATAAGACCCGCCAGAAGAAAGGCTTCTTTCTAGAATAGTACTGGACTGATTGTTTGCTAAGATCATTTTTGCCGCCGCCTCAACATCAAGAAGTCCCCAACCAAACCTGTAATCTGGACCTGGGTTATCTCCAGCCTCTTTAGTTGTGAGCAGTGCCAATCCTTTCACTGTAGCTGACCTCATGAATTTACCTTCTTGTTGATTGAAAAGTTGATGAAGCAACATAAGCCCACCAGTTACCATAGGGGATGACATGGACGTTCCACTCATTGTTGCCGTCGATGTGTCAGAATCATTTCCTAAACTAGTAACGCTAACTCCTTTTGCTACTAAATCAGGCTTGATGCGACCATCATCAGTAGGTCCCCAAGAACTAAAACTTGACATTTTTACACTAGAAGGTCCTGAATATGCAAAAATACCTTCTACTGCTCCTACTGTCATCGAGTTTTTAGAAAGCGTTCTATCAGTAAGTATATCATATCCATTATCTAAAAGGTTATAACCGTCATTACGGTCATTACCTGCACTTACCACAGGTAAGTAATATGGATATAAATTAGTTACAAAATCAAAACTTGTAGCGGTTTCCTCATATTTTCCAAACACAGCGACAGGAGTCGACTCATCCACCAAGCGACCATAGCTATGGTTGGATAGTAATAATCCTGCAGCAGCTTCATTGAACATTTCTGATACATCATCATCGAATCGATAAGAAACTATAGTTCCTCTTGGAGCCATACCTTTAAGCTGTGTGTTATTTCCTCTACTTATCATGGTCCCGCCTACATGTGTTCCATGATCACTTACGGCCTTTTCGGTTTCTCCAAAGGTCACCCTATCATTGAACTCAGCATGAGTGGATCTTGCGTAACCGCCATCCCACAACCCAGCATTTATTCCTTGTCCTTCAATATTTAGCCCTAGACTTCCACCACTATGTAAATGGTTCACCCCAATGGTCAATCCCCCATTAAAATTAGTAGTAGAAATAAACACTGGATTCCCATACCTATCGATACGTTCAAGCCATACGAACTCACCATTTGAAACACGTGTTTTTTGTATGGATGGGTTTAGTGCTAAGTATTCTTGTACTTCCGCTCGATTTTTTTCAGCCATATTTTCTAAGTAAGCTTTGGCCGTCGCTATTTTTCCTTCATCATAAGTAGAAATAATTTGCTGACGCTCTGTGTCAGTTTGTGCCTTTCCAATTGTAAGGCAGCCGATTAGAAAAGAAGCTGTGAGTAGTTGTTTAAACATAGTATTTATTTGAAAAATCAGTGAATTTGTTGATAAGTATGTAGCGTGTTCAATATTATTAAAAATATCTTTGCAACTGACTTAATATGTCGCATTTTAGAGGTTCAATTACAAAATTTATACCGAAAAGTGTTTTTAAAGCGCTGTCGGCTAACCATAATATTAAAGAATGAAGTTTATAGTTTCCAGTTCCTATCTACAGAAAAACCTGCAGCTTTTAGGTGGCGTGATCAATAATAACAACACATTGCCTATTCTCGATAATTTCCTTTTTGATCTTACAGGCAATGAACTGAAGGTATCTGCATCTGACATGGAGACCACAATTATTACGAGATTAGAAGTGGAAAGTCAAGATGATGGACATATTGCTATACCTGCACGTCTATTATTAGATACCCTGAAAACCTTTCCTGAACAACCGCTAACTTTTCATGCAGAAGGTACTATGATGACGGTAAGCCATGATAAAGGGAAGTCAGAAATCGCCTGTGCGCCAGCTGAGGAGTTTCCAAAAGCAGTAAGTCTTGAAGATCCTAGCAGCACCTCTATCATGGGAGATACACTGGCTACCGCTATCAATAAAACCATTTTTGCAGCAGGAAATGATGATTTAAGACCCGTGATGAGTGGGGTTTTCTTCCAATTTGCTAGCGATGGACTAACCTTTGTAGCTACTGATGCTCACAAACTAGTACGCTACCGTCGGGAAGATCTTGCCGCAAATGAGACTGCGGAATTCATCATGCCTAAAAAACCATTGAATTTACTTAAATCCATTCTTCAAGGAACTGAAGCTGAAGTTCTTGTTGAGTACAACGATAGCAACGCTCAATTCACTTTTGAAAATACTACAATCATCTGTAGACTTATTGATGGTAAGTATCCTAATTACGAAGCAGTAATCCCTAAGGAAAATCCTAACAAACTGACCATTTCAAGAACTCAGTTTTTGAACAGTGTAAGACGTGTGAGCATCTTTTCTAACAAGACCACGCATCAAATACGTTTGAAAATGGCTGGAGCAGAACTGAACATCTCCGCAGAGGATCTAGACTACAGCAACAAAGCAGATGAGCGATTAACCTGCGATTACCAGGGTGATGATATGCAAATAGGCTTCAACAGTAGATTCTTGATTGAAATGTTGAATAACTTGACTTGTGATGATGTTTCTCTTGAAATGTCGCTTCCTAATCGTGCTGGAATATTAACACCAGTGGACGGCCTTGATGAAGGCGAGAATGTAACAATGCTCGTGATGCCGGTAATGCTGAACCAGTAAAGCAAATAATACCCAATAAAAAATCCCATTCGTTGATTCGAATGGGATTTTTTAATTTATTGAATTTCAATTATGCATGTTGTCTTTCATGCTTTCCTTCTCTTAATTCTTCCACTACCTTTTTATTAAATGCTGGTAAGTCATCAGGATTTCTACTGGTGGTGAATCCTTGATCCACTACTACTTCTTCATCTACCCAGTGCGCACCCGCGTTTTCTAAGTCTTTACGAATGGAGTGATACGAGGTTACTTTTCTTCCTTCCACTACTTCCGCATTGATTAAACTTTGTAAACCATGACAAATGGCACTAACCGGCTTTTTATGCTTGAAAAAATCCTTAATAAAACCTATAGATTTTTCATCGGTTCGTAGTTGGTCTGGATTTATAACTCCTCCTGGTAATAACAAGGCTTCATAATCATCAACTGTCACTTCACTTATATGCTTATCAACTTTATATTTGTTAGACCAGTTGCCGTCTCTCCAAGATTTAATTTCATTTTTCTCAGGACTTACAATATGTACAGTAGCTCCTGCATCCTTTAAGGCTTGCATAGGGCTAGTTAATTCTATTTCTTCAAATCCGTTGGTTGCTAAAATTGCTACTCTCTTATTCATCATCTTCGTTTTTATTAGTTCGTTACAAAGATGCCTGGATATCTCATGAAACGGCCGTTAAGGCTTCACAAAAGATCCCTTATGGAGTGATAAAATCAAGGTGACTTTCTTAAAAGTAGTTAATATAACTCCTTTATAATGCGCATATGATGGTTCCAATGACCGCAAATCACAAATGGTATAGCTCGTACTGCCATAGTATGACCGCTTGCCACTCCTGTATATCCTAAGGCTTCTGGTGTAGCATTTGCAAATAGGTCTATGGTAGATCTTCTAACTACCTCTATGGATTCTAATAAGTTCGCTTTCGCGAAAGCGAAATCCCTCAAGCTATTGCTATACACATCTTGATCAAAGCCAGGAAGCTCTGCAGCATCACCTCTCATAAAGGACAAGGCACGGTAGGAAAAAACACGCTCTGTATCCACATTATGTGCAAGTACCTGACCTATATTCCATTTATCTGTACCATAGCGATGGTCAAAAGGTTTATCAATTTGCTCTACAACCTTTAAAGTCTCCTGTAAAGAATCCTGTAAAAGCATCATCATCTCTGTTTCCTGGGGTATGGAATTGATGTAATCTTCGTAATAGGCGGCATATTCTGCAGGACGCAGATCTCTACGGAAAATCATTATAGGTCTTGAAATACCTTGTGCAACAATCGTTTCTTATCGTTGATGCTTTCTTCTAGACTGATCATCGTTTCTGTACGACTCACGCCGTCTATATCATCTAATTGGAAAATGATCTTTTTAGCATGAGTGGTATCCTTAGCTCTAATTTTACAGAAAATATTGAATTTTCCTGTGGTGATGTGAGCAACGGTGACATAGGGAATTTCAGAAATTCGACTAAGAACAAACTGCGTTTGACTGGTTTTCTCTAGATAAACTCCTATATAAGCAATGAAGTTGTAGCCCAGTTGACGGTAATCTACCGTTAAAGAAGAACCATGAATAATTCCAGACTCTTCCATCTTCTTGACCCGCACATGAACAGTACCAGCAGATATATTCAAACGCTTTGCTATATCTGTAAAAGGTGTACGCGTATTCTCAATTAGTACATCAAGAATCTGCTTGTCGATATCATCTATTTTAGCCCTCATAGTATCTTCTTATTTTTAATACAAAATAACAGATAGAAGCAGTGTATTCCTAATATTATTGAAGATTTATTGATTATTTAATAAACGAACGGATTTTTAGTGAATCTGAGCTTACCTCCATATCCTCAGAAATTACCAAATCATCGTTGTAGGTTTTGTGTGAGGTTAAGTCAATTGTTCTATGTCCATATAAAATGCTAGGCTCGTTGATGGCAAAAATCATAGGGATAAAACAGAGCTGTCCTTCTATCAACTGCTCGTGATACATCACAGCGAGGTCAACAGATTTACAACTAGAGCTTAAGTTTCTAATAAGAATGTCACAGTAACTCTTGTGGATTTCTGGAATATTAAAGTATTTGGTTTCCGTGTCATCGCTCCAAGTCATATTCCTTTTAGCTGTGCTAATCACAATCTTCAAGCTCTCCAGATAAAAACCTTTTACTTGATCTCTCGAGTAATCGTCACCGGAATGCCCAGCCTCAAACAACACCGTAGGAATACCAAGGGACTGACAGTGATCGCCCCAACAATTAGGATTATAACCATCATCATACCTACCAATTCCCGCACCCATGGAGCTTGAGAGCTGCTCAACAACGGCATTTATTAAAGACATAGACTGTAAACGAGAATCGGTCACTTGCTTATTGGAATCACCTGAAGGGGTCAAAAATGATAGCTGAGCAGGAAGAACACTGTTATTCAATCCATAAAAGGTGCGTTGGCCATGTAAATTCAATGCAAGGTCTGGCTCAAAGAAATCTAATGCGTCCTTTAGTATCAAACTTTCTGGCTGACTTAACTCCAAAGCATCTCGGTTCAAATCCACTCCATTTGCATTAACTCTGGTCCAATCTTCTAATCCGTCTGGATTTAAAACAGGAATAATATATAATGACACACCTTTAATTATTTGATCTAAATCTGTTGATTGTAATAGATCTAATAATGCACGAGTAGAAGTAGATTCATTGCCATGCATCTGCGACCATGCCAGAATCTTCAATTTCCCGTGACCGATTTGCAAACCGTAAATGGAACGATTTTGAACAGACGATCCTAAATAGGAGAAGGTGTAAGTATCCTGAGGAAGAGATTGAACTATAGGTAAAAATTGATCTTCAAATTCTTGGTAAGTAAAGTACCGACCCAAAGGCTTAGATTGTTGCTGAGTATTCTCCATCATAAGAGCAAAGTTAGCGCTTACCAGTTGAATTCAAGTAAACACAGCACATGTTACAATTGTAAACATCTTATTGTTTACCAATGTAAACTGTTCAATTTTAAATAATGTTTATTACTGTAAACATTTCTGTATGATTTACACCTGATATCTACCCCCTTACTGCCAAGAAACTAAACCGAATGCCTGTCATACTATCTACATACTTTATATCAGGCTTTTGATTTAATATAGCTAAACCTTTAATTGATGTGATAACAACAATATAAAGTATTGAAACAAGGTGAAAAAGTGAATTGTTTACAGGTTTAAACATAATATACGGCTCCAAATGTTTACATTTGTCACATGGTAAATTCGGCAGACTTTTCGAAGCGATTGGAACAAATTATGGAGCGTCATGACCTGAATGCTTCAAGTTTTGCAGAGCAAATCGGCGTAGGTCGCAGTTCTATTTCACATATATTGTCAGGACGTAATAAGCCAAGTCTCGATTTTATCATGTCCGTATTGAAGCAATTTCCAGACGTCGATTTGTATTGGTTGCTGAATGGTAAAGGCACCTACTCTACATCAGAAGTTTTAGAAAAAAGTCCTCAAATAGTCACACCTACAGATTCAGGATCAGGTAAAAAACGCCTGGAAGAACCTCAGGCAAATACCTCCACCTCTATCGATCCAGTTAAAAATGAATCAACAGAGACTACCAATTTACTCACATCCACTCTTTCAAAAAAAGGGAAGAATATCACAAAAGTAATTTTGATTTATGACGACTGTACTTTTGAAGCTTTTGATTCTTAATGGCCTAATGCATTTGTAAATAGGGATTCTTTACAACAGGTAGTTAGCGACGATTTGCTATGCATTATTTTTGCACTTTATCAATGATGCATGTTCCATTCACTTTCTAAGGTTTTAATAGAATTTTTTAAAGCAATTCTCAAAGTTTCTATTGCTGGTGTAGCGATTGGATTATTAAAAACCTATCCATTTATAGTGGCGGGTCTCATTCTGATCAAATTGTTTCATGTTGCTTACGTAAAAGTGATCAAACCTGAAGGGACGAAAAATTGGATTCTAATAACTGGAATGCTGATGACTGGAGTTTTCGGAATTGTTGCAGAGTATTGGGGAGTGTCAAACGACTATTGGGAATACCATTACATTGATAGCACATTACCCGCCTGGTTGCCGTTTGCATGGATGATGGCCTTTTACATTTTGTACCAATTAGAACATCAGCTGGTTCCTTTTTTAAAAAATCCCAGTTTGGTCCAGCGTATTGTTTTGATGATTGTCTTGACGCTTATCATACCTGCTATAGGTGAAATGGTAGCTATCAATATGGGAGTATGGACCTACACCTGGCCTTATCAATTGTTAGGCGTTCCAGTGTATGCATTTATAGCTCTTGTGCTCATACACATGTTCGTCTACTTATTATTATATCTAATTTTTAAAAATAGTTATGGGAAAATGTTGCCTTTTGCTCCTACTGGTATTGACCGTCAGTAGTTGTGATACTTATACCAACAAACGGAATTGTTCCGACTTTAGAACTGGATCGTTTGTCTGGGAGCAAGAATCTGGAGGAAAGTTACTAAAAACTAGATTTGAACGCACTGAGGATCTTCAAATAGAATATTTTGAGAATCAAATTGATACATCACGCATTGAATGGATCAATCCCTGTGAATGGCGCGTTATACCTATCAATCCAAAAACGAACGCTGATAGTAGAGCCTATCTATTTAAAATCCTAACCACAACAGAGGATTCCTATACATTTGAGTTCAAACAATCTGGGCGCGATCAGATTTATCGTGGGACAGCTAAGAAAATCTAGAACCCCATTTTAACAATTAAAAAAGCGCCAGAGTCTTTCTCTGGCGCTTTTCTTTTGGCTATCAAATAAATCTAAAATGAAAACTATATGTTATGGCTGATCTTGGCTAAAAAATCAGCACTAAAAGTCTTCCACTTTAGGACTTAGAGAAAGCTCAATGGTTTAATGGATTCTGTTATTATTTCGCTTTCGCGAAAGCGAACTTCTTATGACACCTGTGCATATGGGGTTGACCCACTAATTATTTACTCGTTAAAATTTTATTTTGTTCCTGCATCAGCTCTTTAAGATCGTTCAACAGTTCAATATCTTTAGGAGTCACTTCTTTAGGATCTTTAGGGTCCTCAGCGCTTTTACGTAGTTTGTTCATTAATTTGATCACTATAAAAACAACTATCGCTATAATTAGAAAATCAATAGAAACTTCAATCAGTTCTCCATAACCAATCGCAATTTCAGTAGCTACATCGCCATCTACAGCTGGTTTGAGCACCCATTTGCGTTCAGCAAAATTAACACCATCCGTGAGCATGGACATAGGTGGTAGAAGCACTTTCTTGACAATAGTTTGCACTACGTTATTGAACGCGGTACCTATAATAATACCTACAGCCATATCGATCATGTTTCCTTTGACCGCAAACTCCTTAAATTCAGTTAATAACCCCATTTTTATAATTTATTCGAGCTTCTTCTAAATTAGAACAGGCTTGCTTGTCCTTTGTCATCAATAGGTGAATCGTCATCAGTCTCATCACTGTCAGTAGTTAATTTAGAAGTCGTAGCCTCTGCTGGGCCTGTAGTTTTCTCGTCTTCCTCTTCTTCTACCACCTCAACTTCTTCTACATCTGGCTCCACATAAGGCAACGGGTCTAGAAGATTGATTTGCTTGACCTTCTCTTTAGTCAACATGTTACCTTGTGCTGCAATTCCCTTGATAGCAATGAACTCTTCCAGTTCAACCTCCTCATTAGGTGGTTGTTCTTTACCTCTGGGTTTAGAATATACAATCTCTGCTACCGGACGATGAGAAGTGGATACAATCTCTAAATAGGACTTATCATGGTCTGATATGAAGGACTCTTCTTTGTCTTCATTTTCAATTAAGAATCGCTTCACATAAAACAACTCCTTCTCGCCATTAAAGTAAATAGCGCTAATGGGTTTATTAGGAATCCATTTCTCAAGTACTACCATATCGTCATCAAACCGAGAAGTAACTTCAGGTATGACCGTTTTTGCGTCTCCTTTTTGGTTTATAATTAGGAGTCGATCTTCACCTTTAAACTCCCCTAGCAAATCACCGCGACCGTCTACATTCAAGCGCCTTACCGTTTCATCAAACCATATTTTACGTGGCTTCAACGTACTCACACCTTCTTCTTTGAGCTCTACTTTCTTGATGTTGTACTTAGTTACTAGATTTCCTTTAGAGGATCTTCCTTTGATCAATATATCTGAAAAGTCTAAATCCCATTTTAACTTCTTGATACTTCCTTGTTGACGAAGGTTGATCGTAACAATCTCTGCTTCCCCATTAGGATTAGCACTGAAATAATGGACGCTGGTTCCTGCGGTTCCATAACCTATATTGTATTCCTTATCTCGAGTCATGCTGGTTACTGCAAAGCGTTTCACATAACTTGGCCCAGTTTTACCGTCCTTATAGATAAGGTTATAGATGGTACGCTTATCTTTTTTCTTCCAGATCGCCACATGCAAGATGCCTTTACCCACGAAAGTCTTGGCGTCTACCTTAGTGACCATCATAGTTCCACTTTTCGTGAAAACGATAATATCATCGATATCAGCACAGTCGCCCACATATTCATCACGCTTCAAACTGGTACCTACAAAACCTTCTTCCCTGTTTACATAGAGTTTAGTATTTCTGATCACCACCTTGCTAGCCACAATATCATCAAAAGCTTTGAGCTCAGTCATGCGTTCGCGGCCTTTACCGTAGTCTTTTTGTAATTTCTGAAAATAGGCTATGGTAAAATCAATCAGGTTTTCCAGATTCTTTTTAAGCTCTGCAATTCGATCTTCTAAAGCCTCGATTTTTTGCTGCGCCTTGTCTATGTCAAATTTGGAAATCCTTTTAATTCTAATTTCTGTCAAACGAACGATATCGTCCACTGTAACAGCACGTTTCAAATGAGTAATGTGAGGTTTCAAGCCTTTATCTATGGCATTGATCACTCCATCCCAAGTTTCTTCCTCCTCAATATCCCGATAGATGCGATTTTCAATGAAGATGCGCTCCAAGGAGGCAAAGTGCCACTGCTCTTCTACTTCATCGAGCTGGATTTGAAGCTCCTGACGTATAATTTCTACTGTGTGATCTGTACTGCGACGCAGCATTTCAGTCACTCCAACAAATAATGGCTTGTTATCTTCAATCACGCAACCTAGCGGAGAAACACTGACTTCACAATTTGTGAAAGCATAAAGAGCATCCATGGTTTTATCTGGCGATAATCCTGGTGGCAAGTGAATTTGGATTTCTACCTCTGCAGCAGTGTTATCTTCGATTTTTTTGATTTTAATCTTGCCTTTTTCATTGGCTTTCAAGATTGAATCAATCAACGAACTGGTAGTTGTAGAAAACGGAATTTCCGTTATGAGAATGGTATTTTTGTCAGGAGAATGCATTTTTGCCCGCACGCGTACCTTACCTCCACGCATTCCATCGTTATAACCAGAAATATCTGCTTCACCGCCAGTTGGGAAATCTGGATATAATTTGAAACGTTTGCCTTGTAGATGCTTGATGCTAGCATCAATAATTTCATTGAAGTTATGTGGTAGTATTTTAGTACTTAAGCCAACGGCAATTCCCTCGGCGCCTTGTGTTAGAAGCAATGGGAATTTAACAGGTAAGTTGATAGGTTCTTTACGTCGCCCGTCATAACTAGATTGCCATTCTGTTATCTTAGGATTGAAGAGAACTTCCAGTGCAAATTTAGATAGTCGAGCTTCAATATATCTTGAGGCCGCAGCTGGATCACCGGTGAGAATATTTCCCCAGTTACCCTGCATGTCAATCAATAGATCCTTTTGACCTATTTGAACCATAGCATCACCAATGGAAGCATCACCATGCGGATGGTACTGCATGGTGTGGCCCACAATATTAGCCACCTTGTTGTAACGACCATCATCCAAATCCTTCATGGACTGCATGATACGGCGTTGAACGGGTTTAAAACCATCCTCAATCGCAGGCACGGCACGCTCTAGAATTACGTAACTGGCGTAATCCAGAAACCATTCCTTATACATGCCCGTGACCCGGGTGATGGTCTCGGTAGCTTGTTCTTCAAAGCCGTCGTCTAAGTTTTCTAGTTCTTCGTTTTCGTTGTCTTCACTCATGCTGCTTTAAAATCTATCTGGTTTTAACTTCCTTTTCGGTGAAATTGGCGGTGATTGAAGGGTTTATTTCTCTTAACATCATCAATAATTCTGTAGCTCTTATGTTTTCTTTTACTTCGCTAAGATTTCGCTGTTTACCATTGTGCAAAACTAGATAAAATAACGAGCGGTCTACTGAACCTTGTCTGACCTGTTTTATGTCCGCAATAGCGAACTGATTTTTGTATGTTTTTTTAATCAACGCCCAACCGATTGCAAATAGACATAAAATTAATAGAGCACATGTCAAAACTGTAAACGCATCAGATTCTTGATCCCGATTACTTATGATGGTAAGGATTAAGCTCACGGCCGTAAAGCTCAAAGCTATATAGGGCATTGCTAATATAGACGAGCTAGAGTCAGTCAATACTAAATATTCATCCTTTATTTTATAGTGTTTCATTCAGCAACTTTAACTTCCAAACTGTTCTCGACTGCGCTCGAACTGACATTTGTACTATTTGAGATAAATAAAATCTTATAATAGAAAAGTTCCTGTTCATTATTTTTTATACCCATTCAAAAACTTAGTGATGAATGACACCAATGCAACAACTTTTAGAGTTAGACCAGTCGCCAAAATCGTATTACCATTTACCCATGCTCCTTCGCCAAAACCCCAATGCAAGATTTTGAACAATGCGCCTACGATAATTAAAAAGACGCCAACTGCTAAAATGATAATGATAGTCTTATTTTTCAAAGCTTTATCTCCTTTATTTTGTGTCTTTTATTTTATTCAAGTATAGGATTACAAAGGCAAACCTTCTTCCACCACATCCAATTCCACCTTCAAATTATCAATAATAAACTCCTGACGGTCTGGGGTGTTTTTACCCATATAGAAACTCAACAGTTCTTCTATACTCATGTTGTCGTCCAGCATGATAGGGTCCAACCTGATGTTATCACCTATGAAGTGTTGGAATTCGTCAGGACTGATCTCACCTAATCCTTTAAATCGGGTGATCTCTGGATTTTTACCTAGAGTTGCTAGGGCTTCCGCTCGCTCCTCTGGAGTGTAACAGTATTTAGTTTCCTTCTTATTACGTACTCTGAAAAGTGGAGTTTGTAAGATGTACAAATGTCCTTTTTTAATCAATTCTGGGAAGAATTGAAGGAAGAATGTGATCAGTAACAATCGTATGTGCATTCCATCCACATCCGCATCAGTTGCGATCACGATTTTATTGTACCGCAAGTCTTCCATGCTGTCCTCAATATTCAGCGCCGCTTGCAGCAAGTTGAATTCCTCGTTTTCATAAACAATTTTCTTGCTCATGTTATAGGAATTTAATGGCTTACCTCGCAATGAAAACACCGCCTGGGTATTCACATTCCGTGATTTTGTAATCGATCCACTGGCCGAGTCACCCTCGGTAATGAATAAGGTACTTTCTAGATAATTGTCTTTTTTGTTATCAGTCAAATGCACCCGGCAGTCACGTAATTTCTTGTTGTGAAGGCTGGCTTTTTTCGCTCGGTCCTTCGCGAGCTTACGTATACCACTCAGCTCCTTACGCTCCCGTTCCGCTTGAATGATTTTGCGTTGTAACGCATCTGCAGTTTCTGGGTTTTTATGCAAATAATTATCCAGATGCGTTTTGACAAAATCGTTAATAAAAGTACGCACGGTGGGCAGATCGCCGCCCATGTCTGTAGATCCTAATTTAGTTTTTGTCTGTGATTCAAATACTGGTTCCATCACCTTTATGGCGATGGCACTGACAATAGACTTGCGCACATCACTCGCTTCGTAATTTTTGTTGTAATATTCTCGTATGGTTTTCACTACGGCTTCTCTAAAAGCCGCTTGATGCGTACCTCCTTGAGTCGTATTCTGACCATTAGCAAACGAGTGGTATTCTTCAGAATACTGGGTCTTGCTATGTGTCATCGCAATCTCAATATCCTCAGCGCGCAAATGAATAATAGGATACAATCGATCCGATTCATTGATATTTTCACTCAGTAAGTCTTTCAACCCGTTTTCAGAAAAGAACTTCTCTCCATTGAAAACAATAGTTAATCCTGGATTGAGAAATACATAATATTTAAGCATACGCGCCACATACTCTGGGCGGTATTTGTAGTTCTTAAAAATATCCTCGTCGGGAACAAAGGTTATTTTAGTTCCTTTTCTTCGGCTGGTCTCGTCTAGATGTTCCTCATTAGTCAACTCGCCTCGCTCAAATTCTGCACTCGCACTTTTATTATCACGAGTGGATTCTACCCTAAAATAGCTGGAAAGTGCATTCACCGCCTTAGTACCTACCCCATTCAGTCCCACAGATTTCTTGAAGGCGCGGCTGTCATATTTCCCTCCAGTATTCATTTTAGAAACGACGTCTACCACTTTTCCTAGTGGGATCCCACGACCATAATCGCGCACAATAACACGTTCTGTCTGTATGGAAACCTCGATTGTTTTACCAGTTCCCATAACAAATTCATCGATGGAATTATCGATGACTTCCTTCAGTAAGATGTAGATTCCGTCATCAGCACTGGAGCCATCGCCCAGCTTCCCAATGTACATTCCAGGACGCATCCTGATATGTTCCTTCCAGTCCAGGGACCGTATATTGTCCTCCGTATATTTAGTTTCCTCGCTCATAGGCTTCCATGTGTACTAGCTTGAAATATAGGAAAGGTTGAGGTGAGTTCGCTTTCGCGAAAGCGAAATTAATCAACACAATTCTTCACAATATTGTGGATAAAACTGCGATTTACAAAATCCTGCACCCGATTGCTTATTTTTACAAGAATTGAAGAACTACCATGAGAAAACTAATGTACCTACTTTGTTTTGCGATCATTTCCTGCAACAACTCCACATCACAATCTGACGCAGAAACTGATGAAAGCGTGACCACTTTCTATTTTATACGTCATGCAGAAAAGAAAACCAATCAAGGGTCAAATCCAGACTTAACAGCCCAAGGACAACAGCGTGCAAATCAATGGGTTAATTATTTCTTCTTAAAAGATGTGGACGCCGTATTGTCCTCAGACACCAATCGCACTCTGCAAACTGCTACACCGCTGGCGAAAGCTAAAAAATTAGATACAGAAATTTATGATGTGAGCCAGGTCAATGGTAAATCATTGTTAGAGCAGTATCGCGGTAAAACGGTAGTGCTTTTCGGTCATAGCAATACCATCAATAAATACGCTAATGATTTGCAACAAGATCAAGTTTATGGTGAGCTAGATGATGCTGATTTCGATCATTTTTTCATTGTGAAAGTGGATGATAATGGAAATTCCAATGCGGTAAAAGAAACTATGGAATTAGAGGTCGACTGATGGAAACGCAACCTAATAATCCCTTACACGGCGTTAAACTTGCTGACATGGTAGAACGACTTGTGGAACATTACGGCTGGCATGATCTGGGTGGAAAAATTAGGATCAATGCTTTTAATACAAATCCAACTATAAAATCCAGTCTTAAATTTTTACGCCGCACGCCTTGGGCTCGTGAAAAAGTCGAGCAGTTGTATCTAGAGACTTTTCATAGGTCTACTTAGCAATCGATTCGTCTTGCTAGACTACCGCTTTATGGGACGCTTTGGCTCGTTTAAGAAGGAAAATGTAAGCCAAATCCAAGATTAAGATAAGAATACCAGTATACAGTATTAAGGGCTTGACGCCTCCTATCCTATTGATCCCTACGACACCTATGGCGATGGTAATAAATACCGTTCCTAAACATTTACACACCGCAATAAACATATTTTGACCTTTAGTTCCTGGTCGACGTATGAGCATTCTAATAAACAGTAGGGACATCAATATATTGATGGCAAATCCAGCATAAACTGCAGATACTGCGAGATCAAAATGCATCCCAATCACTGCATATCCCACAACACAAAGCGTTAGAAATGCGATGCTGTAGCCATAAAATTGAATCTTAGGAAGTTTCAATTCATTTCCATATTTGAAATATGTCACTAAGATCAAGGTATCAAAACTGAGCCATAATAAATTAATAGAAGTTGTAACATCAAGTCCCTCAGAAAGGTACCCTTGAATCGTATAATAGAATTCCCAACCAAAATTCAGACATAAGGCTACAAAAGGTACGGCATACGTTTTTTGTTTGAACCCAACCCGTACACATTCTATATAAGTAGCTGTCCAGAACAAGCCTTGTGTGATAAACAAGGCCAATTTAAGTTCGTATGGATAATTGGAAATTAAAAATAACATATACGCCTCATTGCAAGTAGATCGGCAAAAATAGGAAGATAGACCTTAACAGATTGATGATTGTTTGTCACTAGAGGTTTTAGGAACGGCTATACATATGTTTTTAGGCAGAATGCTAATACTAACCTTTTGTACATAATCGCAAAATTCTCCGTCAATCTGTAAGCTAACGCCACGCTCTGAGCTTACTTGGGCTTCCTTAGTTTTAATTACCTCTACAAATTCTGAGTCTAGGTCTATTTTGCCCATGATGGTTTTAAGTACATTGATGGTATCCAAATTCTTAAAAATCAATATTTCAAAAAAACCATCATCAACGACGCCGTCCGGGTTGATCGTTACTCCAGTACCAAACTTTTTACTGTTAGCAAATGCAACCATCACCGCATTAAACTCTTTGACCTGCTCGTTTGCTCGTACGGTAAAATTCATAGGCATATCGCTTTTAAAAAGCGTGGGCAGGACATTCATCGCATACCCAAAATGTCCACGTATATTGGTTTCACTATAATTCTTAATCAGCTCTGCATTCAATCCCATATCACTTATATGCAGCCCTAAATGGTCGTTGATTTTTAAAGTATCTATATATCGTGTATTTGTATTTATCGCAACGGCAATTGCCTCTTCAATATCAGTTGGGAGATCAAGGTCCGTAGCCAGACCGTTTGAAGACCCTAATGGAACCACGCCTATAATAGTTTGATTATCCACTAAAGGGACGACTAATTTTACAGTTCCATCGCCACCCATCACCACAATGCGGGATATTTTAGACTCCTTCAGGAGCTTCTTAATTGCAGTATCATCGTCTTTGCCTGTAGTATGGTAAACTTCCAGTGCGTAGGAGCTTTGGTATCTTGTTTTGGCTTTATTTAGGTATTGAGTTTTGTCAATACCTCCCGAAACGGGATTCACAACGATTAAAATTTTATCTTTAGATAGCTTCTTGCTCATGCCTTTTGTTCCTATATTCGAAAATAGATGTTAGGTTCAAAAGTGGATGAAATTAAAACTTAAAATTTATCGAGGTTTTGCAAGTGATAAAAAGCTTTATATAAGTGGCCATGTTTTCAAAAAAAACGACCCATCTTACTATAGTGTAGAAAGCGGTTGGTTCAAAAGCATCTATTACATGTGGCGTACATTCAGTATTAAAACTATTGAAAACATTGACCTCACTCTTCAATTTAAAGGTCTAGAGTCCACAGCTGTTTCAAATGAAAATGGCTTTTTCAAATTTGAGCTTTCACATGATTTAGATATTCCTGATGGATGGCATGGGTTTACAGTAAGCCTCAATCATTTCAACAAATCAATTGAAGCAACAGGCGAATTAGTTAAAGCAGCACCAGGACCCGGCATCATATCTGACATAGACGATACGTTTTTGATCTCGCACTCCTCCAGTATTTTAAGGAAAATCTATATATTACTTACACGCAATATCAACAGGCGTAAATTTTTTGTAGGTGTTTTAAAGCATTACCAATTGCTGGCGCAAGTAGAACGGCCAGTATCGCAACCCGCATTGTTTTTTTATGTATCCAGCAGTGAGTGGAACTTGTACAATTTTATAGAGAAGTTTACAATTCTCCACGGTTTTCCTAAAGCCGTCTTATTTTTAAAAACTATCAAAAGTGGGATATTTGACTTACTGTCTTCTGGCGGCGGGAATCACCAACATAAGCAAGATCGCATTGAATTTATCCTCAATTTTTATCCTGAACGCCAGTTCATCCTGCTAGGTGATGACACCCAACAGGATCCATTTATTTACACTTATATCGCAGAGCATTTTCCAAACCAACTGTTAGCAGTTTACATAAGACAAGTCAGCACTGATCCTAAAAGCCAAGTGAGTGACACATTGCGTATAGTAGAACAAAATGGCGTTCCGGTATGTTATTTCAAGAATAGCTCTGTTGCTATGAAACATTCTAAAGATATAGGGCTGGTGTAGGTTGCAGATAATTCTACCTAGATCCTAGTTGATGATTTCGCTTTCGCGAAAGCGAAATAAGGGTAAATAATAGACATATAGATTAATAGACCTTTTTTGCAAAATTCATTTAACCAATGAGAAGTGACTAGTTATAAGTTGAATGATGTTTTTTACATTTGGCTTTTTTGGAACTCATAAAACTGTTTTTTTGAAACACTTATTCTTTCTTCTATTTTTATATAGTTCCACATTATTTGCCCAGCAGGAAGGTTCCAAACTATTAAGTTCAAACAATTTTACCTCTAGAGAGGGATATTTAATATCTAAACCCTTTGATGCCAAATATGATAGTGACGGGTGGCTTTGGATTCTAGGAGAAAGCAGAGACTCTAACCCTTACCTTTTTAGCGATAAAGAGATTGTTATCCAGCGGTTTGACGGCGCTAATTTTTTTACTTTAAAAATTCCAAATACGTCAGATAAAGAAATTAAAGATGGCCTTTTTTTTAAGCATGAGAAAGGGCTGTATCTAAAATTATTCTATAAAGACTCCAAAGCACAGCTCTTTCATATAGATACTCAGACTTTGAAATTCTCACCTGTGAACGCTTATAATACCTTGAAAAAGGAATTTATCGTTTCTAAAGAATATCAGGTGGGTGATACAACAAGGTTGTTGATTACCTCAAAAAATAAATTATACAGTGCGGCAATTGATCACCTACAGCTGAAGTTCATAGACTCCATAGCTATTGACCAGCCTGTTGAACGACCTTTTCTTTCTAATGTTGTTTCTACAGATCAATTCTCCATCGTAAAATTAGTAGTCAACGAAGAGTTTTTACTGCTGGATTCTCAGGGTAAATTGATAAAAATACTGTCGGAAGGTGATTTTATCAGTAAGGATGGAAAGACTATTTATCCCAATGAGATTCAAAAATTCTTGAAAGTCAACGGTCAAGATTTCTATTATCTAGAGGGTTATGAAAATGTTTTTAAATACCAAAGCGGGAAGTTTAGTGAAGTGCCAAAAACAGATGAGTATAATCAATTAAATCGCGACCTTATTTTTAATGCCGATTTTACCAAAGCGTATACAATCAAAAAAGTAGGCGACTATAGTGAGTTTAAACTTTACGATTTTAATGATCTTAAACCTGAAGTCCTAGCAACAATTGACTTTAAGAATTTCTCTAAAATTGCCTATAGAAAATTAGGACAAGATCTGGTCGTACTCGATGGCGAAAAGTTATCAGTCTATATTTTTAACAACACTAGGTTTAAAACGTTTCTTAAGGGTAAAAGTGTGAGAGCTGTCCAACAGCTTCCTGACAGTACCTATATGGTCTCCACCGTGAATGAAGGGTTTTATGTGATAGATGTAGCATCTGATACAGCTCAAAAAGTAGATGTTTCATCTAATGGAAAAAAAATCTCCATCAATCAGGCTAGCGATATTTTTATTGAAAAAGACAAGATCATAACAGGGAACCAAAATAATTTATACACCCTAAATTCAAGTTTTGAGATTATAAAAAATCAAACGCTGAACATTCCTGCAGAGGAAATGATCAGAATTAAGGATACGATTTTTACGACCGGTCAAGGCGGTGTTATTTATAAATACAGTAATAATGAAAACAAATACGCTAAAATTCCAAATACCGGGAATTTACAGGTAAAAGAATTTGCCACTGATGGCAAAACCCTATATGCCACTACATCACTAGGTCTTTTTGAATATATAAATGGTATCGTCAAAATATATAGCTTTGAAAATGCGGCTGCTGAAAACTTGCTATCCATCCACTATTCAGATAGTTACGGTGTATTAGTATCTACAAAATTAGGTGAACTCTATAGGTTTAATACTACCACGAAAAAACTGGACTTTATTTATGACGATCAGTTCAATGCCGCTATTGTAGGCATGGTCGAAGATGACAATTATAATTTATGGCTTAATACGCATGCTGGTATTGTCTCATTTAACCTATCTACCAAAAAAATAGTGAGGTATGGTTTAAAAGAAGGACTTTACGAACTAAAAGGGAACCAGCACAGCTCTTATAAAGATTCACAAGGGAATATTTTTATGGGTAGTTCGAAAGGACTTAGTTTTTTCAATCTGAGAAATTTGAGCAAGAACAACAGTATTGATGTGCAACCAAAGTTTAGCTCCATATCATTTTTTAATAGTGAAGAAGATAGATGGGAAATGCATACTTCGCCTCAATTTTTGAAAACCACTGAAGAGATCGTTCTACCATCAGAATACAGAAGGTTTTCTGTCCATACATCAGTTTTTGAAAGCTTGAATCCTGAAAATGTAAATTATCGATTTAGGTTACTCAGTGAAGAAATTGAATCAGAGTGGTACGCAACTTATCCTGGTAAGGAATTGTTGTATGCAAACCTTGCACCTGGCAGGTACACTTTACAAATTGAAGCCTTAGACACTTCTAATAACAAATTAGGAGAAACTTTAGAACTCACTGTAATCTCTGAACAGGTATTTTATAAAACCTGGTGGTTCATTATTTTATTATTGCTTGCGGTCATAGGTATTTTGGTCTATTTGTTCCATCAATACCAAATTAAACAACGCTTATTTGCAAAAAATGAAATAGCATTAAATGAAGCCAGCGTGAAAAATAATATGATGTTAGAAATACATCACAGGATCAAAAATAATCTGCAAATCATTTCAGGTTTTTTAGAAATGCAAATGGCTGATAGCGACGATGAGTTTCTAAAAAGTGTCTTAGAAAATAGCCAAGGAAGGATAGAGTCCATAGCTGGCATTCACGATCTGCTCTACAACACTGAAAATGAAAACAACGTGGTAGTAAAAGAAAACGTAGAGCGTATAATTTCCTATTATAAAAAATTATTTTTATTTGATATTGAATATGACGTCGATATCGACTCTTCAATTATGAGTATTGATCAGATCACTCCTTTTTCCATTTTATTCAACGAGTTGATCAGTAACTCTAACAAACATGCATTTGAAAAAATTGAAAATCCCATAATTACCATACGTTTTCATAAAAAGGAAAATAGGTATGTTTTTGAATATTTTGACAACGGTAATTTCAAAATAGAAAGTACCAAAGCGAATACCATGGGAATGAAAATCGTGTCCATGATGAACAAACAGTTAAAAGGAACCTTAGAGATTGAAAAAGACAATCATTTTCATTTAACCATGTTTTTTCCAATCAATGGGTAGATTCAATAGATACATATTAGAACACGAAATAATAACCCAAGAGTTAGTAAAGTAAGCCATTCAAAAATTGGAATTTCGTGTATGTGGAGTGGCGAGACGAAATTCAAAAAAAACATCATCGCAGAAAGTCAAGAAACCATTAAGGATTTTCAGTTCAAAAACTATGGTTACGGGCTAGAATTTGGAAAGTATAAAGATCTCGAAAACCTTTTTCATGAAGGCGCCACAGGTGCCTGGAAAGCAACTTTGATCCGATTTCCTAAAGAAGCAGTATCCATGATAACCTTAACAAACACTGGAAAGTCCATACCCTCCAGTAAGACACGGCAAATGGCAGATGTCCTGTTTAACCTGCCCTCTACCGAAACTTTTCTTGTTACCGAGCCTTCTGCAATTGGGAATTACATTGGCGAAAACAACCTCTTAGGCACTTATTAAACTGATAGCAATTTTGCCTTCACCTTTGAGAAAGGAGACGACAAGATTTTCCATAAAAGAGATGGAAGGAATGATGTAGAACTAGAGCGGGAAGCCGATAATATATTTCACCAGAAATACGACCCAGCCTTCAAGCAGGAATTTACCACCAATTCTAAAGGTGGTATGCAAGTCACAGCCTATTATACAACCCACGCACCTTATTCTCTGACCAAAGTAAATGATCTGGAAAACGACTTTGATTTTAAAAAAATCGATGGTACTTATTACAACTCAGAAACAGACTCTAATATCTCTATGAAACATCTTGAAGGTGCGAATTACGAGATTAGCTATCGATCGGACAAGAACACAAAAGGTTTGTTGGTATCCAGTACCAAAATACTGGTCAATTCCTATAGTTTAAAATTTCATGAAGATGCGTTATTACTAAATGGTGAACGTATAAAAAAGGTTAGGTTTCATCGAAAAGACAAGTAGTCTGGTAAGAAGTCTGTCTTATTTAAAAGCTCTTATTGGAGTTCTTTAATTTATGTTTGTTTCGCTTTCGCGAAAGCGGGATTCTATTCAACTTATCGCATAAACATTGCTTGAATTTAGGTTCTTATCAACCAATTGAAATGAGCTGTTTCAACACCATTAAAACTGTTGCTTACATGCTGTCTCAAGATCATCGCTTCTTTTTTAGCCCATCATTGCAGATGTTATAAACGCTCAACACGAGGGTAGAAAAACTTTAAATATTGCTTACTTTCTAAAATTAGATTTGCCGCATAAGAGCTATTGCTGATGAGCTTATATATTCAATACCAATGGCAATAACGATAAAGCCAATGATTCTTGAGATTGCATTGATACCAGAAGCTCCTAAAAACTTTACGATATAGTGCGAACAGCGAAGCATTAAAAAGGTCGCCACACATACAGCAATGATGGCCGCTATAACGGTAAGTTTTTGCATCCATAAACCGTATTGTTCATACAATCCTATCAATAAGGAAATAGAACCAGGTCCCGCGAGCATTGGAATGGCAAGAGGCGTTAATGAGATCGCATCCCGTTGGTAGGCATCGTCCTTTACGCGCTGCTTATCCATTCCCTTATGTTTAGAAAATGATCCGGTTAGCAGAGCAAAGCCCGAAGTAGTTATAATCAATCCTCCCGCAATCCTTAACGAGTCAATGCCTATTCCAAAAAAGTGTAGGATGTATCTGCCTACAAAGAAGGCTATGATCAGAATGATTAAAACATTAATGGCGGTGAATAACGAAATTTTTGAACGCTCACTGCTAGAATGTTCTTGTGTTAGACCAACAAAAATAGGAAGAGTTCCCAGCGGGTTGATGACTGAAAATAAAGCCGCAAATACTAAAATAAATAATTCCATTTTTTGCTGTAAATGTGCATCAGCTTTGGAATTATTAAATTACCATGTGGTTAACTTTACATCATATTACCATGTTTGGTTTGGACAACTATTCGCAACACAAGCCTTTCTTTATTACCGCCATTCACGAAATGTGAAAGCCTCAAATTAGCAGGGTTTCTCCACTACATAAAACTTCTCTAGCGGTCCTTATAAGGAGACCTTAAATGGGCAGCAGAATGATCGTGTAAGGAAAATGATAAGTGGAGTTATCAAAAAAATGGCTGAAGGGTTTGATATCAGTATCTCATTACCAGTGGCCTGTCCCGCTGTCTCCTTTAAAAGGTCCAGTCAAGTCAGGTGTGATCCAGCCCGCATAAAACTCGCCTGGTTGGGCTTTTACTGGATATTCACCTACAAAACATTCCAGGTGTTGTGGGTAGAACGCTAAGTAGCCTTTTAACTCTTCAAATTCTTCAAACGGATTTGCATAAGACCAAGCGACAGGTTGGTTCTTTTTCTCCTTTAATACCAAGTAGGTTGCTTTACCCTTCCACTCGCAAAAGGAGCTTTTCCCGAGTATTGGTTCTAGCAAATCCAGCTGGACATCCTCCTGTGGGATGTAATAGGTAGGCGGGCTTGCTGTTTCTAACACTGCTAAGGCCTTCTGGGTATCTACAATTGTTTTGCCTTGATATTTGACAAGAACCTTTTTAGTCACTTTTTCAATCACAGGCGGACGTGGAAAGTCCCAAACAGAACGCTGACCTTCCTTGGGCTCAACAGCAAAAGGAGGTCTTCTACTACCTCTATTGCTCCAACCATCGCGGGCCGACTGTAACCTATCTTCGTTTTTGTTATTCATAGAGCTTTGATTTCAGTATTCGTTTGATTCTTTGGTCGTACGAAAACTTTAGAATTTTCAAGGTTTTTAAGTTAGTGAATGATACGTGTACTTATTGATAAGGTGCACCTTGCCCTCTTCAAATGAAGAAATTTATTCATCAAAACATGCTATTAAAAAACCGCATTTCAAATGCTGGCGCAGCATATAATTGCTTACCTTTTTTTTGGAAGAAGAGACGCGTTGCAAAAGCACGCTACGAAGGGTTATACATTGTGGGCGCTGGTATTTTCCCACTTCCTTATCTTCGTTTACTTTCAAGATTGTCAATGGCCTTGATTATTTTTTCCGCTTTTTGGTCGTCCGTTGCAACAGTCCAGATTTCATTTAGAATCTCTGTCTGTTCCATTTTGTCCAGTCGTTTAAAAATTTGCAATACTTGTGCATCCTTAAAGCATTCCAAAATTTCAGAATTATCATTCGTTCCGGTTTGATTTTCTAGATATAATGTCACAATTACGGTATCCCCTCCATCTTTATTTATCGCGTTTCTAATTTCTGAATTAACGGACATTTTTTTGTCAGAATTTTTTACTGGTCCCAAATTCTTACCCTTTATTTCATAACCATCTATTGTCCCTGAAACTTTTAAATCTCCCCATTTTCCTTTGATATTTTTTTGTATTGGGAATTATCAATTGATAAGTCCAAGCTCCATTTCCTGGAATATGTTGTAGGGTCAACTTTTCATTTTCAACGATGTAATTCATTTGTTTTACAATCTTTCAAGAGTGTTTAAATTTGAATTTTATTCGTTTTGTTTATGTTACTTCCAACGTTCCGGCTAGGAAACGTAAGGCTTTAGAATTGAGCACCTGTCCACTGAAACAGAAATTTGGTAAGTGAACAAACCTTTCTGAAAACCTTATCTGCCCAATATTTTCTTAGGTTTTGTTGTGCTTATTTTTTGTTTTCAATTTCTTTGTTTTCATTCTTAACTCGTGGTCCTAAGATATAGTTTGTTTCTCTTCCTATCCTATTACATATTGAACTTTTAACTCCTACGGAATTAGCTAAATTTTTTTTATCAAATTCTTTAATACAGGTTTTACAACTGTTCTTGTCGCCCAAAAAGTTTTCATTGGATTTTGAACAGGAGGTTAAGGTTTGAAGTGACAAATAACTTCATAAAAAAAGCTGCCTTTTACAAGACAGCTCTTCAACATAAAAACTAAACTACATTATGCAGGAAGTAGTACGGTATCTACCACGTGTATGACTCCGTTGGACTGGTTAACGTCTGCAATAGTAACTGTGGATGTACCACCCTTAGCATCTGTTAAGATCACTTTACCGCCTTTTAAGCTGGCCGTGAGTTTTTGGCCGTTGACTGTAGTAACTGTAAAAGAACCATTATTTTTATTGATCGCATCAATAATGTTTTTTGCACTGAAATTACCTGCCACGACATGGTACGTCAATACGCCTTGAAGTGCTGTTTTGTTCTCTGGCTTTAGCAAAGTCTCTACTGTGCCTGCTGGAAGTTTTTCAAAAGCTGCATTTGTAGGAGCAAAAACGGTAAAGGGACCTTCACCTTGTAAGGTGCTCACCAAGTCTGCCGCCTTAACTGCTGCGACTAGTGTCGTGTGGTCTTTAGAATTTACAGCGTTCTCCACAATGTTTTTAGAAGGATACATTGCTGCACCACCTACCATTACGGTTTTCTCATCATTCATCATCTTGTCACCTTCCATACTTTTTGTTGGTCCGCAGGAAACGAGGGTGATTGCCGCTCCAAGCATACTTATTCTTACTAGGTTCTTGAAATTCATTGTTGTTTGTTTTAAGGTTATCTATGCAAACAAACGCTTTATGCTTATTGCTGGTTTTGCTGTGGTGAGGCTTTGGTATTTATTTAACTTTCTAAGTTTAGGTCCTCGATCTTCATTTTGCTATTGAAAAACCGCTTGATCTACTTATGAGAAGTACAGTAATTTTTTGAAGTGCCTTATTTAAGTGAAATGATCATTTTTTCATTGTGATACTCAACTAAATCCAATAAACTATATTCTTGGCTATCTTGACCTAAATACCTTGACTTGATGGATTGAGGGCTTATGTGAGCCTTCTCTTTTACTAACTTGTCGAAAGTCTCGTAGATATTAATTTGAAACTGATCTAGGAATCGGTTGAGTTTTATGGACTCTTGACTACTCCCGGTGGCTTTAGATCTGGATTTGCTCCACCGGGCAACATCAACTTTTCTTTGCAAACTGATGTTTGATCGCTTACCATTTACAGTAATGCGTGCGATAATTGGAGCCATTCCATTTTGAACTCTGGAGGTTTCCAGCCAAAATAGCAGACTAAATACTAACCGTGATTTCATGGTTGTCGTCTTAAAAGTTATAGTTACTTCTAGACGAATGTCAAATCAACTATTTGAACAACAGGTTTTTATAACTTATCCAGTTAGCACTTTTCTTTTTTGAATTTGCTAACCGAATTGTTAACCGAATCGGTTGGTTTTCGATGATATGGGTTAAACTACCATTTTATCTAAAACCTTGTAAATCATAGCATTTGCTATGATTTGATAGACTGTGTAAGCCTCATTTGTCGGGATGACAGGATTTGAACGTCTGTCTTATCGCTATTGATAATGAGGTTGTTAAGAAGCCTAAACAATTGGTGCTAACCGAATTGCTAACCGAAACAGGTGCTATCAAATAGTATTATTTGTCACTCCGTCTACTGTTTAAAGATAAGAATTCGGGAGTTCTAATCCTATGCAAATAGGCATAAATACTATGAAACCTGTTGCAAATATTCCGTGATTGTTTCTTCCTTGATTCCACTGTATTCGGCGAATTCTTCTACGGTAATGAATTGGTGTGGTTGTTTATCAAAATGCTTTCTAATGTCATTCAATAGCTTCCTGCCATAGCGTTCGCTCCTGCCGGTGAGGCAGTGAACGTCTTTTGGAAATATGCAGGCTCTTAAAATCTTCATTGTTATACCCTATCCATACTTTATCCCTAAGGAATCTATACTTCATTAATACAAGAACAATTGGCAAAAATCGTGCTAATCGGCTGGGATGTAGGTTGCTATTTATTTCTCTAAGTAAATCTAACTTGATTTGTTCCGTAATCAAAAAAATCAATGAATTATGGCTAGGCAAACTGGTATTATTAAACTGAAAGGGACTCTAGGAGATATTTCTTTCTACAAAAGCGGCGATGGCCATCTGGCGCGCACCAAAGGTGGCGTAGATGCTTCTCGTATCGCAAATGATCCTGCGTTCCAGAGAACGCGAGAGAATGGATCTGAATTTGGACGTGCTGGAAACGGTGGCAAGGTGATTCGCAATGCGATTCGAGTGCTTTTGCAGAATGCAAAGGACAAACGAGTCGTTAGCCGACTCACAAAAAGTCTGGTGGCAGTTACCAAAACCGACGCAATTAATGAGCGTGGACTTAGAACGGTTCAGGATGGAGATATGAGTGTTCTTCAAGGTTTTGAATTCAACCTTAATGGGAAACTAGGGTCCACCTTGTTTGCTCCCTATGCAACCACATTAGATCGTGATACAGGAGATGTGGGATTGACCATGGCAGCTTTTTCACCTACGATTCGGATTGCGGCTCCTGGTGGGACGACCCACTTTAAGGTAACGACTGGTGCTGCAGAGCTGGACTTTATTAACGAGACCTCCACTTTTGAAAGTGCGGAAACTGCTATTCTTCCCTACAATGGTGCGGACACAGCTCCTATCAATCTTGCGGTTGCCCTTCCTGCAGGTTCTGAACTACCGATTCTTCAAGTTGTTGGGATCGAGTTTTACCAGGAAGTGAACGGACAGATGTATCCGCTTAAGAATGGTGCTTACAATGCGCTATCTGTAGCCACAGTAGATACCGTATAACATGGATCTTCTTCTGAAACGAAGCTATTTTGAAAAGGGCACCAATGGTGCTCTTTTTATTAATGGTGTCCTGATCTGCTTTATGATTGAACTGCCGTGGAAAGACAACAAAAAGGAAATCTCTTGTATTCCAGAAGGTAGTTATAACGTGATCCCGAGAGTGTCTAAACGTTTTGGGAATCATTTGCACGTTTCGGACGTCTACAACCGCAGTTTGATTTTGATTCATCCTGCAAATAATGCAGAAAAGGAACTGCGCGGCTGTCTGGCTCCGGTTTCTCAATTGATCGGAATTGGTCAAGGTTGGTCCTCTAAAGCGGCATTAACCAAGTTGCTGTCGCTCTGTCATCAAACTTATGACCTCAACCAAAAAGTTACACTCATCATAACATCCTAACATCTTAACATCATGAATATTATAGAACGTTACTCCAAACCTACACCGCGATTTTTTCGGATTCTGCGGAATATAGGAATCGCTCTCGCTACCGCTGGCGGTGCCGTAATTGCTGCACCAATTGCATTGCCCGCAACCATGGTCGCCATAGCGACCTATCTGACCGTTGCCGGTACCGTGGCCACAGCCGTTAGTCAAGCAGTGATCGCAGACGAGAAAGCTTTAGAAAACTCCAAAAATCTTGGAGCTGACCTCAACGATCGGCTGGCCAAAGAGGAAGAAGAAGCGACTAGGAAACAGTTTTTGAAAGACAAGACTTACTAGCTATGCCTGTAAAGTATCTATCGATCAAGGCAGGAACTTTGGGTGGTGCTATCGCAGCTGTTCTTCCGTCTTTCGATACTGACGATTTGATCACTTCGGTGGTGATGGCCGTTATTGGAGCGGTGATCAGTTTTTTAGTTTCACTACTACTAAAGATTTATTTGAAAGACAGGATTACTAGCAGGCTATTGCGAGGAAGGAATAAATCGCTTTCGCGAAAGCGAAAAAACAATTGACATTCGTACTTATTATAAAGACCTCCTGAGAAATCTTGAGGTCTTTTCTTTGCAGGGTGATTTGGCAGACCGCCAAGCCCAACTAAAATGACTTTTAAAAGAAAAACAAAAAAAAGAAAGCAAAAGGATTGAAGGCGTGGCGATGTTGTCAAGTTTTTTGGAAAAAATCGCACGCTTGAATGAACATTTGAAAAAAATAGAACTGCCCTTTGGCGTGCTATTTTTTTCAAAACCTGTGGCTTGAACTTTACTACATCATAGCGCTGGCCGAGGGAAGCCGACTACCTTTGTTTACTTTTTTTTATTCTATCCTTTACTGCTTTTCGGATCTTTAGAGCGTGGATAAGTACGTTCTTCCTGGATTTTACCATCAGTTTTATGAATTCTAAGGGACGCTCCTTCTCCTTTTTTCAAATGTGCAGAGCTCTCTTTAATTGCATCAGATTTTGTACCCTCAAAGGTTTCTGTTGCTCTCTGATTGCCTTCCTTTTTTAGTTGCCAGTTCTCCCCTTTTTTGGATAAATGATATTTGTCAAGGCTCATAATATTCAATTTTGTTTGTTACAATTTATGAATACTTTTAAGCAGGTAATCCAAAGGCGCGAGCCGCCTGCGAGATGAGCAAGGGTGCCGTGAGTGGGCACCTGGAAGCCAAGCCCCTATGCCCCTAAATCCCCAGAGAAGACTTTTTATTTTCGTGAGCTGACGCCAACGTTAATTTTTTAAGGCTGGAGGGTGCTCACGGCTATGTTTACACGAGGGTGGCGCAGTTTTTTGATCGGCTGAGGGGTGTTTTGATGTTGTTATAATGGTAAGTGCTGCTGGCCCCTAATCCCCAGAGGGGACTTTTTGTTTTGAATTCCTAGAGGAATTCAAAATTTGATGACTTACTTATTCTTTTAAGGCTAGCAGCTCTTACTCTTTAGGGAGGAAGTGGTGCCGTTTTTTCACGGCACGGCTGACGACCGTTATTGCTATTGTTAGTGATGAATTGACTTGTCAAAAAATGTGACACCCGGGAAGCCCTTGCGATACGCAGGCTCGCAAAACGATAAGCGGCGGTTGACCCTTTAAAATGCATTCGTGCCTTTGGCGCGTTACCTAACTGGGTTTTAAAGGGGCAACAGTAGACGCGAGTGCGTAATGAATGGAATGTGTGGAATAAAACAAGCCGCGCTCTTTGGATGGCGCGTTGGAAGTGGCGGCGGTCCTTGCAAGGGGATTGAAACCTAGATCTTCCTAGCAACTAGAAGATCCTGAAACGAGTTCAGGATGACAAGACCTTAAATGTGCCCCTTGCAGGGATGTTTTATGGAACAAAATGGAATGAATGGAGCACACCTTATTACCTGCCTTGCAGGATGCTCCTAGAATTACTGAAGTTTGGAAGCATGACTAAACCGTATGTAATGCGCGCGCAAAGGCAAAGAGTACTGGTAGGTCTTAAGTTGCAATAAACTTATTTAATGAGTAAAGATCTTATGGTACTGCTGCACATGCTCTCATGTTCCAAAATAATACCTACCTGTACTGCGCGGAACCGTAGGCTCTTGTTAGTGAAGAATGAATGCACGAATGCAGCTTGCGGAATGAGGTAATGAATGATGAGCTGGCAAGTGCCGGAGGTGGGGGATTGATCAATAGCTTAATTTATCAAAATCCTTTAAACGGTCAATAATTAGTGTAGTTAGACTCTCTTTTTGAACTGAAGGTATCGCTTCTTTGTATTTCTCAAGTCTTACTATGTTTTGTACATTAAACTCGTAGGGAGTAATTTGACTGATGTAGTAGATTAAAATCCCTGATTGACTTTCTTTATTAAGTGAATCCAAATCCGTTACAATTTTGTTATGTATTCTTCTTGATATCTGGCCTTCGGCCTTATTAGAACTTTGATCATCCAGGATTATCAATAACAAATACGTCTTGTGAAACCCTAACTTGTTATAACCATCCAATTGTTTCCAGCCTTTATCGATACCTTTTAGTTTGTTAAAAGCTCTACTGGAATTTTCTAAATTATTCAATCGCTTTTCGTGATCAAATTTGATTACTTTACATTCAAAACCTATAGCATGGTCTGGATTTTGAAATAAGACCATATCAAGATCTCCAGGTATTGATTTAGGATCTACGTAAGGTTCTCTGAGTTCTAAAGCTGAATAAATAGGTCTATTCAAATCATAGAATATTTCGTTTATTAGCATATACAGATGTTTTTTACCAATAATCCAATCCAAAACCTCATTTTCGGACAAATGTTGTTTTGAGAACTTGGATTTAATAAACGATGGATGTGGTTTAGTCAATTCAATAGACGTACTTCCATCTGGATTTTTAGTGGCTAGCGAGAAGTCTAGTTTTTGCACCATGCTCCAGTTCATTTGAATCAACTTATACTTTGGCTTCTTATACCCTAATAGCACTCGCTTAATAAATGAAATAGGATTGGCCATTGCTCTGATTTATTTGAAGGGTACATTTTATTAATTTGGTTCCTTATCCTCTCAATTGCCCAACAGTTCGCACGACCTTATAGGCAACATTGTCCAGCTCTTTAAAATGTGCCTTTCCACACCTTATTTTAAGTTGCTCGTCTAAGTGTAGTTTTGTTACATCTACTTCATTGGTTCCTGTATCCTTAGTTTCTGCAACAAAATATATTTTAGCGTCATTTTGTAAAATTACTGCCCAATCTGGATTATAGGTTCCTATAGGCGTTGGGATTTTAAACCAAGAAGGTAATTTGAAATAGAATTGAACATTCTCGCTGGATTCACAATCTGCAGCAAACTGGCTTTCTACTTTGGAATCTAATGGGATATACTCTTTATAAATAGTTTTACTCTCATCGGTAACTGTATAGGTAAAGTCGTTGACGTAAATCTCCAGTTCTTGCGCTTCAAAACGGCGCATTTCATACTCGCTTCCAGCAATTTTTTCATACTTAATACCCTTGATCATTAGCTCATATAATGTGCGTCGTATGGCCTGTGTGCTTAAGTCTAGGAAAAGCTGAGGATTGATCAATATCTCTTTCATTCTACCTGATTTTTTAAGAATGGCAGCTATTGTGGATCTGGTAAGGTCTGTTCTATCCTGGATGTATTCGTAAACATCTGGTATAAGCCAATTTTTCAGGTCATAACTTTGAAAGCCTTCACTGGCATACATTGTATCTACACCAGTAGCATCCATTTTAATACCGACTTTTACTGATCTTATGGAAGGTGCTTTAATTTCGGGTAACTCCTTCAATACTTCAGCAGCTTTTTCTATTAAATTATCCGTGTTATAATCTACACGATACGTCGTATGCTGCTTGATTTTTTCCCAAAGTGTCAAGAATTTGGGATCTGCTTCAAATCCTTTTCTGTACTCAATTGGGGTTCGTTCCCTTTTGTTTTTGATTCTTCCAGAAAAGGAAACACCGCACTCGTCTTCTATTTCTTTTTGTAGTGCTTTCGCGAAATCTTCATAACTCTCATTTGCAATTACGGTTAACCTATTGACATTTTTATCTTTATTCCTCTTACCACTATCATTGACCGCCAATCGCAAACCACGGCCTATTTCCTGTCGCTTCTTAATTTCAGATTTGGTTTCATTCAACGTGCAGATTTGAAACACGTTTGGATTATCCCAACCTTCTCGTAAAGCGGAATGTGAAAAGATAAATCGCAATGGGTTTTTTATATCCAGTAAGCGCTCCTTATCCTTCATAATAAGGTTGTAGGTGTCTGCTGCATCAGCACTTTCTTTTGATCTTGCGGTGTCTGCCGTATCTTTCCATTTGCCTTTTTTGTCGCTTGCGAAATAGCCGTTATGAATATCATTGATATCAAAACGATCTAATTCTTTGAATGTGTTTTTTGCGACAAGCTCCTTATAAATTTCCTCAAACCACAACGCAAACTTTCCCTTGAGGGCATTACTATTTGCATCATAACTCCTGTAGTTCGCTACTTTATCAATGAAGAATAATGAGAGTACTTTTATCTTTTCAGGGTTTCCATCCTCATCTTTTAAATCGAGAAATTTCTTTTCTTTTTTAAGGTGTTCTTCAATCGTCTTACGCATCTGAAATTTCATCACTTCCTCATTGAGACCGCCTTGGGACGCACCTTTATAGATGATATTTCCGTTCGATAATGAAATGCAATTATTGGCTGCATCAATCTCTTCTATAATGAAACCTTCGTTATAAATTTCACGGTTGTTGGATAGTTTGTATAGATCGCTTCCTGTTTTTACCGTGACTGTTTTCTTTTTAACACCATTGTCTGTATTGGTCATTATAGCGACTTTGGCTGAGACACCTCTTTTTGCTGCGACAATGGATGTGACCGCTACATAAGCCGCGTTGTCTGCATTTTCTTCCATCACGCTATCTACTTCAATCTGCTTTACCAAACCAAGGTCATAAGCCTTTACTGGATTTAAGTTATAGACGAGATTGTACATGTTTCTATGCGTTGCAGAATAGCGAATTGTGCACAATGGATTTAAATTTTCAATAGCTTCCCGACGTTTGTCGGTTTCCATATTTTGTGGTTCATCCACAATCACGATGGGGTTTGTGCTCTTGATGTACTCTACTGGTTTTAACCCATTGGTTTTATAGTGTGGTTGATTTATAATATTGTCATCTTTCGCGAAAGCGTCAATATTCATAACCATTATCTCAATCGTATTACCGTTTGCAAAACCCTTTAGACTGCTTACATTCTTGCTCTCATATACCTGAAAATGTATGGGTTCCTTTTCATAGATGTTCTGAAAGTGGTCGTGCGTTATTTCCAAGTTTTTCAATACACCCTCACGTATGGCCACCGATGGTACCACAATGACAAACTTTTTAAAACCATACTGCTCGTTGAGGTCATAAATGGTACGCAGATACACATAGGTTTTACCTGTACCGGTTTCCATCTCTATTGAAAAGTTCATACCGTCCAGCTTTTTTGAGGCTTCTATCTCATTGCGTTCTTGTATAGCTTTTAGGTTTTTAAGCAGTTGCTCTTCAGACAAAATGAGGTTGTTGCTCACACCTACAATGAGTGACTGTTGAGTGCCTTGATAAACATTGTTATTTACCGCAGCATCTTCTTTAGGCTGGCCTTCAAATAGATCGATCACGCTTTTGCGCGCTTCGTTTTGGTAGGGTAAGGATGCTTCAAATTCTAATTTCATAAACTTGCTCTACGTTCTAATTCATTCAACCACCAGTGAAAGCGTGGACATTTTTCAATAATTACAGGAAGGCCTATTTCATCTAAGATTAATACGCCGTCCACAATTTTATTATAACCGCTTATCAGATTCAATAAGCGTTTTGACGGTGCCGTTTCTGGACTATCATTGATATCTTCTGGCGAATTATGACCATTAATGATCGTTCGTATTTGTGTGATATTTGCTTCATCTTCTTCAAAAAGTGCTTGAATACCTGTGATGGATGAGAATACTAATGCCTCAAACTCATGCAGCTGGATGTAAGGGAATAGGTTTGCAAATGATCCTCCTTGTGTCTGCTCAATATCTTCACGTATGGCATTTTCAAGAAATAACAATCTGTCGCTCTTATTTACAATGGCTGTTGCTTCATCATAACGAGGAAAATCTTTTGGTAAGGCATAAAAATCTATGAGACTGGATATTACCACGTTGTTTTCATAGACCGTTTTAATGATGTCCTTTTTGAAGTGTGAATATTTAGTCAATCCACCTTTTGTATGCTTGATTTTAAAACAATTCACAACGATGCCTTTGTGTATAAAATAGGGTTGCAGCATCGTGTTTACAAAAGCCTCTTCTGTATCGCCCTCTACAATAATTACTATTCTTCTCATTGTGGCTGGCCTTTAATGATACTTTTGGTCCACAATTCGCCCATAGAATAATCGTCCAGCCATCTGTCCAAGTCATTATTGTCCAAACGGTCAAAACTGGATTGATTATCTACCTTGTCCACCGTAATAATGTTCTTTGGTTCAAAATTGTTTAAGAGGTTGACCGATTGGGTAGAAACGATTACTTGACAACCCTTTGCAGCGGCACTTTTAATAAGCCCTGCGAGTTTATTTACCGCTACTGGATGCAAGCCTAATTCAGGCTCATCAATGATTATGATTTGTGGTAATTCAGGCTGTAGTAACAATGTCGTAAGCGCCATAAAGCGTAAGCTACCATCCGATAGATGGCTGGCATCAAAATAGGTATCTGGTTGATCGACCTCGTTCCATATCAATTTGATACGTGTTTCGTCTAGCCTGTCTGGTTCCAAATTAAATCTTTCAAAAAATGGGGCAATACTGGCAATGGTTTTCTCTATACGTTTAAAACTTTTAGGGTGCTTTTCCTGTAGGTAGTACAAATAGGCCGCAAGATTATCGCCGTTTTCCTTCAATATTCTGTTGTCATTAATATTTGCCGGCGTACGTAATGGGGCGCTTGGACTGGTATCGTGAAAATGATAGATTTTAAAGGTTTCTAAGTGTTCACGTAAATATCTATCCCGTATGCTATTAGAAGTTTTAATACCGCTCTCTTTGGTGTTCTGATTCCAAAATGAATGATTGTTAGGTGCATTGTGGTAAATACTATCTTCTTGAGTTATGAAAAAAGAGCCAGTTTCTTGAGGCTCTAATTTGAAACGGTAAGCGTTTTTCCCGAAATTCAAATATCCCTCTATGAGATCTGTATTTTTACGACCATAATACAAAAGATTGTCAATGCCTTGTTTTAAAGAATATTGCTCAAGTCTTTGCTCGTAAATGTTGTTGACCAATTTAAAGAACGAAATGAAATTAGATTTTCCAACGCCGTTGCTTCCTATGAGCAATGTGATCATTTCCAGATCTATATCCAGATCACGGATTGACTTGTAGCCCTTGATTTTAATACGATCTAACATAGTTTTGGAATTAGATTGATCTTTATATGGTTTTAAATTCAATACCTGCATCCTTCATTTGTAATGCCGTATTGGTTTTTAACTGATCGTTGCCCTTAAACAATTTGTCCAGAGCAATTACTTTAATTGGTTTGAGTTTGATTGCTGTCTTTACCGTTTCTTCTGTGGCTTGCTCCAGCATCATAACCAGCTCATTGTCATTTATAATATAGAGACTATCCTTGTGAGTGATTTTACTGTTGAGATCCTTTCCTGACTTGAGAAGCAACTCATATACTATATTTTCTATGACGGCATTCTCACTTACTGGATCGACAAACATATCCAGTTGCTTTTCGATTGCCTTTTCATCCTTGACGTCCAGCTGGCGCCATTGTTTAAAGTTGCTGTCTGACAGTTTTAGGACTTTAAAACCGAGGTCGCCTTTATAATCTGGATTTTCATTTTGGATTTTTGATGAGGCACGTCGAATGCGTTCTTTTGCTAAATCAGCAATTGTTTTGTAGCCCTGTTTAAAGGCTTCGCTTTTTTCTGATGTTCTTTCTTGAAGCTGAACACATATATATTTTCTATTGCCATCATCTGCTGCATTTGTATCTAATAATGCTTGCCCTGTCGTACCCGATCCTGCAAAGAAATCTAATACAATATCTTCTTCCTTTGTTTTAGTTATTTGTTCAATAAATAATGAAATTAAAGCAACAGGTTTAGGAAAATCAAAAATTTTATCTTCCATTAAAGCTGATACTTGTCTAGTTCCATTTGTGGTGTAGCCAACTATTTTTGAATTGAGCCAAGTGGAAAAACCGGTACGATCCTTTTGCAGATCTTTCACAAATTTTTTCTCCCTCGGTCTTCCGGACGGTAACTTTGGAAATAATATTCTTCCATCTGCGATCATTTCCTCAACATTCGATTTAGATTTAGACCAACCTCTTCGAGGATTTGGAGGATAAGAGATATTTGTTTCTGGATCTACTATATCATAATGTAAATTTGGTCGTTGGTCTTTAGTTGCCAATCCTGATAAATCTATACTTGCCCAAGGTCCTCTTTCGTCTTTATCTGGGTTTTTGTATTTAGATTTATCAATTTCTTTTCCGACGAAGGATGCTAATGAGCTTTTTGAATAGACTAAAATATACTCGTGATCGGTAGAAACATTTGATTGATTTCTGCTATCTGCATTTTGTCTACGTTTCCATAAAAGCTGGCCCATTAAGTTTTCTTCTCCAAAAATCTCGTTCATCAACATACGAAGATTGTGCACTTCATTATCATCAATCGATACGAAAATCACGCCGTCATCCTTTAATAGATTTTTTGCCAAAAACAAGCGTGGATACATCATATTGAGCCAGTTGCTGTGGTACTGACCGTTTTCCTTGCTGTTTTTATGGTAGAGGCCTTCCTTGGTCATATAACCGTCCTCGTCCTTATCGCCCACACGCTTTTGATAATCGTCCTTAGTCTCGCTAAACTTATCTGGATAGATAAAACTATCGTTACCCGTATTGTAGGGTGGATCTATATAGATCATCTTGACCTTATTGAAGTAGCTTCGTTGTAATACTTTAAGTACCTCAAGATTCTCGCCCTCGATAAAAATATTCTCTGTTTCCTCAAAATTGATGCTTTCTTCCTTGAGAGGTATGAGCGTTTGCGTGGCTGGTGTTTGCAGTGCCCTAAAGGCATCGCTCTTTCCTGCCCAATTGAGTAAATAGCGCTCATTGCTTAAGTTAATGTCCCTACCCAGCGTGAGCTGTAGTTTTTCCCAATCTATTTTTCCCTCGCTAAAGGCTTCTGGTAGCAGCTCCTTGAGCTGCTGTAGTTTTATTTCCTGTGGTGTTAGGCTTGTACCGTCCATCTCTTACTGTTGCTCTTTAGGGGTAATTAATAGTTCTTTGGGGTCAATATCCAGTATGCGTGCGATTTCATAAAGCACCTCCAGACTGGGCTGTGCGCGGTTCTGTACATAGCCGTTGACCACGTTGTAGCTTTTATCAAGCTGCTGTGCCAGCCATACCTGTTTGATACCTTTGTCCTCGAGGATTTCCTTGATCCGATTCATCATGATCTAGTTTGAATAGTGAAATGTACGTGATTTATATTAAAAATATACTGTATTTTAGGGTAGTGATGATTGTTGCCTATTTCGCTTTCGCGAAAGCGGAAACAATCTTATCTATATTTTGAATATTCAAGATCGAGCATAATGCAGTACTCATTTAGAATATCCGCTTATCCCATATACTGTTTAAATGGCCTTAGATCAAGCTTTATCAAATATTTATCAAACAACAACCTTAACTGACAGGCAAACATTTATTGCCCAGCGTCTGGATAAGCTATTTGATCAATACAATATTCCCTTTAGCGCAAGTAAGCTTTATAAGGGCGGTTTGTTTGCAATGCAACCTAACCTGAGAGCAAATCCAGACTGGATGTCTCAATCAGCTCATTCTTTTAGAGAAATCTTTTACCATGTATTGCACCAATCTAAATTCATTCAGTTTCCTAACGGCACAGATAAGAAATCAGTCCTATTTGAAATGTTTGGGACCAGAAAAAATGAGATCAAACATTTGAATAAATTAGGAAAGATCTATAATATGTTCTCGGATATCGCCCATCACTATTTGAACAAACCCAATCCTAAGGATCAGGTTTCAGAATCGGATTATGATGGACTGGTTCATGAATTTGAAGATGAACTTTATAAAATTCTATTCAGGCAATTAGATGTTCACGAGCGTCTAGGCGAGTTAGTACTGAAATTTGGAAATGCGGAACCAGAAATCGCAGATATTGAAGCTAACAAGAATTATATTACTAAAAGTCTAGATGCAGCGCAGTATTTCTATTCCATCGTGACACCTGAATCGCTATCTGTACTCATCGAGCATGGCTTTTACGATGACCTGCAGTGGTCCGTAAAACATTTTGAACTGGATCAATGGCTAGCGTTTGAGCTTTTTTCACTTGAACGACTTGCCAGCAAGGCTCCAGACATGATTGCTTCTATTTTTTTGAATTATAGAGTTGCCAAAGATGCTGATCCAGCCGCAACTAGACATAGTTTGATTCGATCTCTTGCATATATTCAAGGCGACAATAGAGAGGCTTTATTAAAAATGTTAGATACGCCACCATGGTCATTCAAAAACGTACAAGATCGTTCCGACTACCTATTGGAAAATCTCGCTGAGAATATAGTCGAAACTGGGAACTGGAATCATTTTATTCTTTATTTGAAAGTTAGGTTTGCGGTAGACTCATCAATGCCTACAAAATACGACCCTTGGTCACGCAGAGGGTTTAATCCCTTCAATTATGCGGTTACAACGACCGAACAAACTTTGGTAGGTTTACTAGAAACCCCAAGCGCACATACCGTTGACACACTCAAATTGCTGTGCAAAATTTTTAATAATGGATTATGCCTTGAAAGTCATGAAGCAGCTATTTTTCCTTATCAAGATGCTATTAACTTTTTAAGTTTTGATGTTGTTTCCACCGATGTTCATTCTGCAATCATCGATTACGACACAGAAATTATTGAAAAATTGCTGCTTTGTTATAAGCATCTTGCTGAAAGGGTTATCGCAGCATCCACAGAAACAGAAGATATTTCACTTATTTGGAATGAACTACCCGATTCTCCCATTTGCTGGAAATTGAGATATCATTTGATTGGTATGGCAGGTATGTGCTACAATGACCTCTTTGTAGAGGAATCTGTTCGCTTTACGCATTTTGATGAACCCACTGAATTTCTCTCTGGCGCTGAATACGGTTTAACTATTAGCAAACATTATCCCAGACTCAACGATCAGGAAAAAAAGAAAATCTTCCAGAACTACCTATTGTACTTTAATAAAGAATCAGAAAATTCACATCGTAAAATAGTTTATGCCACACCTGTTTTTTCTGCCATTCAAGAATTTTTAAGCATTGAACAGCTAAATGAATTGGCTCATGAGGGAATTGAATTGATCGAGAATTACAAACCAACACCTTCAATAAGTACAGTCACTGGGGGTATGGTACTCGATCAATCGCCCATAAACAAGCTAGACCTAGCAAAGCTCCCAGTTAATGAACTGATAGAAAAAATAGAAAAGGAATGGCATCCTGAAAAAATTATCAAAAGAAGGAGGTCAAAATCATTTCTACGACCTATCAACGCATCGGGTCTGGGCAAATTAATAGCTCAAGACATGAAAGAACGTGCCTCTGAATATTTGCCTAGACTGAAAGATTTTTTAAAACCAGAGAAAATAACGCTCACGTACGTTTATCACATATTGGATGGACTTGTGGAATGTTTTCGTGGGGCTCTAATAGAAGAAGATCAAGAGCTAGTTCTTGATTTTGTTGCCGAAGTTTTGTCATTATACAAAGAGGACAAATTGGTAGATGTAACCTATTCTGAGGATTTTCAATCAAGGTTTCATGATTTGACCACTAAGGAGATGATATTTTCACGGGTGCGAGATCTTGTAGCGCAACTGGTAGAGCCATCTTCAAACTTTATCGATTCGAGTACAAATCCAACCAGTATAGAGCAGTTAGGCAAGATTCTAGAAATCATGCTACTTCATGAGGATCCTAAACCAACCGACGAGGAATTATCAACCACACAAAAAACTGTTTCAAAAGCGGGAGGGCCTTCACTTGCATGGGATGCCCAAGCACTTGCCTTAAGTTCAATTCGTGGTAGAGCTTTCATGTCTTATATGAATTTTCTAACGCATTTGAATGAAAGTCGCTTTCAGCATATTCATCCAGCTGAAAGATGGCAGTCAACACTTAAAGATTTCATTTATAATGAAAAAACCAGAGCATTGCATTTTATGTTTGGGTTCTACACCTGCACCATATTCAATCTGGATAGATCGTGGTTACTTCACCAAACGAAACATTTATGGTCTGAATCGTACCCCTATGTTTTAAGACTTCAGGTTTGGATAGGATTTTTAAGGCAAAGTCCATGGACTGGATATCTTGAATTACCGATGTATCAAGACGCGTACGTTTACTGGATTACAAATCCTCCTGTACCAGAAACTGACAGAGAATACAGTGGATCATTTGATACTGGCATTGCTACGCATATGATGAATTACTTCGTTTACGCAGCAACAGGTAATAAAGCCGAACAGATTGTAGATCTATTTTTTGAAAAAGGTTGTAGTAAATCAAACTCACGATTTATCGATCTGATAGGGCACCACATCATTGATGAAGAGCATAGCTCAAGCTCAAAGCTACCAGAAGGTATATCTCAATCTTTAAAAGATTTGTGGCATCGATACCTTGATCATCGACCGGAACAGAAAATCCTTGAATGTTTTTCTTTCTGGGTTTCGAATAAAAGTTCTTTATTGAGTATGGATACACAGATCGAGCTAATTCTGTCCACTCTCAAATCAACAGATGGCAAACTATCTTTTTTACACCCCTTAGAAGGACAGCTTATGTCTTTTGCGAAACGGAGTCCCGAACAGGTACTTGAGATTTGCGAACTGTTAATTCTCAATGGAACGATCAGAAATAAATCATCCGAACAATATTTATACCTGAGAGGTATGTGGGTTGATCTATTTCAATTCCTGTATACAACTCCCTTTGCAAACAAGACTGAAGCTTTGGTGTCTAGAATCATTGAGGAAGGTGGTTCAGAATATTGGGCACTGAAGAAATAGATCGTGAGAGTTAGATATCAAATACGGGTATGGTATGCAACTCCCAATTTCGCTATAAAGAGTGAGATTATTACTTTCTTTTATCAACACTATTCTCATCAAACGAAATCAGGTTAAACATTTCGCGCATTCGTGAGCGTACACGTTCGCCATATTTCTCTTGGAGCTCGTCAGCGTTGAGGTTTGTGGTGACGTGGGTTAAAGACCCCTTTAATCCCCTAGCCCCTTGGCCCCTTGTCCACTTTAATCCCCCAGAGGGGGAATTGTTGTGAGGTGTAAGATTCTTGAATATTTCATATCTGGAGATTAGGATTTCTCCCATGACATTGCAGTCCTGGCCGAAATGCTTGCCGGTTTGTTCTACGCCTAGATCGTCGAAACAATAGGGTTTTGTGGTGGCATAGTCCTCAATGATTTTGTGGCCTAAATGATTGAAACCAAAAGTTATGTTGCGGCAGGGCATGAATTCGTAGGCACGACGGTGGGGCGTTAAGTGAGGGAGTAACCTCATCAGAGTTGTCTTTCCGCAACCTACGGGACCGGTTAGTAAAAGTCCTTTACTTACTTCCAGATCATACTTGCTGCAGGAACTCTCATCACCTACAAAATAGCTGGCTAGTTTTAAGAGTAGTTCTTTATCCTCATCATAGAGTTTGAAATCTTTACCAAAAAGTAGCTTGCCTTTTACGCCTAAGTATTTAACGACTTTGGCAAAATCGTATTGAATGAGATTTCCTTCCAAGGTGCCCAAACGGTATTCCAAACCACCCTCGTAGATGATGTGAGGGGTGTTTGGATTGAAAGTGGTGGCGAGGTTTGTCATGGTGGTATGTTTGTGATTGTGGTTTGATTAAAGCGGTCCCGCGATGAACGCGGGATGACTTCGGTGGTAGGTTTTAAAGATTCCCGCCTGCGCGGGAATTAAAGGGGTTGATTGTAGTTCTTGTTTCGGGTGGTGTGGAGGTTGTTAGCCCCCTTTGGTTCCCCCAGAGGGGGAATGTTAGAGTTGTCCCGTAAATGGGACACTTGTTTTTCTTGTTTGATCTCGTCAGCTTTGAGCATCCAATTTTTCGCGGAAGCGTGCCAATTCTCAATTTTGATCTTCCCTCCTATTTTCCAACCGATGGATTGGTAATGGTTGTAAAATTTTTGCGCCTCCATCTCTGGCCACTTTTCTTTTTTGAAAAATTCTAAAACTTCATTTTCATTTTTTGGCTTGGTTAGTTTAAAGCTGTTTTTATTAGTTTGTATATGTTTATTAGAAGGTACCAGTGCTTGTCCTTGATTTGGGACACCTAAGTCCACCACTTGTCCCACTACTTGTCTTGAATATGGGACAGTTGGATTTGAATCAATTTGTTTGTCTGACTCCAAGAGATTCCCGCCTTCGCGGGAACTGAATTTGAGCATCTTAATTTTTGACCCTTTGAATGGATTGTGGGATGGCTCATAAATCAAATACTTGTAATTGTGCAATTCCCGCAGGCACTTATGATAGGTGGATTTGGACCCGATTTTAGATAGCTTCATTACATCTTCTCTGTTCACGTGAAAGCTTCCGCGAAAGCGATGATGATTCCATAATTGAAACAAGGCCAGATACAAACTGATATGCGTTGGGTTTAACCTTCCATCTTCCTGAAACAATTTAAATACTGCGTTGAGGTGTAGGATGTAATTGACTTCTTGCATCATGAATCAAAATGGACAAATTTTCCTATTGGTTATTCACACGATTGTCCTCCAGTACTTTTTGAATGGCCTCTGTCTCGTAAAGAATGATCCCGCCCACCTTTGAATAAGGTAGCGTTCCATTGATGCGCATGTTTTGCAAGGTTCCTGGGCTGATCTGAAGTAGTTCCATTACCTCAGCGGACTTGAGGTATTTCTTAACGTATTTTGAAGCGGGTTGCTCGATGATCTTTTTGAATTCGGCTATAAGTTCTAATTTGAAATCGTGTAGATCGTCTGTGGTAATAATAGCTGCTGGCATAGATTTGAAGTTTTAAAAAAAGGAGCCACCAGGTTATCATTTTTAAAGCAGCTCCTTTCCACTGATTTGACATTCGTTGGACAAAGCTGCTTTAAATTGATATGAATTCTTCGGTACTACCGAACAGGTACCGAAGAACTTTAACACTATGAAAATTTCAAAGTGATGGTAATTAAGGGTTTAGTATTTTTCCTCTTCGCTGAGGATCTTCGCATCTAAACTGGATTTGAGTTGGTTTAAAAAGAAGGTTTTATCAGATTTTCGCGATTTGATTTCTAAATACGTTTTGTACACATTTCCTAAGTCGAGATTGAATAGGGTCTCACAAACCTGAGCCATTTTCTTGATCTCTGCCCTGCCGTCGCGAATAGCTCCAGATGCCTGTAAGGCATAGATCACCTCCACCAAATCGGTTTTAGAAGCGGTCCAGGAAAGGTCGTGAAGGATGGCGGGACTTTCGGGCTCTGTTTTGAGATTGAGTTCGATGCGCCTGAGTGTTTCTAATTCTTTATTGAAATACAACGTCAGTAGATCGTAAGCAATAATTTGAGAAACAGAGATGTCGTGACTGGTAGAAAAATCTGGATCCGTATAATGGTAGGACGGATCAGAGATGAGGTCTAACTTTTCGTGTCCTCTCACGAAATAGAACTCATCGAGACGTGTATCATTGGTGCGGTGGTACCCGTAAAATTCTGGAATGCGATGTATCAACAGCTGTATGCCTTCCAACTCCCTATCAATACAATTTTGTCTCTTTTTAATAGACCCTGCTTTTCTTGTGAGTTGGAAATTATACAACGTAGAAAAATAAATAATCCGTCCGTTGATAAATGGTTTGGTATGTTTAAAAAACTCAATCTCCTCCTCTATGGTTGGAAATTTCTTATCCCGGATCAAGCGGCGCAAAAAATGCATGCTTTTGGTACTGAGCGCTAAACCCTTTTTGATATTTAAAGGATCTGATAAATCCGTATCCATAAGGGGTTTGATGTCTTCTTTGTATTTGAGAAACGCATCGAGTAATTCTTTAACCATATAGTTTGTGTTTGGTTAAAGGTATTTAATAAAGTGTTCCCGTAGGAAAAATCAATTTTATTTCATTTAATTTCAATTATTTTGACAATACAGTTATTCCCACTTCATCTTCTGCAACCTAACAGCATTAAGAATAGCCAACAAAGCAACACCTACATCAGCAAATACGGCTTCCCACATTGTCGCAAGCCCACCAGCACCCAATATCAAAACAATGACTTTTACACCAAATGCAAGCGCAATATTTTGCCATACGATTCTGCGTGTGGAACGACCAATTTTAATCGCTCTTGCAATCTTGCTCGGTTGGTCGGTCTGGATGATAACATCGGCTGTTTCAATGGCGACATCGCTTCCTAAACCACCCATGGCGATACCTACACCACTTGCTGCCAAAACAGGTGCATCGTTGATACCATCGCCTATGAATGCAACTTTCGTATCAGGTTGTTTTTTGAGTTCTTCGACTTCATTCAGTTTATCTTCTGGTAACAACCCACCTTTTGCCCAATCGATGTTTAACTCTTTTGCAACTTGCTGCGTAATAGAGTCCTTGTCGCCTGATAGCATTATAATTTTGGTGATTCCTGAATCCCGAATTTGTTTAATGGCCAGATGGGCATCATCCTTTAGTTCGTCTGCAATGGTTACATAACCTGCAAATTTCCCATCAATAGACACCATTACAATTGATTCTACGATACCATCCGTTTCCGAAGGAACTTCTATGTTGTTTGAAGTCATCAACGCTTTGTTGCCTACCAACACCGTCTTCCCATTGACCGTTCCTTTCAATCCCTTTCCGGCAACCTCTGAAACATTAGTCGCCTCATAATCTGAACCGTCCGCCCTATACTCAAGAATCGCTTTTGCAATGGGATGTGTGGATTGTTCTTCCATCGCCATCAGGTATTTCATAAAATCAGATTCCTCAAATGTGATGGAATTGATTTCCTTAATTTTGAAAACACCTTTGGTAACAGTTCCTGTTTTGTCCATTACGACCGTGTTCACTTGGGTCATTGCATCGAGAAAGGATGCACCCTTGAATAGAATACCGTTTCGTGATGCCGCACCCAATCCGCCAAAATAGCCCAGCGGAATAGAAATGACCAACGCACAGGGGCACGAAATAACGAGAAATATCAACGCCCGGTAAAGCCAATCCCTAAACACGTAATCGTCCACAAAGAAGTATGCCAGGAAGGTCAGTCCTATTGCCAGAAATACAACGATTGGCGTGTAAATCCTTGCGAATTTTCTGATGAACAGTTCGGTCTTTGATTTTCTGGCAGTTGCATTCTGCACCATATCCAGAATTCGTGCAATGGAACTGTCTTTAAATTCTTTTGTGGTTTCAATCTCGATTACACCATCAAGGTTGATACTTCCAGCAAAAACACTATCACCTTTAGCAATAGTATGAGGTTTGCTTTCGCCTGTCAAGGCAGCCGTATTAAAAGAACCCTTTTCAGACAGCAGAATGCCATCCAGCGGAACTTTTTCGCCTACACGCACCTGAATCTTTTCGCCAATTTCAACCGTCTCGGGATTTACTGAAACATAATCGCCACTACGATAAACCAAAGCTTCATTAGGTCTAACATCGAGTAAGGCTTTTATATTTCCTTTTGCTCGATTGACCGCTGCATTTTGGAACAGTTCGCCCACCGCATAAAATAACATCACCGCCACACCTTCAGGATATTCACCGATGGCGAACGCCCCTAATGTGGCGATAGACATTAAGAAGAACTCGGTAAAGAAATCCCCTTTTCTAATACTTTTCCAACCTTCCCTAATTACTGGGAAACCAACAGGTATGTAGGCTACCGTGTACCAAACCACTCTTACCCAACCTTCAAAAAACTGGAAGGTGTCAAAGTAATCAACCGCAATCCCGATAATCAACATTACAAAGCTGAAAATAGCCGGCAGGTAGGTTTTGAAATTAGACAGTTGTTCTGGACTGCTATGGTTATGGCCATCGTTGTGACTGTGCTCGCCTTTGTGCTCTTTGGGATCTATGTCCTTTAAATCAAGTTTTTGTTTTTTCATATTATGCCTTGATCCATTGTGTAGCTACTTCCTTATTTTCCAGTTCAAAGAATCGTACTTCAGAACTTGTGAAGAAATCTGTAGCTTTTGCAGTCCATTCTTGCCATTTCTTTTCGCCTACAAATGCCATTTTCCCGTAATCTGAAATATGAGCCGCATCTGCCTTTATATCTTCCCAAAAACCCTTGAGGGTATAGCCATCAAAGTCTTCCATTTCAAAATAGAAATCTACTTGTTTGCCTTTTTCGACGATGTTGTGGATGAGCGGGTGGATTTTTTCCACATCCTTCTTTGAAATTGTGCCCGTGATGCGAGCTGCAATTACATTTTCTTTATCTGAATTTAGTATCTGTATCATATTATGGGTTTTTGCATAATACAATTTACTGAAACTATTGCGCAACCGTTGTGCAAAGTCAGCAACTACACTTTTCACAAATACCTGTCACGACAAGATTTACATCTTCGGCCACGTAGCCATCTGGCAGGTTGATATGCGGAATTTTATGCTCGGTAAGACATACGGTTTCGTTGCAATTATTACAGCGAAAGTGCAGGTGTAAATCTTGTTCTATCTCACAATTACAACCTGGCTCACAAAGCGCATACTTCGTGATTCCAGTGCCGTCTTCTATCTGGTGCACAATCCCATTTTCTTCAAATGTTTTCAATGTTCTGAAAATGGTGGAGCGTTCCGCTTTCGCGAAAGCGGTTTCAATATCAAGCAATGCCTGAGCAATCTTTTGTTCAGCAAGATATTTATAGATCAATATGCGCATAGCAGTGGGACGCACGCTATGATCATTTAAGGTTCTTTCTATTTCAGTCATTTTGTACGATATTATAGTTGATGTTCTTAGCTTTATTATAGGCTTCCCAGCCTTCTTTTGCAGCATAGGGGACGATAAGCAATGCCGCTACAGGATCTGCCCACCACCAGCCCAGCCAGTTGACCAATAGTAATCCTATAAGTACGACCACGGTCTGGTACAGGCAAATAAAGGTGTCCTTGGCATCCGCCAGTAAGGCGGGACTGTCCAGTTTCTTTCCATATTTTCTTTTGAAATAGATCAAGATAGGATTCACAACGAGCGAGACCAGCAATATGACCAGTCCCATCGTGCTCCAGCTTACGGTTTCCCTAGTGATGAGCTTGGTAATTGAATCATACGAAATGAAGATACAAATTAGCGTAAAGGAAATTGCGATCACATTCAGCGTGATTTTTTGTCTTCGTTTTACTTTTTCTTCATCAATGCCCTTGAGCTCACCGTGCAACCGCCAGCCCAACGTTGCCGCACTTACAACTTCTATAGTGCTGTCCAACCCCCATCCAATCAATGCCGAGCTGTTTGCCGCAAACCCTGCTATAAGCGATACCACCACTTCGATAACATCGTAAATAACGTTCCAAACCTGTAGTGTTCTGGCTTCTTTTAAATTTTTCTTTCTTGTCTTTTCCATATTCATCAATGTTCGTGTTCTGCTTCGCCTTTATTCATCTCTCCCATAAGGTAATAGGCATTATTGTAGGCAAAGCGGGTATTAGGGTCTGGGGTTTCGAAAAAGCGTATGGCTATCCAGTCGCCATCTTTCTCGCCGGTTGTAACCTCTACTGGTATAAAACTCCACGCATCGCCTTCCTTTTGCACTTTAAACACGTAATCCTTACCAGCTTCTGTAACAATGGCACTTTCAGGTAGTGCAGTCGTCTGCTGGTTATCAACTTCAATCCTACCTTTAATGTACATTCCAGGGATGAGACCGCCACCCTTGTTCTCAATTTCTGCGTGTACGTGTACTGCTTTGGGATCTTGCTCAAAAGTCTGGCTGACCGAATAAATTTCGGCTTCCAGCTCTTTTCCTGACCTCGATTGAATACTGAAGCGTACCTTTTGTCCTTTCTTTACTTTATCCACATCCTTTTCAAAAACCATTAAATCTGCGTGAACGTGGTCTGTATCTACTATTTCCATTAGGTTGGTCTGTGGTTCTACATATTGTCCAGTCTTTATGAAAACCTTTTCTACAACACCTGCAATGGGACTGCGCAATGCAACACGCTGGTAAATAGTACCGTTGCGAACACCACTCACATTGATGTTATATTGTCGCAACTGAGCTTCCAATCCATTCACCATTGCGGTAGATGCCTCATAGTCTGCCGTGCCTTTTTGATAATTCATACCAGATGCCACACCAGCTTCATAAAGCCTTTTTTGGCGTTCATACTCTTGTTGTAAAAAGCGACTGTTGCTGTACGCATTTAAGTAATCACTCTGTATCTGTATAATACTGGGGTGTGATAAAAAGGCAACGGCTTGGTTTTTTTTCACCTCGTCGCCTTCAATTACTTCTATGGATGCCACATTTGCTCCTGCAAGGGTGGTAATAATTGCTTCGTTTTGGGGTGGTACTTCCAGGGTCCCATTTG